>DHOG01000049.1:0-45639 GCA_002410715.1 Ruminococcaceae bacterium UBA5396 | reverse complement strand
CCATCCACGGAATGGTGATACGGGAAGTACCGATTTTTTTTGCTGTCTGTATCCATTTGTCGGGATTTATTAGTTCCTGATAACCTACATGGGCACTTATAACCGATAACCCTGTTTCTTTGACCTCCTCTGCCAGTTCGTCAATCGTCAAGTCTCCAAACCCGGCAAGTTCAATTCCCTCATACCCCATGCCGGCAACCTCTCTCAAGGTATTTCCCATTTGATTTTCAGTCAAATCCCTCAATGTATACATCTGCAAACCGTATTTCATTTACGTTCCTCCTGTTTTGGTTGTGGCTTTTTCAGCAACACAATTGTTACTGCTGCAACAACCACCAAAAATGCCGCCAGACAAAGAATAACGATAACGATCGGAGAAAGACCTCCACCTTTTTGATCATCATCATTATAAGAAGTGTCTTCCGGCCTTGCAACGCCGCTTAGTCCGATATAATCTATGTACAACCCGTCTCCTGTTACGCCTTTGATTTCTAATGATGAGCCGATGGGAACATTCAATGAAACGCTCATGTCTTTATATGACGGAGATGCTTTTAATGTCATTTCCGATGTTACACCGCCGTTGACGGTAAGCTTGACCACGCAATCGCTTTCGGCCTTATATCGCAACTTGATACGGGCACCGCCACGGATACCCTTCATGGTAATACTGTCATTATCAGATAGGATGCCGGTGACTGCCATTCCGTTGGATGCCTGTTCATCCGCTGTTACGGATGCCCCACCCTGTAACGTTGCGTTCTCCGCCTCCAGCTGTTCATACGCGCCGATGGCATCCACCGTCATGGTTCCTTTGGATTCCAGCTTCAACTGCATATGTGATCCCTTTATTACAGTTAAAGATAGAAATTCGTCTGCATATCCGTTGGTAGGTTTTAGTTCCAGTGTCTTTTTCAGTGTGTCATCAACATAGACACCTAGGCTAACATTCTTATCGGTTTTATATCTTATCTTAATCTGATTCAATGAAGCACATTCATAGAATGCCAGACCGTCCCCCTTATTTGACAGCATTACCGCTGTGCCATCTGATGCCTGTGTGTCAGATATACTTACAGCACCGCCGATTCTATATCCTTCCTCCGCCTCCACCTGCCCTTTTGTGGGGTAAACAAGACTCCAATCCATAACGGCAGGGGGATTGCCTTCCTCCTTGTACAGGTTATACCCGAAATAAAGCCAACCCTTAAATTCAGAAAAATATGACTGATAAAACTTTAGCGTTGCCTTCATTGCTTTAATCTTTGCTTCTCTGTCTTTTACAAGACCGGCTGTCTGGTTGGTAACGACACCGTTATTATATTCCAGTGTGTGAAAACCACTTTCGATTATGAGTGGTTTGCCTTTATACTGCGATAGATAAGAGACCATTGAAACCATAAGCCTATTCTGGTTTATTAGCTCTTCATCAGAAGCAGAGGCATCGGGTAATTGATGAGCATTTACGGGGTAGGAATAGTTGTTCATGAAATAGCCGTCCGCCCCCGCAGGTTCATAAGACGGTGTATGATACGAATTGTCCCATCCGTAAAATATACTGAGATACATTTTGGCATCTTTAAATCCGTAGTTTGATGTGACTTCACGCATACGGCGAACAAAAGAGGTTGCATATGATACCTGTCGTTGCTTTGACAGCGCAGAATTTACTCCGCCCAAGTTATTTTGTACCAGCCCATCATCCACAGGCATATTAAGTGCGAAATATGCTACTTGTTGTCTTTTACCGTCACCCGAAACATAGCGTATCAGCTTATCATAATTGTTCATCACCGAATCCAGGTCAGCTTCTCTGAAAGCAAAGGTAGCTCCGTTATAGCTTTCAATACGAACAACCGCCTTCATTCCCAAACGAGCAAGCTCTGAAAAAAGAAAATCCTTGTGCTCGGTTTTATCGCCATCATCAAAGTCTTCCAGTCCATAAACGTTGATTGTATTTATTTTATAACAGTAACGCATATTTTCGAGTTCTCGTGTAATCCAGCCTTTAACATCACCGGTTTTTTTCAAATCAAGTACGGCGCCGTTCAAGAAAGTATCAGGATCGGCGTATGTATCATAGGGTGTCATTCTGTTAACGGTCTGTTCTGTAGCCGAAACCGGTAATGACAGGAAGAAAAAAGCCATTACAAGTAGAACTACAGTTGATATTCTGTATTTTATCAAGATTCTATCCCCTTTCTTTCATCGCCTTGCGCTTAATTCCAAAAAGCACCGCTAAAAGACCTCCGAAAACAGCCGTCGCTGCCCCCAAAATTCCCAACCAAATCTTCATTGCAGAAGAACCGGTCTCTTTCTCTGGTTGTGTGGTTTCAGATGCGATTGAGGTTGTTACGATATGCTCAGTGGTATGATCTGTAGCCGCAACGTCAGACGTTTCTGTGCTCACTACAGTTGAATCCTTAGTAGATGTTACAGCGGATGGTTTATTCGTTGTGGTTACATTCGTACGATTTGAAGTGGTAGTAGATCTTGTTTCAATGGGTAATTCATCAGGATATTTCAGCGTCCAGTCCATAACGGCAGGAGGATTCCCCTCCTCCTTATAGAGATTATAACCGAAATATAATGCACCGCGAAATTCGGGTATGGTTTTATAATACTCAATGGTGGCACGAATGGCACGTACCTTTGCAGTGCGGTTGGTAACCAATCCCGCAGTCTGATTGGGTTTTTTACCGCCGTTATATTCCATGGTATGAAATCCGAACTCCACCACCAGAGGCTTTCCTTTATACTGAGAGAGGAATTTACTAACCGAGATTGATAGCCTTGCACGATTTATTAAATCGGCATCCGAGGCGGTTTCGTCAGGAACATAGCCGGCACTTTTGGGATAACTGTAATTATTCATGAAATATCCGTCTGCGCCGGCAGCGGCATAGGACGGTAAATCAAAACTGTTATCCCACCCGTAGAAAATACTCAAAAACATAGGTGCATTATGGAAGCCGCGTGCAGCGGTTTCCTGTCTCATGCGATAAACAAATGCCTGTGTATAGGAAACCTGCCTTTGCTTGGAAAGTTCAGAATTTACGCCGTCTATCTTATTTTGAACATTTGGGTCGTCTACAGGTATATTCAGAGCAAAATATGCCACTTGTCCCCTGTGTTCCGGCTTGCATACATAATCCAAAAGATCCTGATAAATGTTCATAATATGAGATAAATCCGAAACCTGGAATGCGAACTTATTGCTGTAATTCTCAATCCTTACGACTACCTTCATACCCAGTCGTTTTAGTGCTGCAAAAAGTGCATCCTTATTCGTATTACCGTTGCGGTCAAAACTCTCCAGCCCATATATATTTACGGTATTTATATTGTATTGATTTTTCATGATCTCAAGCTCGTCCGCAACCCAATTGGCTGCATTGCCGTCACGTTTCAGTTCCAGCATAGCACCGTTATAAAAAGTATCCGGAGACACCTGACTAGTATAAGGGGCCATGGAGCTTAGTGCCTTCGCATTATTTGTGGGTATTGAACCCGAGACTACCATTGCTGTTATCATAGCGAATATAATTCCCTTCTTAACCATCGTATATTTCCTGCCTTTCCGGCGGAATATTAACCGACAATACCCGACCGTTCAAAATTCTCAACAAAAAACTTTTGCGCAATTACAAAAACAATTAATAGCGGAGCCACCGCAAGCAATGAAGCTGCATTTTTTAAAAGTGAAGTGTATGCGGGATCATCAACATAGGCTCCTGTTATGATTCTTATTTTATCATTGATGTTATACAGGTTACGTGAAATGAAATCCAGTCTGGGGGCAAAAAGTGCGGAATAGAATTCGTCATTCCACTGCCAAACAAATGAAAACACTGCGATCGTAACCAGTATAGGGACGGCGTTCGGTAACATAATCCGATAAAAAATCTTGAACGGACCGGCTCCGTCAACATAAGCCGCTTCTTCTAATTCGTTTGGAATGTTGCGAAAGAATTGCGTCATCAGATAGATATAAAGTCCGTTTCGTATGCCCGATCCAAAAAAGGAACGGAGAAACAATGGCCAAAAGGTATTAATAAGTCCCTCTTTTCCCGTCAACATGGTTACCAATCCAAAGGGATCAAAATACAGAAATTGGGAATACATTGAAACCATATAGGTCTGTGGAGGTACCACAAGTGAAAAAACCGCCAGTAGAAAAACAAGACGGGAACCGGGAAACCTAAGCTTAACAAATGCATAGGATGCCAGGCAACAGGAGAACATCTGCAAAAATGTGCAGACAATACTTACAACCAGTGTGTTTACCAAGGCGGTGGGATAAACCATAGCATCGAATGAAAAAGCAAAATTTCCCAAAGTAGGCTGTTTTGCAATCCAACGTACCGCAACATCATTCATATCCGGACGACTCATAAGAGAAACACTTAACTTAACGATAAGCGGATATATTATCACAAAGGAAATGCCGACAACCAGCATAAGCAGAACCAATCTCCACACAAATGTACGGATTTTTGTGGCTGCATTACGACTTGCAGAATACAGAGCCTCACGATCATGATTTGTAATAAGCTCAACAAGCATCGATTTCTTCATGCCCGGCACCTCCTTCCTATTTTCTGTCATATGTGAATACAAACCGCGAACCTATAATTGCGACAACCGCCAATATGGACGATACGATTACAAAATATACCCATGACATGGCAGCAGAGTAACCGTATTTCATATCCGTCATCATCTGTTGTGTTAATTGAACAATCGGGTTGTTATATGCTACAAATGAATCGATTATTGAATAAATCAGGCAAAGCAGTAATGATGAACTTGCCATGGGAAACGTGATAAGCCAGAACTTCTCCCATCCCCCAGCCCCTTCCACATGAGCCGCTTCATAAAGTGAAGGGGATATGGATTGCAAAGCCGCCAGCATTATCAGAATCTGTACGCCCGAAAGGGATATTATTTGGTATACCCTGTCCACTACCGACGATAAGAAATCGACAAATTGATCGGGTAAGCCGAACTGCCGGATATATTCCGCCAGCTGAAAGCTTTGCAAAAACCCCTGAGATGCTTCAATGCTTTTATATGAAGCACTTTGCATTGCCTGCTGCATTACATCACCGGAATCCACCTTAAGCATGGCACTGGAAGCATAGATTATCGGAAGAAAAAATATAACCCTGGCAATGCTCCGACCGGGGAACTTCTGGTTTATCAATATGGCACAGAAAAAACTCATAAACAAAATAATCGGAACGGTTGTTACCATGGTTTGAATTGCTTCAACTAATTTGCGGAAATAATCGGGATGATTGGTAAAGGCATAAAGAAAATTGCTCCAGCCTGCCGGATTGTAGACAAGACCGCCGCCGGCTTTGTTGGGTGATACATTGGAAAATGCAACAACAAGAGATTGAGCCAAAGGAATACAAAAGAATACCACCACACCGAAAATAACAGGGATGGAGAACACAAAACCGGTCCGAGCCTTTTGTCTTGCTATTTTACTTGTATAATAATTTTTGTCTCTCATGCATCCGTCCCTCCACGACAAAGCCAATCCTGTGCTTCTATCGTTTGGCCGTTAATTGTAACATCATTTTCTCCATAGTTGACAATGATGTTCACTCCATTTTCAAAAGCGGTTGAAAATACATCCTTTTGAAGCTGCTTGTATTCAATAATATCTGAGTTTCCGATTTTTTTAAAAACTTCTGATGTACGCTGGTAATAATCCGAAACAATATCCAACCAATTGCGATAATCCGTGGATAGATTGTCAATAAAATAAGTACCATTTAGAAAATCATCGGCAGTATACGTAAAACGGAAGGTTGCATCTGCGCCGAAGGATACGGCGAGAAGCATCTGATGTCGATAATCGTAGCCGTTATTGATGGGTTTGCTTGAATATCCCTTTAGCCCATGCATAACCATCTGGACAAAGGGAACTGCATGCATTTCACGATTATACCTGCTGGAATCTAGCGGGATTGAAGAAATATAATCTGCGTATGGCCATGTATACATATTTCCTGATGAAATGGCTGTATGCTGATTCTCTAAAAGCGATAAGCTTTGGACTGCCATTTCTTTTGATTTCTCACGATTCAGTCCGGCTGATTTGTTCATTTCCGAATAGAGATCCCGTCCTATATCGGTGACTGCTAACGAACTAAGCCCCAGTGGACGGTAGCTTTTAACAAATGTACTGATATATTCAGACAAATAAGCAGGAGCGACATATGTACCAATACGATAATTAAAAGAATTTCCGGTGGCAACATCGTAATGGTATACGGTAGAGAGGTTGTTTCCGAGTGCCCGTGCCGCCATCTTCCTGGTATTAAAGCCCTTGGTATTTTGAACACTTACAAGCTGAACCTGAGGATACAGCGTATCACCGTTCTTTGTGAGTGCTTCATCCAATGCTTGCAGACCTTTTTTACCTCCCAGAACCTTCTCAACATTTAGATTCTGCACTTGTTTTGTGTATAACCCCCCATTGCACCATCCCAGATAGTGAAGATTTATCTTGCCTATTCCCCTGTCGTGCAACATATCCACAATCTCTTTTGCCTGTGTGAAGGTTGTCGCAGCTTCATTTTTTCTTACCGGAAAAATTCCGAGCAAGGATGATGATTTATCCACACTGCCTATTACCTCAACATTTAGAGGT
Organism: Ruminococcaceae bacterium UBA5396; assembly: GCA_002410715.1. Lineage (GTDB taxonomy): Bacteria > Bacillota > Clostridia > Oscillospirales > Acutalibacteraceae > Avimonas. The sequence continues at coordinate 38,972 of DHOG01000049.1, read as the reverse complement.
ACCTCGGACGGTTCCAATTTTTCTGTGGGAAGTATTTTCAACTGCTGATAACGGTTGCGTACCAATTGGCTCATACCGTACAGGTCGGCTTCTTTACCGCACAAAAAACTATATCTGACAGATATTTTTCCCGTGTAGGTATCGGGCTGTGTCATAGGAACATTGGTGCTGGCTGCCGCATCAGCGAAACCGGCATCAATCAGTGCTGATTCCGCAACCGTGAAAGAAGGATATATAGATGAAAAAGTGCTCGTCCCTTTAAGATTTGTATTTACGCTTGCTAACGCATCTCCATCCTCTATCATTGCTACAAAACCGGAATCTCCCAACTTTTCACCGAACACCGGAAGGATCGACTGTTCCACTGCCCCGAATTGCTGCTCTTTGCGGATCGCTTTTTCTTCCCCATAGATCCTTATAGAGTATGACGGATAACCCGAATTTTCGCCGTTTATATTTTGAATTGAACCGCTGCCGTCGGGCAGTAAAAGCCAACCCTCGTCCTGTTTGTTATGACTTGCTCCGAACATCTCCAGCAATGATATTTTCGTAACATTTATATCCTTATCACGGGTTAGACGACTACAATCCAGACTTACAGACAGTTGCCCGTCTTTCAGCGCTATTTCCATTTCGAAGTCATATCTTAAAATCGGTTCGACTTCAATATCGGCACCATTATCATCATTATCCTTCTGTATCTGCTCTTCGTCATAGCCTATCGATCGCAAAATATCTTTTACTTCTTTTGCCGTAAAGTCTGGAATACTGTTATTGAGAATGTAAAGATCCCGCTCTTGTAAAACTGGAAATTTTTTAAGAGCCGATTCGCGTTTTCTTTGTAATAGATTGGGGTCGTTCAACGAATATAATGAATACCTTTTTTCAAGCACAGATTTTTCATCGTCCGACAACTTGACCAAAATCTCGTTTTCAAATCGTTCCTTCTCAACTGCCTGAGGCAAATCCAGTGCGGTTATAACCTTAGTTTGACCAATCACCATTTGAATTTTAACACCGTTTTTTATATTCACTGTATCAAACTGTCCGCTTTTTACACTATGATTAAATGAGTCGTAGTTTTTCACCGTTCCGTAATCGTTTACACTAATTTTAACCAATGCCCGATTGCTGTCATCGGCACTGCCGGTAAACGAAGGATCGCTCAAGGGATCGGAATACCATACCTTTGAGTTGCGTGTATCCTTAACCGCAAAAGACATAGATTGCTCGTTCATATATAACTCCAGATCCCCGTCTGAAGCGATATGTTTCATAGAGTCGATTCCTCCCCCTTTTGTAAAGGTGACCGAACCACTCTCCCAGCCTTCAAACGAAAAAGGCTTAAGGGTTGAGGCGTCATTAGAGTCAGTCTGCGTATTGCATCCCGACAAAAGCACGGCGACCATTCCCACAGCCAACAGCAGTGAGATACATCTTTTCAATATCATAAAAGCCACCTCTCTTCTCAACGGTAGGAAAGCTCCTTATAAACGGACTGAAAGAAAGCGAACATTTGCTGAATCAAATTAAAACAAAGTAGAAAAATCAAAAGAATAATGGCTACACCCACAATTGAAAGCAGGCATGCCACAACCGCTTTCATAAATGTATACTGGTTTATCTGCATAACGCTGACGACTATTAAAAAACCGGTCCATAGCAACGCCAGCCCCAAAATCAGCTCCAGATACATTCCCTCTTGTGCAATTATAAGGTTACTTAACACAGTACATAAAATATTGCTTGAAATAAGGGGAACGACAGCATAACAAAGCCCCATAAAAATCTGATCCATGGTTCCCTCTCCGTCCAGCATAAGGGTAAGGCACCAATTGGCTATGCAAAACAGGACAAGAGGCATAACCGACTGAAGAAAAATCATACCCAAGTTTACAGGATTGCCTCTGGAGGGATTAAAAATATAACCCGTATACATGGCACGGATAACCGAACTGATATAATAAAGCAACAAAAACAGAATTCCTGCAGCAACCGTCCCACGACCCTCGTATTTCAGTTCATAAAACCCGTTAAACGGTTTGAACAGTGCCACTTTGGCAAACATCACACTGCTTCTAAAGCTGCTTGTCTGCTTCATACAGCTTCCCCCCCCTTGCTTATTTTCTACTGTTGCGTTCCTTGTATTTGCGCGCCTCTTCCCTGAAGAAGATCCACCGATCACGTGACTGACGAATAAATCCAAACGTTTTTAATAGAACCAATGCTGCAAAAGCAAGTATCAGTCCGCCTGCAATCCATGGGATTATTTTTTCAGCCTCGATTTTTCTGTATTTTGCGTATGCCTGCGAATACAGTTCGGGAGAATTCCCCAAGCGAAAATGCTGCATTGCCTTATGATATTCGCCTTGATCGTATTGCAGTTTACCCACATTTCGATTAGCAGCCTGATTATGGGGATTCAATGCAAGCACCTTATTCCACTGATCCCACGACTCCCCATACCCGCCTGTATACTGTGTACGTGTGGCAGCTATAACGGCTTCTCCGTATTCGGTAGGGCGGAAAATTATCATCTCATTGTTCCCTTTGTCCAATACAAGAATTTTACCATTATTCCATTCCACCGCCGTCGGCACCCGAAAAGCACCCCGTTGGGCGGAAATCCCGCCAAAAGCAAACAACAGATCCCCTTCACTGTTATAGGTGAACAACTTACCTCTGATATTATCCAGACAGGTGTATATGCCTCCTTCGATTACATCTATGTCAATTAGATGTGATGTTGAACCGGGAACGCCTTCCCGAACAAGCGGAGACAGCTCTCCTTTTATAAACCATGTTCCCTGATTTAAAACATTATTGCCTATCAGATTGAGTCGGCGAACAAGGTCTTCGTTCTCATTGCCCTTTGAAGTTGTATATAAGAAACCTTCTTTGTCCATATCAAGACTGTTGAACTCGATGGGTACAGTATCCTCCTGTGCCTCTATCTGAGCTTCGGTTGACAGTCTTCTCCACAACAAATCAATCGCATTTAATTTAATTCGGTTTGCACCTACAAACCCTGTAAATGCATTGCTGCTGTCTATCATCATTAAGCCATCGAATATACCCTCCACTACCACATAAAGCCGACCCGCGCTGTCTGCCGCCAGCTTGGTGGGTTTGAAATCAAATGTATCACGTATTGCAGAAAGGTCGGGCGATTCAATGATGCGGTCGGCAGTAACATCAATAACCAGTGGTTTTCCATGTTCGGCTGACACTAACTCTACGCCGTCCTCAGGCTTAAACTCACTGCTATTCCTTATAAACAATGGAATTTCAAAGGAAACGATCTTTTTATCCTGAGTTAAGGACACATATAATCTGCCATCCACTTGATAGATTCCCCGCCCGCCTGTAAATCTCGTATTTTCTGCATCCCCCGGCAACCAGCCACGGATTATGCACAGAGTTTTGGAAAGGGATTTATCAACAACCACAATACGACCGTTAAGTGTATCAAGAATATATGCATTCCCGTTGTCATCACAGGCAAAATCCTCGGGTGTATTCAACGGCAGATCCAAACCTAACCTACCGCTGTTTAGAGCGTCATCAAATACAAAAGCAGCAGGTGCCGGTTTTGCGTTGGCAATATCCCTTTTGGATACAATAAGACCGTTATAGTTATCGGTTGAATATTCATAGCCGGAAAAAGGAGCAGCTGCATTGGCCTGCATAAAAAACAATCCCATCATCAGGATGGCAGCTATTATTTTTTTGACTGACAGGCTTCTCATAACAACGCCTCCTTATTCCTTCATACCTGATGTGCTCATGGTTTCAATTACCTGTGATTGACTTAAAACAAAAGTTAAAATAGGAACTACCATCATTACAAGTCCCACCGCTCCGGCAACCCCCATTCGGGCAATACCTCCGCTGACAATTTGCTGCATTGCCATTGCAAGAGTTTTATTCTGTTCACTAATAAGATAGTTACTGGATAATCCCCACAGTGCCTGCATTTGCAATATGATCAAAGTCAACCATGCGGGTTTTACCTGAGGCATAATAATACTCCACATAACCCGAAATTCCCCGGCGCCGTCAATGCGAGCAGATTCCAGAATAGAATTCGGTATTGGCTCCATAAACTGCTTCATTAAGTATAAACCCAACGGTGCCTGTATGGCAGGAACAATCACAGCAAGACTGGTATCAATCCAGTTTAAATCGGCCAACAGAAGATAATTGGGCACTGCCGTTACAACACCGTTGAACATCAGTGACAGCACAACAATTTTGAACAATGCTCTTGAGCCAAAAAAAACGTGTTTTGCCAATACAAATGCGGCCATTGAAGAAAAAGCGATATGAAAAAAGGTGGTGGTAGCAGTTATAAACACCGTATTGGCAACATAACGAGAAAAAGGCACCCATGTCTCATTCATAAGGTTAAATAAATCTTTGAAATTTTGGGTGGTCGGATTGGTTACAAAAAACCGGGGAGGAAACAAAAGAAGTTCTTCCAATGGCTTAAATGCATTGAATATTACATATATCAAAGGCAGTGCCATAAAAGCACCCAAAATCAATAAAAATAATATAGAGAGCAGATTATCTGCTATGCCCCTGCTTACTTTGCGCCCACGCAGTTTTCTTGAGATTCGTGTAAGAATATCGGGGCGGTATGTGACGGAGGATGTTGTTTTTGAATTCATTCGCCAACCCTCCTTAAAGCAGCCTGCACAATCTGATTTGCCGCAATCATCATCACAAACAGTACGGTAGCTATTGCCGAGGCATATCCGAACTCAAATCGTATCATTCCATAATCCTGCAAATGCGTTACAATGGTATGTGCGGCATATTCCACGCTGGGAAATCCCGCCAGTTGAACGCTAATATCACTAACTGAGAAGGCGGCGGTTATCTGCATAACGGCGCCAAACATAAGCTGAGGTTTCATGGCAGGCAGTGTGATATGCCAAAGCTCCTGCCATTTGTTGCGTATTCCCTCCACGGCACCGGCTTCATACAGAGATGGGTTAACGCCCTGCAAGCCTGCAATAAACGCAAGAAAGCTTGTTCCCAAACTCATCCATAGCTGTACAACAATTATGGTCATTAGTACATAACGCGGGTCTTTAAACCAAGCTAAAGGTTCACTTAATAGTCCCAGCTGAAGTAAAAAGCTGTTTGCATAGCCGTGTCGGTCGGCACTGAATACAAAAGTCCATATTGCCACCGCCGCACCGGATATGGAAGGGGCATAAAAAACCAGTGTCAAAAACCAGCGCACTTTTGGACTAAGATCATTTATCAGCCATGCCACCAAAAGTGACAGCAGATATCCCACAGGACCTGTGATTATTGCAAAAATCAGTGTATTTTTGAGTGCTGTCAGAAACACGCTATCCTGCAAAAACAAGCGAATATAATTATCAAACCCTATGAACTCCGGAGTAGTAAACACATTGTAATATGTAAACGAATACCACATTGAACGTAAAACAGGATAAACGGTAAATACAAAGAAAAGGGAGAAGAAGGGAACAAGCATAATGATAACGGGTAATCTCTTTTTAAATTGCTTTAATAAATATCCCATATTGAAGTGTCATTCCTTTCTTAATACGGGGTTTGCTTCAGCCTGTTCCCCTTACTGCTCCAAACCAAATTCCCTGCGTTTGTTTTGTATCTCGTCATTCATACTAAGTGCATATTCCTTTAAAACTTCCTGCGGGTCATTCGAATAGGACAAAACATTACGAAGCGCGTTTTCAACATTACGGGGCACATAATAGCTGCCGGGGATCTCAGGTATGCCCCTTGTATTTTGCCAGCCCTCCCAAAGCTTTTTGTATTCTGAGGTCTTCCATGGGAAGTGTTTCATTGCTTCGATATTCGCCGAATTATGACGAGCGGCGACACCTAAAAGTGCTTCCAACTGACGCCCGAATTCGACCTGAATCTCTTGGCTCGTCCACCATTTCATAAACTCCCATGATGCCTGCGGTTGTTTTGCCGATGCCAGCATCATTAAGCAGGTACCTGTTGAAGCGGCGGTATTGTCGATTGTTCCGTCCTCACGAATCGTGCCTGGTATTTGATCAAAATCCCAAAACCCCTTTAATTCTGGAGCTAATACGGATATGCGGTTATAGAAGCTGTAATCTGCAACTACAAGCGGCATTTCACCGGTGCGGAATCTGTTAGCCGCGTCATAGTCAAGAGGCAGACTGTACCCGGTATATAGATTTGTCCAATTCTTAAACTGTGTCAAAGCATTTTGAGAACCTAAAAGGCTACGTGATTTATCTTGATTGTAGATACTTCCGCCCGATTGGTAGATCCTTGTTGCTAAATACGATAAATCCCCCGGTATGCCCACCGTCATATATTTCTTTTGAAGTTCTCCCAGCATAACCACAAGTTCGTCCCATGTTCTAGGTGGACTTAAATGCATTTCTTTCATTATATCTGTCCGGTAGAACATCATGGGGAATCCCTGTGTTTCGGGCAAAGCATAATAACCGCTCTGGAATTCATAAGGCTCCATGGCACTGTCCATAAATCTATCGGCAACCTTTTCAAACCCGTCAAACCCGCTTAGGTCAGCTGCAGCGCCTCTTGAGGCATAATTTACGGGCTCAGCGTTTGTCAATGCCAATGCGACATCCGGTCCCATGCCCGAAACCGTTGCAAGCAGCAATGAGGATATGCCTGTTACCGAAGCAGTAATTTTGACATTAACCTGAATACCGTAATCGGGCATGAACCGTGAATCTGACAATTTTTTAAGTATGGTTGCCTGATCCCTGCCGCTGTTTATCCATACATCAATTGAGGTTTCGGCTTTGCTGCCGTCAACTCCCCCCAGTGTTGAATAATCAGTCGTATATGAACCTATAAATGCCTTGAATTCATAAAGAAGTTTTTGAAAAAAACCTGCATTAACATCTTTTATTTCTTTTGGGGTTCCCATCGAGGGAGCAGACAGCGTAATATAATCAATTTCAAGTGGCTGAGAAGACAGCTCATAAAGCCATGCAGCCATTCCGCTTACATTCTGCTTAAATGAATCCAGACGTGATGGAATGGTGATGGGATCCTTAATAAAAGACTCAAGCTGATAATGCAGATTATCGGGAATGGTGTTGAGACTGCCCTTTTTACTACTGATTTCGGCTAGCTTATCGGAAATCCCTTTAAGTTCTTGTGCCTGACGTCTAAACGTCTCCATTACCTCCGGCAACACCTTGTCAATCCGGTAATTACGCAAGGGATCCGGTGACGAGCTGGTCAGCATTATGATTTGACGATATGCCTTGTTAAGCTCTCGAACCGCCTCATCGGCTCGCGCATAAATATCTGATGCACGCCCCGTTTCGACTTGCAAACGGAGTGTGTTTTCTCCCTTTTTAAAATAGAATTTATAAGGCGTTGCATCAGAATCAGATAATACAAGCCCCTGCCAGTTGCCGTTATATGCAAACTCCAGCCCTGACATTTCTTTAAAGGGGATTTCACCGTTTATGTAAAGGGAACGGGTTGTAAACATACCCGAAACCATGTTCTGCCTATATTTAATTCCCAGTGAATAAAATCCTGCATCCGGTACATTGACTGTCCATTCTATCCATTGTCCGGGAGTGGACCAATTTGAACCGCCAATAGTGTTCAGCCTTATATTTACAGGATGGCTGGGTACGGTAGACGGAGAAGTACGATCGGTCAGCGGTACAAGAGCAGAAGATGATTTAAGTGCTGCCTCTTCCCCCTGAATCATGATTGTTTCTCCTGTATAATCGACATGCTTATGATCTGCCAAATACTTGGCATAGCTTTTTTCGTTTATATCTTTCGATACATTGATAATCAAGGATTTAAGGAGCATGCCGCCCCGCAATCCGGAAATACGGATTGAATTAGTTCCTTTTTTAAATGCAAAGTTGTACGGTTTTACTCGTGAACCCCTGATATCTTGAATGTAAAGTGTATTCCATAAATCTGCTTGAACCTGTGATGGTGCAAGTTGATTCCCTGAATTATCCTTCCTAAACGCTTCTTCGTTCATATCCTCGGGGTTATTCATCCAAATGCGGTGAAAGCTTACGGAACGTGCTTGGGCAAAAGGAATTTGACCGTTTATTGAAATTTCGCGTTCAATATCGGAAACATCGTCTCCTAAAGCTTTATGTACAAGTGCGACCTGATAAAGTGCAGCCTTTGGTACGGAAACGGTCCATTCGATAAACCCGTTATCTGTTGTTAAAACCGTCTCCCCATGGACGGTGCAATTCTTCTGATCAGAAAAATCTGTTGCCGGAATCATATAAGAGTCTTGTGCTGCCGGCAGTGTATGACCTACTAAATACTCTGCATAGTCAGGCAGTGTATCGGAAGGTAGATTATTTACTGCAGCGGCTGCATCTGCTGTCTGCTGTGCCCGTGTGGTGTTGACAAAGGGCAGGGCTATAAACAGACACAACAGAATACACAAGTATCTTTGAATCACACTGTATTTCACCGGCATTACTCCCTTTATCTAAACTAATTACTGTCAATAGCGTGGTGATACATTTATCAATTGTTACCTTAAAATCGTTGCCCTCCGGTGTTAAGCCGGAGGGCAACACCTGAATCAATTTAAGTGTGTGCTCTTGTTAAACTGTTCCATTCCTTTTCTTGCGTATAATCAGCACAGCAACAGCCACGGCTCCTCCTGCAATAATAATCGCAACTGCTATAACCAGGGGAAGCGCATTGAATCCATCTTCATCCGTATTGCCCGCTATCTCATTGGCTTTGGTAGTAGTAGTGGTGGTAGCGTCGGTAGTACCTTCGCCGCCAGTAAGCATTGTCTCGGTTGGGTTTTGGGTGTCATTGGTGGTATCGCCTGTAACTGCCTTGGTATCACTGCTGACACTTTGGGTAGTTTTTTCGGACGCTTTTGTAGTTGACCGGGTAGTGGTAATAACCGGAGCGGTGGTTGTATCTTTCGCTTCCACCAGCTCAAAATCATCCAAATAAACCTTACCTGTCCCACGACCAATATCAACAATCACATCATACTGGACAATTGATACCATAGCCTTAGATACTGTCAATGAAACCTTTGTCCAGCCATATGTTCCTACCTCAATATGCTCTCTTACATCGTATGAGTTTCCGTCTGCACCTTTGCGGTTTATGCCTATTCTCACACCATCGTTGTCGGATGGCACTACATTTTGCATTTTTACCCAAAAAGAAAACGTATAAGCTTTATTAAAGGGAAACCGTTGATCTGCCAACAGGTGATATTGATAAACCGCCTGATTGTTCTTAGGAGTCAGCTCTATTAAAAGAGACTGTTTACCGCTGTGCTTCTCGGTAGTAGATACCGAAGCGAATTTCTCACCTTCACTGGGGTTGCCCGGCCAAACATCCCAATGTGTGGTAGTGCCATCGTCATTCAAATCTTCAAGGCTTGGATTTTTCAGAATTGATTCAGCCGCGGTTGCTGCCGGTGCCAAGGAAAACATCATTGTCATTGACAGTAAAAGCGCCAAACTAATTTTGGCCATTTTCATCATTATAATCTCTCCTTAATGGAATAAGACCACCCGCAAAGAGCGGTCATTATTCGCTCACATTTATTTTCTCTTTTTACTGATAACGATTGCGGCAATCGCTGTCAAGGTAACCAGTGCCATAGCAGCCGGAACACCTCCACCGGTAGTAGGCGATGGTTTCTTATCATCTGTATCATCAGTATCGCCATCGCCGTCGTCTTTCTCATCGTCGTCTTTCTCATCGTCGTCGTTCAAGTCATCTTCACCGGCAAGTCTAAGCTCTGCATCGTCAACAATGACAGTGCCTGTGCCAACCTCGGCAACCACAGATACAATAAGCTCATCAATCGTTTCGGTTGTTGCAGGAACAAGCAATTTTAGCTGTACCCACCCATCGGAAGTACCGGTAACTGCGGTCCCTGACACATTTGCAACGCCCTCATCATTGGCTTTGCGTTCTACCTTTAGATAAACGCCGTTGCCCGTAATTCCATCATATTTCACCCATGCGGAATATACCATTGCCTGAGACAAATCCATTTCCGGCATTCCCCAATTATTGCTCTGGAACAGCACACGGTTTTCTGTACCCTGAGCAATACTTACCGCACGATTGCCTCCATGTACATCTGCCGTGGAAATGGGTGAAGATACCTTATCCCAACCGGGAGCCAGACCCCAGCTTGAAGCCTCTGTAGCACTTCCGGTTTCGAAACCCGGGTTCATTAGATAGTTGTCGGTTTGCTGGGCGGGCTCTGCCAGACCGATAAAGAAATCATCAAAATAAACCGTTTCCTCTCCGGCAGCAATATTGGCCTTTACAACAATACCATAGCAACCTTCCGTTGCAGGTATATCCACTGTGACCTTTTTCCAGTCAGAGGTTCCGGTCAGTCGTTCAGAGAATACATGATCAGTCAAGGGTGCTCCTTCACCGTCAATACAATTTCTCTCAACACCAACTTCAATGCCGTCGCCTGTAACACCGTCCAGCTTTACCCAGAAGGTCATCTTTAAAGCGGTATTCTTGTCAAAGTCAGCGGTAAGATTGTTCCACATACCGTATCCTTCTGCACCTAAAACCGCCTTTACCGCTTTGGCTCCGCTGTGGGTGTCATCGGAACTAATCGCTGCACCGCCAACGACTCCCCAATTTGTATCACCGTCTTCAAAGCCGGGATTGCTTATCAGAGAAGTGCCTGTTTCACCGGTGTTGACAACGCCGGGTTGTTTGTCCGCAGGTACTTCGCCTTGTTCATCATCGTCTTCATCGTCTTCATCATCCGGATTCTCACCTGAATCCAGCTTTAATGACACATCATCAATAAGAAGGGTCCCGCTCCCCGCTGCAATTTCGCATTTCAGTACAATCTCGGTAATCTCCAGATCGGTAGCAGGAAGTTCAACTTTTATTTCTGTCCAGCCGTCTGAGCTGCCGGTATACCGCTGTGTGAACACATTTGCATTTTCACTGCCTGATGTTTTGCGCTCGGCACCTATCATAAAGCCTTCGCCTGTTATGTCGGTATAATTCACCCAGAATGATAATATGAGTGCCGAATGAGTATCAAGGTGAGTCGGTGTAATACCGCCTTCAAACAAGGCATAGTTCTGTACTTCACTGAGTGTAACTCCGATGGCTCGGTCGCCTGTGCGGGCATTGCTGCTAATGAAGGAACCGGTATCCCAGCCGGGATATAACCCCCAATTGTTGGCTTCGGTGGCTGAACCCTCCTCAAAGCTTGGATTAAATGCATAGTTTTTATCAGGATCAACCGCAACGGGAGAACCATTAAATGTGACATCGTCAATAAGAAGGTTTCCGCTTCCCTTCCCTATTTCACATTTCAGTATAACCTCTGTGATTTCCAAATCGGTAGCAGGAAGCTCTAATGTTAACTCTGTCCAACCATCTGAGCTGCCGGTGTACCGCTGTGAGAACACATTTGCATCTTCACTGCCTGATGTTTTACGCTCGGCACCAATCATAAAGCCTTCGTCTGTTATATTGGTATAATTTACCCACATAGACAGGGTTGCCGCTGACTTTGTATCCATAATTTCTGGGGTAATACCGCCCTCATACAATGCATAGTTCTGGTCATTGTTGAGAGTAATTTCAATCGCTCGGTCGCCTGTGCGTGCATTACTGCCGATAAAAGAACCAGTATCCCAACCCGGCCATAACCCCCAGCGGCTGGCCTCGGTGGCGGAACCTTCCTCAAAGCTGGGGTTAAATGCATAGTTTACGGATCCAGCTTGCACTTGCGCTTGGGGAACCTTCCCCATAAGCCCTAATACTGTAAGTACGCATACAGCCAATGCTACGGACAGGAATCGCTTGAAATTTTTTGTTCTCATGACATTTCCTCCCTGGTTTATATATTTTTTTATTCATCCAGTGTAATAGGTGTCCATAAAACTTCAAGTGCTGATTCGATGATGGGTTTTTTGGTTGCCAGAAAAGTAGCCGGAGAAATCTTTTCACGCAGACCGTAATCGGACCAAAGAAGCTCGTCTATAAAGACCTTGTATCCGTAATAAGAGGTATAAACCTTTGAATCCAGCATGATCTCAATCATTTCAAGGTTTTCTGGAATATCCACCTGCCATTCATAAACCGATTCAGCAGTTTGAGGGGTTTCAAACTCTTTTCCGTTATTGGAGTTTATTGCCGTAATCAGTTCAGCAACCTTATCGGGAAATTGCGTTCCCTTAACGACACCCCAGAAATCAAATGCAGGATAATCACCAATGTATTTACCGTTTGCATTGGGCCCGATTGGAAATGGAATCATACCGATTTTGTCATCCATATCCTTTGCAAAAGACATATCGCCACGGTCGCCCGCAAATAAGGCAAGTCGTCCCGCTTTAAATTCATCCTCACCGCCGGTCCAGGAATCATAAACACCTGTGACTCCAAGGCTTTTATCATCCCACGCCATTTTATAGACAAATTCAAGTGCCGCAAGACCTGACGGGCTGTCAAGGTCAAACAAAACCTTATCACCGTCACGTTTTACAAAATAGTTGCCATTAGATGTAACCATACCGTCAATTAAAAACGAGCCGGGTTGTGCGCGAGAAGCAACACCCATAATGTTAGGTTGCCCGTCACCGTCTTCATCAATTGTCCCTGCCTTGGCAACTTCAGCAAATTTATCCCATGTCCATTGCTTGTCACGTACCAACTGGAACAAGTCATATTTCTTTAACGACTCTTTTTCGCGGAATAGACGCTCATTAAAATACATAACGTATTTTGGTAGAGTTAAGTTCTTTGAATGTGTGGCATAAACCTTATTTTTATAAACAAAATTTTTAGAAATTTCTGGATCCCAAGGACTATTTGAATCCTCACCGTATACATCCATAATGTCGTCTAGCGGTTCAAGCATATCGTTGATGATCCAAGTGGGGAAGGAATACGTCATATCACCGGTAATCGCATCTGCAATAACCTCTCCGGCAGCGAATGCATTTAAAAATCCGTTGCGGAAATAATCAAAATCTTCCTCTGTAAGCACTTCGATTGTGCAATTGAAATCCCGCTCGATCTCATCCCATGTTGCACAGGCCTCTTCATAGTTCGGATTTTCCTTTGCTGCCTCATTTTTTCGCGGATCCACCTGATATGACGCCCAGATTTTCACAGTTGCGCCTTCTAAATTAACTGAAGTCTTATTGGACGATCCTGTCTGCGAGGATCCGCTTGAATTGGGTTTTTGCGTACAGCCTATAACAATGGTTAATGCCATTAAAACCGTTATTCCCAGACTGAAAGCTCGCTTTAACATTGTTCCGCACTCCTTTTTCATAAATTTTATGTTCAACTGAAATAAACCGGCTTTTTTGTTTGCGAGGATTTATAAATACCTTCAAGAATACGGGTTACAATAAGGGCTTCCTCGGGTTTTACCAACACCTCACCGTCTGTTCTCAAGCAATTGATCCAGTGTGCTGCCTCTCTGTCGTTATCCAAATCACTGTCGGTGGAATCATAAAAAGCTACACCGCCCATATTTAGTTCTATATTTTTTTCATATAGACGGCTGCGTTCCTCTCCATTTATTGTTAATCCATTTCGCATATCAGCTCCGGCTTTGGTACCGCAAAGCGTTGTCCTTGCCTCACCCGTATCAAGTATGTTTAACGCCCAGCTGGACTCCAGAACGATGGTTGCACCGTTCTCCATTGTTATAAATCCGAACGCTGAATCTTCAACCTTAAATTCTTCAGGTTTCCACGGCCCAAAAGCATTAGCTGCGTTGGGGGTGTCTGCCAGCTTATGATAAGCGTTCCCCGCCACATAAAGCGGTTTGTAATTGTTCATCATCCAAAGCGTCAAATCAAGAGCATGCGTTCCGATATCAATAAGGGGTCCCCCGCCCTGTTCCTCTTCATTTAGAAAGACACCCCAGTTTGGAACAGCACGACGACGCACTGCATGAGCCTTGGCAAAGTAGATTTCTCCCAGCTCTCCGTCCGCGCAAAGCTGATGGAGATATTGAGTTTCTTTTCTAAAACGGTTTTGATAACCGATTGTCAGCTTTTTACCGGTCCGTTTTGCAGCTTCGCACATGGCGAGTGCATCTTGATATGTTTTTGCCATTGGTTTTTCACACATAACGTGTTTTCCTGATTCCATGGCATCAATTGATATATAAGAATGGGAGCGATTGGGTGTGCATACATGTACTGCATCTACATCAGGTTCATTTTCTAAAAGCTCTTTATAATCCTTATATACACGTGCATCCGAAGTCCCAAATTCATCTTTTGCTTTTTCCGCGCGTTCCACTATAATGTCGCAAAAAGCGACCATATGTACGCCTTCCAACCTCTTCAGACTTGGCATATGCTTTCCGTTTGCAATGCCTCCGCAACCAATTATTGCTATGTTTACAATCTCTTTCACATCAATACCGCCTTTAATTTTTATCATGGAACAGACAAATATGTTGTTTGTGTATTTTAATTATACAAATTAAACAAAACGCTTTCTATGTCGTATTAAACCTCATAGTTCTCAAATATTGACTTTCTGTATTCACTTGGGGACATATTGGTTGTGTTTTTGAAAATTCTGTTAAAGGTCTTTACACTTCCGAATCCCGATTCCTCTGCAATCTCCGTAATACTTTTGTTTTCATTAATAAGAGCCCACTGTGCTCTGTTTATCCTGAACGCATTTAGATACGATAAAAAGGTAATGTTTGTATAACGTTTGAAAAACCTTGCAAAATAGCTGGGGGCAAAATTTAGTGCTTCTGCGGCATCCTCCAGCTTGATTTTTCTGGAATAGTTCTGCTCCACAAATGAAATTGATTTTTCCAAATTGGACAGCATTTTGGTTTGATTGATATTAGAAAATATACGAAATTGGGAGCTGTTTTTCGGAAGCTCATTGCACATAATCAAAACCAAATCATAAATGCGTGCTTTTATGGCCAGCGTCCGACCAAACTCTGTGGAATCTTTAAGCTTTTCAAGTTCCTTTACGATTCCGACGACTTTGTTCTTTTGTTCCTCTTTCCACTGGGGGCTTACACGCACCAAATTTTCCAAACGTTTTTTCACTTCACTCTTATTCTTCTCGTACCAACGTGGGTCCTCAAAAATAGAGAGATCGAACATAACAACCATACGCCTGTGGTTATCGGCACAAGGATAAAAATGTATATCACCACCGATAGCAATTCCGATTTCTCCCTCACCAATTTCAAACATACGATCATTTATCATCATCTGTGTGTTTCCCTGAATTGAATATATCAGCTCGATCTCCTTGTGCCAGTGACTGGGTACAACTGAATTTCCATTGTCATAAAAAACAACGAATGGTATCTCCTTTTCGGTAACATTAAGCTGATAAAATGAATTCATGCTCTCACACCCCATTAAATATAAATTCGGCTTCCAACGTATTGGCCGAGTTTGCACCCACAAAAACCTTAAATCTGCCCGGCTCGGCATAATAACTGCCGTCTGCATGGTAAAAAGCCAGCGTGTCTTCATTTATTTTGAAGCTTACTTTCCGTGCTTCGCCTAGTTCAAGATATACTTTCTTGAATTTCTTCAGTTCCTTTATAGGACGAACAACACTGCCTGTAATATCCCTAATATATAGTTGGACCGTTTCAGTCATCCCATACTTTCCGATGTTTTTAACTGTAATACCGACCTCGATTTGGTCGACCAATTTGACTGAAGATAGCTCCAAATCACAGTATTCAATCTTCGAAAATCCCAGACCGTAGCCGAAAGGATAAAGCGGTGCGTTGGGAATGTCAATATATCGTGATAAGTAACGCTGTTCCGACCACTCACAATCGATGGGACGCCCCGTATTAAACCCGTTGTAGTATACCGGCACCTGTCCCACCGTGTATGGAAATGACATGGTAAGGCGTCCTTCTGGAAAACGGTGGCCGAATAGAATATCTGCAATTGCTGATCCTCCCTCGGTGCCCAGGAACCATGCCTCCAAAACCGCATCTGCTCTTTGGGAAATTTCTCGTATATCAAGGGGTCGGCCGTTAAACAATACCACCACTGAAGGCTTACCCAACTTAAAAATGGCATCCGCCAGCTTTTGCTGTTCCTGCGGTAATTCAATGAATGCACGACTTGCCGCTTCACCGCTCATATCGGGATGCTCTCCCAGTGCAAGTATTATGACATCTGCCTGTTTCGCCGTTTCTACAGCTTGCTCTATGTAAAGTCCATCATCATTGCTAAAACCGGCACCCTTGCAGTAGACAACCTGATCTGCCGCAACCTTTTCAGCTAACCCTTCCTTCAAGCTGACTGTTTCCTCTTCTCTGCCCACACAGGACCATCCGCCCAAAAGATGCTTGGCTTCGCCGTACGGCCCGATAACCGCCAATTTTGTTTGCTTTGACAGAGGCAATATATCTTCATTATTTTTTAGTAACACCATTGATCTAGCAGCCGTTTCTCTTGCCAGCTTTCTGTGTTCCTCGCAACCCTGAACCTCTTTCTCTCTTTGAGGACTTGAGGAACGATAAGGATCTTCAAACAATCCCATATCCTTTTTAAGCTGCAATATTCGCAGCACGGCTTCATCAATCAAAGTCTCATCAATCAATCCCTCCTGCACAAGCTTCTCGCCAAACTGCAGGTAATCTGACGTCATCATTTCAATATCCACACCGGCTTTAATCGACTTGTATGCAGCCTCCTTGCCATCCTCAGCCACACCGTGGTTTACGAGCTCGTGCACTGCACCCCAGTCTGATATCAATACGCCGTCAAAGCCCCATTCCTTACGCAAGACATCTCTAAGCAGCCATGTATTTCCCGTAGCAGGAACTCCATTTAATGAATTAAAGGATGTCATTGCCATGACAGCACCTGCCTTAATCGCTTGCCTATAAGCCGGAAAATAAAATTCTCTTAGGGCATATTCACCAAGCTCTACCGATGAATAATCACGGCCGGCTTCGGCAGCACCGTAAGCTGCGATATGCTTAATGCACGCCGCCATGCTGTCAGGGTTTTTTAGGCTGTCGCCTTGATACCCGCGTACAAAGGCAGCGGCAAACAAAGCGTTTAGCGTGTGATCTTCACCGGTGGATTCCATTACCCTTCCCCACCGTGCATCACGCACCAAATCTGCCATGGGTGAAAAGTTGACATGAATACCCGATGCGGACGCTTCACAGGCTGCCACGCTGGCCGTTTTCTCCACAAGCTCCGGTTCCCATGTGCAGCCCAAAGCCAATGGTATGGGAAATATGGTGCGAAAACCATGTATCACATCCAGCATAAACAGCACAGGTATTTTGTGTCTGTCGCCGGCAAGATGCTTGTCTTGTATCCTTCGAGTAAGTTCTGCACCGATTGCTCCAAGTACCGTTCCACTGTTTGCGGCATCTTCTACGCTTATATTCATTTGATGCAGGGGGCCTGTCAAGAGCTGGTTGTCGGTTTGAATACGGAAGTTGCCGTCAAGCTGTGTCATCTGTGCCAGTTTTTCACGTAATGTCATATTTTTGAGAAGTTTTTTGATATTCATAAATTTGCCCCCAAAACAATAATGTAGACATTGCCCAAATATTTTGCATATCCACCGCCGTTTTTTATGTTTTTATTGTAATATTTAAAATGCTTGAAGTCAACAATAAGTCAATATTTGAGAAGTTTTGGTAAAGATTTAGGGGTTGTGAGATTATAATCTGAATAGCAAGTCATTATTTGTCACTTAAATTGAAACGCCGGTGAGGATATCAATATTTGAGTACACATCCATTTCTATTTATGTTATTATTTATGGGTATAAAAATATAGCAGGCACAAAAATCGTGTCTGCTATATTTTATAATCTCAATAATTTACGAACATATTTTTTCATTTCTGTACTTAGCAATCCCTACTGAACATCAATATTTTCCTCTTCCTCACCGTCTTCTGGGTATCCGGTGTTTTCCAGTTGGGTGCTAACTTCAATACGAAGCAAGGAGCGATGCAGAAGGACTTGCAGCCTTCTGATTTGATGTTCTTCTGATTCTTCTAGGATTGTAGCTTCTACCTCTTTGCGATCCCTCTCGGCTCGTTCCAGGTCGATTTCATCCGGATGCTGAGCTATGGTGCTGAAGATATTCACCGTTGTGTCTTCAATCTCGGCTGCACCACCGAACAGAGCAAGCTTTTTCTCAACACCATTATTAAAAATACGTAAAATCCCGTCTCCAAGCACTGTCGAAACCGGTGCATGACCGGGAAGTACTCCCAGATCTCCATCAATACAGCGCATGATAACCATATCGGCCTTTTCAATGAATTTAACTCCACGAGGCGTGGTTATAGTAAGATTAATTTTGTTATCACTCTCTAGGTTGGCCTGTTCTTTCGCCATATTACCACCTTATGTGCTCTTGTATTTTTCCACGACTTCATCAATAGATCCTACTCTCTCTCTTTCTTGACCATCTCCGGGATTGTCACCTCTTGTTTTGGGAGATGTTAAATAACACCTTGATTGCAGCTCCTGCACCTAATAAAGAAGAAATTAACAGCAACCAGGGTGTCGTGCCTAACAAACCATCTAAGTACTTGCCCAGTAAGACACCCACCAAAACCGATGCCGCCATCGTTACTCCTATCTGTGAGAACTGGGCTAAGGCACGCAATGTTTCACTGTTCTTAGGTTGTTTATCCTTATTGTGTTTTTTACCCAAGATAGTGTCCTCCTCTCAAGATTGTGCCCTCCTCGTATTATAACATAGGACTTAAAACACAACGTAATTGAGCACTTAAATTTACACATTGTTTTAATTTTAACATAAATGTTAGGATAATATCAAGTTCCCTAGTCTTCCATACTTATATTCGTAAGTGAGTTTTTTACTATTTACTGCTAATTACTACACACGACTTCCCTTTTCTAAATATTGTCTTTTGAGGGAATGTTTATTCCTTTTGGGGTAAATTAAGATTGTTGTTCTGCTCTACGTTCCTAAACTAAATTGTATGTTATTACCCCCAATTTGTTCATGTTTCTCTCCTTTTGCCATCTTGACTTTTTGATGTAGTATAAATAACACTATAACATCCTCTTTACTCTACATAATATTTTTTTAATAAAAAAAGCAAATTAACTAACCGAATTACCAAACGGCTTTTCTCGGATAGTTGGTTTGCTTTCTCTACTATTACAGAAACAAGAGGATTGCCTATTTTATGGCGATTTTATTATAACCTGTTAGCAGCAACCTTTTATCTTTGCACCCTTCCGGAGGCATCGCCACCTGCCAGCTTTTCAACTTCGGATACCGAAACCTGATTAAAGTCGCCCTCAATTGTATGCTTGAGACAGGATGCGGCTACCGCAAATTCAAGTGCCGCCTGATTCTCATATCCCGACAGCAGCGAATAGATGAGCCCCGCTCCGAAGCTATCGCCGCCGCCCACTCTGTCTACAATATGGATGAGATAATTTCTGCTGAAATAGTAATTATTCCCATCGTAAAGCATTGCAGCCCAGTTGTTGTCGTTGGCAGATATCGACCCACGAAGAGTGATAGCAACTTTTTTAAATCCGAAGCGATCCGCAAGCTTCTTAGCAACTTCCTTATATCCCTCGTGATTGACTTTACCCGTAGTTACATCGGTATTCTCCGATTTGATTCCGAACACATCCGCTGAATCTTCCTCATTTGCAATACAGACATCTACAAACGGCATTAGCTCCGCCATGGTCCTGCCGGCCTGCTCGCGCGACCAGAGGTTTTTACGATAATTCAAGTCACAGCTTACGGTCAGGTTCTTTGTCTTTGCTGCTTTGCACGCCTCAAGGCAAATGGCGGCGACATTTTCACCCAAAGCAGGCGTAATCCCCGTAAAGTGGAACCAATCCGCGCCTTCAAAAATTTCATTCCAGTCAAAATCCGAGGGCTGTGCATTGGCAATGGCAGAATCTGCTCTATCATAAATAACCTTGGACGGGCGCTGACTTGCTCCCTTTTCGAGGAAATAAATACCGACTCTGTTTCCACCCCGTACGATTTTTGAGGTATCCACTCCATAACGGCGCAGAGAATTCACCGACGCCTGTCCTATATCATGAACGGGAAGCTTTGTTACAAACGATGCGTTCAGTCCGTAGTTTGCAAGAGAAACGGCTACATTTGCCTCTCCGCCGCCATAGGTTGCGCCGAATGTCTCAGCCTGAATAAACCTTGTGTATCCCTCGGGCGCAAGACGAAGCATAATCTCTCCAAATGTGATTACTTTTTTCATAGTACCAACATCCCTTTCTAATCAAATTATTTTTGAACAAGGTGAACGGCAAACCCGCCGATTTCCTCAGCCAGATATATAAATTTGATCCTTCCATTATCATCATATTTTGCGGATTCCATTTTAAATTGCACACCCCTGCGCTTTAAATATGCAACCGCTCTGAATAGGTAGTTGGTTTTGATTCCAATGTGCCCATTAGTCCCCGGGCCCATATTCTTCATGATTTCGAGATGTTCGCCGGCAAAAATGGATGCGCTTGTTTCTCTCTGAGCAAAGCCGAAAAGCCCTGTAATATTGTCGCTTGAATTTTGACAAGCCGACTTGTCGGCCTGATTAATACCGATATGGGCAAATGAAAACCCGAGCATCTGCTCAACTGCCTGCTGTGTCAAGCTGCGGATTGCATCAAAGTCTCCGCTCTTAATCAAATCGGCGTTCACCATCCAGCTTCCGCCGCAAGCAATAATTTTAGGATTATCAAGATAACTAGTCAGATTACTTGCGTTAATACCGCCTGTTGGCATGAATCTAATTCTTGTATAAGGCGCCGACATTGCCTTAATCATAGCAAGACCGCCCGCGGTTTCCGACGGAAAGAATTTCACAACATCCAGTCCCAAAGCGATTGCCTGTTCCACCTCACTGGGTGTAGCAACACCAGGCACCATCGGGTATCCTCGATCAATGCAGTGTCTTACTACATCCGGGTTCAGACCGGGGCTAACCAGAAAACGTGCGCCCGCATCCATTGCTGCATCCGCCTGTTCTGCGGACAATACAGTCCCCGCCCCAACCAACATTTCGGGATATGCCTTGACCATGGCACGGATTGCATCGGGTGCTGCAGCCGTTCTGAATGTTACCTCTGCACAGGGCAGACCTCCTTCGCAAAGAGCCTTCGCAAGGGAAACCGCGTCCTCGGCACGGTCAATTTTCACCACCGGGATTATCCCGATTTCTTCAATTTGCTTCAGTAATGCCTCCATATTTGACTCATTCCTTTCTGCCATTAGGGAGTTGTGCGTTCGCCCAAATGAATGTTCGTCTCGGTCTAAATTTAGCAATACAAATCAACTATAATTCGCTTACAAAAGCATAAACCTAACTCGGGCATTGTTCCGTTGTGCGAAACAATGTTTTATTATATGAAACCTCGTCAACTATTTTAGCCTTTATTTTACATATAGTCAAGAGCAAAATGTTGCTGTATAAAAAAATCCGTGATACAATGAGTTGAGACAATGCTTATACTTTAACGAAAAGAGGTCGAGCACATGGAGGAAAATACAATTCGTTCAGCCGCTAGGGCTTTTTCGTTGCTTGAAACGCTTGCCGAGCGTGGTGAAATGGGTGTTACCGAACTCAGCGTAGCCGTTTGTCTGAACAAAACAACCGTATTTCGGCAGATCGGCGCATTAATATCCATGGGCAATGTGAAAAAGAATGCAGAAACCGATAAATACAGACTGACCTTCAAGCTTCTGGAGCTGGCAGGAAATCTGCTTACACAAATAGATATGCGGATGATAGCACGTCCACATTTAGTAAACCTCGCAGCCACATCCGGCGAAACAGTCCACCTCGTCCAGAGGGATGGAGCGCATATTGTTTACATTGATAAGGTGGAACCTACCGTAAATTCGGTTCGAATGGTTTCGCGCGTCGGTTATCGCCAGCCGGTTTATTGTACTGCTGTGGGAAAAGTCATCCTTGCAGATCTAAGCGATCAGGAAATTGAAGAAGTTTGGAATGTCAGCTCCATTCACTCATTAACAGAGCATACAATCGTGGATTTCGATCAGTTTATGATTGAAATCCACGAAATAAGGCGCAGAGGCTATGCGCTGGATCGTGAGGAGAACGAGATTGGTGTCTGTTGTATCGCAGTTTCCCTGAATCAGTATACAGGGATTGCAAATCATGCCATCAGCGTGTCGTTTCCAAAATCACGTATCACAAGTGAGCGGATTGAAATAACCGCAAATGCCTTGTTAGATATAAAATCAAAGCTGTGAATAAGGGATTTAAGATCCAAATTATTATGCATTGTTTAGAATAATATTATCCCTTTATCATACTAGTAAAATGACATTTATCAAATTGAGCAAATACGCATTGCTATTAAAAACTGCTTGTGATCCTCGACGTGGGGATCACAAGCAGTTTTTAATAAATGGTTTGTGTATGATTATGATATCAGCCTGTTACCCGGTTAAGCAGATAAAATCCAAGGTTTACATATGTGATAAACAACAGCCATAAAAAATACGGAATCATAAGCCAATATGCTGATTTTCGGATATATTTAAAGCCTGCAAGAACCAAAGATACGAGTAAGATTAAAATCAGCATCCAGAAAAATGAAAAAAGGCGCCAGCCAAATCTGAAAAACAACAGCGACCATAACGCATTAAATAATAGTTGCAATAAATACAACCGGAGAACCCTGCCCGAATCAATATCATTTGCATTGTAAACCATATAAGCCGCAATACCCGTCATGATATACAGCACGGTCCAAACAGCCGAAAATGTGGAAGCTGAGGGTGTTAGTGGTGGTTTTGTTAAAACGTCATATCCAACCATACCGCCCAAAAGTCCTCCGAAAAGCCCTACGCCTAGTGTTATTAAAATAAAAAAAATCAGAGGTCTTAACTGAAAGGTTCGTCTTGGAATTGCATTCGCATTCATAACTATGACAGCCCGCCTTTCACTCCAAATATATCATATATCTATCGCATATCTATAATTATGCCCTTAGTTTGGGCTTTATTAACAAATAAATTAACGCATATATAATCTGACATAGCAGCACAGCCTGTAATCTTGGGCAATCCATAATCTCTTATATTAAAATTAAGCGAAAAAGGAATTCATGAACGTATAATAAATGGCATAAAAATGAATCATATAGTCTTGTATATAGACTTAAGCAAAGCAGAGTGGCGTGAAAAGCCCACGCCGCCTACATGCCGCTATAAATATGAGTGTCCCCCAACGGCAGAAAGGAATGAAATATATATGCTTTCGGCTTTATGTGTACGTGAGCCACGGCGCAGATGGTTAAGTCTCCGCCGCCGCCCCCCGGCAGTTTATTCTGAGCTAGTCAGTGCCGGAAGCGGAAAATTTTTGAAGATAACAGCGGAAGTCGGACGAAATGGTAATCTAAATTGGGCAGACATCAGACATGCCGCAGGACGTGAATCCAGTCGTCTCTTGCTTCCACAGGTAGTGACGCCCCCTCAGAATAGCCGAATCACAGCGTTTCAAGGTGTAGAGCTATCAAGACGTCTTATGTCATCAGCCGCAGTAAAGCTGCTTAAAATTGTGGCGGTGAATCCGCGTCTTGTGAAGGTAACGGTATATGATCCCCAAGCTGTAATGCCGGATTTGCCTCTGATGTTCCTGCCGTTTGCTGCAGATGTTGGTGTAATTACCCGCCGTCCTGAACGTTACGAAGTTCAGTGTTATACAGCAATGCAGCAGTACGGCGCTGTACTTTCTGTTTCGATGGACTTAGCAGTAATGGACGGTAGTCTGCTTCTTCTTGCACCGGATGAACCAGAGGATTCCTGCAGGGAGCTGAAACAGATGATATCCAGACACGGCTGGGTTCTAACTGCGCGTAGTCCAAAGAGTCAATCCGAACAATTTGACAAACATATCGATTATAAAGGAGTAATACATGGGTATATACCGCGTGTATCTAATTGCATACTGGACGCCAAGCCACCAGGCTGCGATGCTGCACAATTTTTAGCCGGTTTATTCGAATTAAGCTCAGTTCGGGAAATCGCATCAAAGCCTCCTGAATTTCTACAAACCGGCGGACATATAATCGCCCTAAAGGACGCAGCTTGGAGGCTTGCGGGACTTGACATCGGAATACCGGTTTAGTATAATGTGTTGTATGGCATTTACGATAAATGATGAGGTATTTACACTGGCTTTTGTCGGTTTGCGCAGAAGCCTGCAGAAATTCCGGTAAAATATCGCTCCGAAGGAGACCGTACAGAAATGAATAAACAGACAGTTATCACAGATGAAGGCTTAAAGCGCCTTGAAAGCGAACTTGAAGAATTAAAATCTGTTAAGCGGAAAGAGATAGCAGAAAAAATTAAAACCGCATTATCTTTCGGCGACTTATCTGAAAATAGCGAGTATGATGAAGCAAAAAACGAACAAGCAATCATAGAGGGTCGCATCAGCGAGATCGAAAATCAGCTTAAAAATGTCCGCGTGCTTGATGAAAGTGAGTTAAGCACCGAGGTTGTTCATATTGGATCTCGCCTAAAAGTGAAGCATCTTGGTACAAAGAAAACCGAGACTTATCAGATCGTCGGCTCAACGGAAGCTGACCCGCTGAACGGTCGTATTTCGGACGAGTCACCTGTCGGTATGGCGTTTCTTACGCACACCAATGGTGATATAATCGAAATTGAAACCCCTAACGGTATTGTAAAGTATGAAATACTGGAAATTTTAAAATAACCCGGCTCTGCGCCGGAGGAGTACGGGCGCGGTAACCATTCGGGTTGCCCGCCCGTTTTTCTTATCTCCTTAAGATCGGTAAGAAAATGCTTTCGAAAAGGAAGGATCGATAACGTGGATAAAAAGGACAATAATCTAAACGAAGTACAAACCGATATTAGCGAACAGGAATTAAGCGAGCTTTTGCAGATAAGACGCGATAAGCTTTTTGCGCTCCAGAAAGCGGATAAGGATCCCTATCACATTACAAAATGGAACAGAACACATCTTGCCTTAGAGATCGTCGAGAACTTTGAAGCGCTTGAAGGTCAGTCGGTTTCGATTGCCGGACGAATCATGACGTGGCGCGATATGGGCAAGGCGAGCTTTATTGATATTAGGGACGGTTCCGGACGTATTCAGGTTTATATCCGCATTAACGATGTGGGAGAAGACAATTACGCCGAATTCGGGCACTGGGATATCGGTGACATCATCGGTATCGAGGGTACTGTATTCAGAACCCGCCGCGGAGAAATTTCGGTGCATGCGACAGCGTTGAAACTGCTGACAAAATCGCTGAGGCCACTCCCAGATAAATTCCATGGACTTAAGGATACAGATACACGTTATCGTCAGAGATATGTTGACCTGATTATAAATCCGGAGGTAAAGGATACCTTCATTAAACGAAGCAGAATTATATCCCTTATTCGCGAATTCCTTGATGCGAGGGGATATCTTGAAGTAGACACGCCGGTTCTCCACACACTTGAAATCGGCGCGGCGGCACGGCCCTTTGTTACACACCACAATACACTTGATTTGGATATGTATCTTCGTATTGAGACCGAGCTTTATTTAAAACGTCTTATTGTCGGAGGATTTGACAAGGTTTATGAAGTGGGGCGTATTTTCCGCAACGAAGGCATGAGCATTAAGCACAATCCCGAGTTTACTTCGGTTGAACTGTACGAAGCTTATACCGACTACAAGGATATGATGGATCTAGTTGAGGAATTGTATTCCATGCTTGCGCGAAAGGTGTGCGGTTCGGATATAATTCCTTATCAGGGTCAAGAAATCAATATGGGCACACCATGGGAACGTCTTACCATGGTGGAAGCTGTGAAAAAGTATGCAGGCGTTGACTATTACGATTGGAAAAACGATGAAGATGCCCAAAAGGCTGCGGATGCAAAGAGCGTTCATTACGAGAAAAATGCTGCAACCAAGGGTGATATTCTGGCGGCATTCTTTGATGCTTATGTTGAGGAACATCTGATGCAGCCTACATTTATTTATGATTATCCGGTAGCAATTTCACCGCTTGCAAAACGCAAAGCAGATGAGCCCGATTTTACAGAACGTTTTGAGTTTTTCATAACAGCACGCGAAATGGGCAACGCTTTCTCCGAACTGAACGATCCGTTCGATCAGCGTGAACGTTTTGTCAGGCAGGTAGAGGAAAAACGCGCGCAGGGTGCGAATGCCGAGGTTGATGAAGACTTCCTCACCGCACTTGAATACGGTATGCCCCCTACAGGAGGACTTGGTTTCGGCCTTGACAGACTTGTGATGCTTCTGACTGACCAGCATTCTATTCGTGATGTTCTTTTGTTCCCTACCATGAAGCCAAGGGATTAAGTTTATTTCTTGCTGCTGATATAAATAGCAGCCGAAATAGGAGGCATTTGTAATATGGCCAGAGAATGGGTACTACGTGGTTTGAGCGAAGATGATCTGCGTCCGGAACCAAAAGCGCAACCCCCAAAAACACCCCGGGGAAAAATCGAAAACTACTGGTATCATTATAAATGGCACACCATTGCCATAACCGCGACGATTGTAGTATTGGTTATACTCATCGGTCAACTGGTAACTCGGGATAATCCCGATTATACCATTGTTCTGGCAACCCAGAATTATATTATAGATACTGCAAAAGATAAGCTGGAAACAACCTTGGAAGCCTACGGAAGGGATATTGACGGGGACGGCAAGGTTGAGGTTCGGATCGACAGCATTGCGTTGACGAATGATGCCCAGTTGGGCGGTGCCAATCAGCAAAAGCTGGTTGTCCATATAGCTTCTGCTGATATTATGTTCTTTATATTTCAAAAAGAAGCCTTTGAAAATAATATTCGTCCGTTAGAAAAAGACGGTTTTAAGTTCTTTGATAAACTTGGTGTTCAGGCAGAAGGAATTGAAGGAGACGGAAGATATTGGAACTGGAGTGGCAGTGATTTGCGAAAAGCTGATGAGTTTAGCGCTATGCCTGAAGATCTCTATTTCGGTGTCCGCAGCGTTTCCGGTACTTCTGATAAAAAAAAGAGCAAAGAAATGAGCCAACAGAGTCTGGAGTTGCTTAGAGCCTTTTTGACAAAGACACCTCTAACAAGCAAAACCAACTAACCTGTGCTGCAGTATGCCTAGAAAGGATAAATATAAATGAGAAGCAATCTGATGAAAGAAGGCGCATCACGCGCTCCGCATCGTTCCTTGCTGAAAGCACTCGGTATTACCGACGCTGAGATGAAGCGTCCTTTTGTTGCTGTTGTAAGCTCCAAAAGTGATTACATACCCGGACACACCCATCTAGACACCATAACCAAAGCTGTTGAAGCGGGAATACGCAATGCCGGTGGCGTGCCGTTCACATTTAACACGATCGGAGTCTGTGACGGTCTGGCGATGAATCATAAGGGCATGAAATATTCACTTTGTTCACGGGAACTGATTGCAGATTCCATTGAAGTTATGCTGACTGCCCATCCAATGGATGCTGCAGTATTTATTCCAAACTGTGACAAGGTGGTTCCGGGCATGCTAATGGCTGCCTGCCGCATGAATATACCCTCAATTTTTGTCAGCGGCGGCCCGATGATGCCGGGCACCAGCGGCAAGCGAAGACTAAGTCTGACTGATATGTTCGAAGCGGTGGGTTCCTGTGCTGCAGGACGTATGGACGAATCTGAAATGAACGAACTTGAAAATAAAGCCTGCCCCGGCTGCGGATCCTGCTCCGGTATGTTTACCGCCAACTCTATGAACTGCCTGACCGAGGTTATTGGAATGGCATTACCCGGAAACGGTACCATTCCGGCAGTCGAAGCGGCCCGTATCCGTCTTGCCAAGGAAACGGGAGAGCAGGTTATGACTTTGCTTAAAAAAAATATCCGACCCCTTGATATTCTAACGCCTGCTGCTTTTGAGAACGCTCTTCGCGCAGATATGGCCATTGGCTGTTCGTCCAATACAGTTTTGCATGTCACCGCACTTTCTTATGCCGCCGGCTGCCCGATTTCACTGGAGTTTATTGACAGCATCGGAAAGTCCACGCCCCAAATATGCAAATTGAGTCCGGCCAGTGAGGTATTTCTCACCGATTTGAATGAGGTGGGCGGTATCCAGGCTATGCTTAAGGAGCTTGATTGCGCCGGATTAATTCATCGCGATATCCTAACCGTAAACGGAACGGTTGGCGAACGTTTCAGTAAAGCACCAGATGCTGACGGAACAGTCATATGCAGGCTGGATAATCCTTTCAGGCAAGACGGCGGCATTGCGATTCTTTTCGGCAATCTCGCAAGCGAGGGCGCAGTTGTCAAGCAGGGCGCTGTTAAACCCGAGATGATGGTTCACAGCGGACCGGCACGGGTATTTGACAGTGAGGAGGAGGCAAATGATGCCATTCTGGGCGGCAAAATCAACTCGGGCGACGTTGTGGTCATACGCTATGAAGGACCAAAGGGTGGGCCTGGTATGCGCGAAATGCTCTCACCTACAGCGAATATCGCTGGCATGGGACTTGATGACAGCGTTGCGCTGATTACAGACGGTCGTTTTTCAGGTGCAACCCGTGGTGCCTCAATTGGACATGTTTCGCCCGAAGCCGCTTCATGCGGTGTTATCGCGCTGGTTCAGGAAGGCGATATGATATCGATCGATATACCAAACCGAAAGCTTGAGCTGCTTGTAGATGAAGAGACTCTTGCATCGCGTCGCCCTTTATGGACGGCTCCCGCCCAGAGTTTGTCGGGTTATGCAAAAAGATATGCTCAGCATGTTACAAGCGGTTCAACCGGTGCAGTTTTTGATGACATGATTTAAAAATATGCTCTTACAATAAATAGCAGGGGACTTATTAGAATAAGTTCCCTGCTATTTATTGTACATATTTCACAAATATTAGGTGTGGCTATTAAATGTTTTTAATGAATATTAATCAATGTGTTGAATTATGTTGTAAAGAATGGTATTATTTAGATGGACAAAAATATAATATGTTTTCTTGATCGTTTCCATTCAAAGGATTCCGCTCCTCTGGAAATATCTGTTCTTTCTAACCAGCTATAAAAAAGAAAGGGGTGGTCACAAATGACGAATATTCTCATTTTTTTGTACATATCAATGTCTGTTCCATTGTTAGAGAATGAATTCGTATCCTTTATACTGCCCGCAGAGCTGGGTGCTTATGTTCAGCTTTTGTCTATTGCTTTAATTGCTATACTGTTTTCGATTTTTCTGATCAATTTCTTAAAATCAAAAAAGTATATAAGCTATCTATTGTCTTGTATTCATTTGTATGTAAATAATAATGACAGAATTGTGTGTTTAAAAGATGAAAACCTAAATTACCTTTTTGTAAACAAGGAGTTTAAAGTAATATTCAAAAATACAATATGCGATATAAAAGGCCTGAGCGACTATGATCTATTTGAAAAGGACTTTGCAGACCAGCTCAGAAAAGCGGATGCTGAAGCTCAGCTTTTAAATAAACCTGTCGACAGAGAAATAATAAATGATAACAGGATTCTTAAATGCACAATATTTCCGGTAATCATGTTAAATGGAAAAATAGGCGTAGGAGCGGATATCAAGGATATTACAAAAGAACGGGAGTTTCAGAAGATACAGGATAAGATGCTGTCCCGGTATATGGTTCTGGGTAACATTCTTACGCATAGTTTTAACAGCACCCAGGAACAGTTTGATTATGTTCTTCACCAGGCATTGGAACTGACTGAAAGCCAACATGGTTACATATACCTGTATGATGATTTACAAAGTGAATTTATACTTAAATCATGGTCTAAAGGAGTTGTTGCATCCTGTAAACCAAATGAAAAGCAATGCAGGCTTGAAGATTCAGAGATCTGGGGAGAGGCTATAAGACAGTGTAAACCCGTTATTATTAATGATTTTAAACAATACCTGGTGAAAAACGAATTGCAGCAAAGTCATATTAAAATAGATAAATTTTTGTCTGTTCCTATAATTATCGAAGGGAATATCGTTGCCGTTATCGGACTGGCAAACAAGCATAGCGACTACAACAACAACGATATTTATAGCATTACTCTGCTTATTAACGGTGTCTGGAACGATATTAAAAGGAAAGAAACACAGGACAAGCTGGTTCTTGAACGAAACAAATACCGGCAGATACTTGTATCAATTGGTGACGGAGTAATGGTTGTTGATAATAGCGGACGGATTGAAATGCTCAACAATGTTGCCGAAAAACTTACGGGCTGGTCATTGGAACAGGTTGCGGGTGTAAACTACCGCGATATATTCAATATATCCTCGGAAAATGAAGACCACCCTATGACAGATCCGATTGAAATGGCCTTTGTGACAGACCGTGTTTTTGTCATTGAAAACAATGTTGTGCTTACATCAAGAGACGGTAATAAATATTTTTTGGAGGAAAGCGCAGCCCCAATCAAAGACAGCTCTGATAATACAATGGGTGTTGTTCTTGTTTTTCGTGATGTTACGAGTAAGATCATCCAAAGAAAGGAGATTGAATACCTCAGTTTCCATGACTCAATGACCGGACTTTATAACAGACGATTTCTTGAAGAGGAGCTTCACCGTATTGATACCAAAAGCAATCTACCGATTTCAGTGATTATCGGAGATATCAACTGCTTGAAGCTGACAAATGATATATTCGGGCATTCCCACGGTGATATACTGATTAAAAAAGTCTCACAGGTAATGTCTAAGGTATGCAAAAAAGAAGATGTAATTGTTAGATGTGGCGGCGATGAATTTTTAATTCTGCTTCCAAAGACAGGAATTACAGAAGTTAAAAAGATAATGGAACGAATTCGGAATGAGACTGAAAAGGAACAGATTAAAGCAATAAAAGGCAGTATTTCAATGGGAGCCGATACCAAAGAATCAGAATCTATTAATATATGGGATACAATTGACCGGGCAGAAGAAGATATGTATATCGCAAAAACGCTGGGACGTGATGAGGTCAAACGCGATACCATCAATTCAATCATTAATAACCTTCACCAAAACAACCCCAGGGAAAAGGAACACTCGATTCATGTCAAAAGGCTATGCCAGAACATGGCCGAAATACTCAATCTTTCGGATATAGATACAAAAAAGCTGAAGGATGCCGGATATCTTCACGACATTGGAAAAATCGTTCTGGAATCTAGGCTGCTGGAGAACAATTACAGCATAACAGATAAAGAATGGAACGAAATAAAAAAGCATCCTATTATCGGATACCGTATACTGAATTCATTTGATCATACAATCGACATTGCGGAACTTGTACTAAATCATCAGGAACGTTGGGATGGATCCGGCTATCCAAAAGGTCTGAAAGGCGAAGAGATTCCTTTGCTTGCAAGAATCATTGCCTTAGCGGAGTCTTACGATCGCAAACTGTCTGCTAATTGCGGAAAACGCAAGGAAGAAGTAATCCAATCGGTTAAAAACAATGCAGGAAAACATTTTGACCCTAAGTTGACAGAAATATTCACCAAAATGGTTGAAACAGAGAATGGAGGTGTTGATGCATAACACATTAACACCTCCATTTTTTTAGGATTTTAGCGGGCAATAAACCCAAAGTATAGCAAAACAAGAAGCCCGAGCGCAATTCTGTAATAACCGAACACCTTGAAATCATGTTTTTTAATGAAATTAAGAAGCAATTTAATAACCATGATTGAAACAATAAAAGAAACAAAAAAACCGGTTAACATTATCGCCCATTCCTGGCCGCTGAATAATAGAGGATATTCCCAGCCACCGGCACTCTCGATTTTTTCCAGAGAATATTTTAAAAGCTTGATACCACTGCCTCCGAACATTGCGGGGATTGCCATGAAAAATGAAAATTCTGTTGCAATAAACCGCGATGCGCCGAAAAACACCGCTCCCAGTATTGTAGCACCTGATCTGGATGTACCAGGAATCAATGCCAGCGTCTGGCAAAAACCAATCAGCAATGCTGTTTTATAATTTAGTTGTGAAAAACTATGGATCTTGGGCTTTTTCCTGCTGTTTTCAAGCCAAAGAAATAGAAAACCGTATAAAATAAGAGTTGCAGCAATTACATACCAAGTCGATAAAACGCCGTCGATCTGATCATCAAACAAAACTCCGATGATTCCAGCCGGGACACTGGCTAGTAAAACCTTGCCCCATAATGACAGTGTCTGCCGTCTTTCCTCACTGCTCTTTTTCATCGAGAACGGATTAAGTTTATAGAAATACAAGACCAGCACAGCAAGGATGGAGCCGAGCTGGATGAACACCTTAAATACATCAAAAAATTCCTTATTTACATCCATATGAATAAACTGATCAAGCAACAGCAAATGACCTGTACTACTGATCGGAAGCCATTCAGTAACCCCCTGTACAATTCCCATAAGTATGGATTTCAGAATCTCATAAAAAATCATATTTTAATTCCTTTCTGATTTTTAATAACAGACCCTTCACAATAGCTATTAAAAAGCGGCCGGGCGCGCTTGCGCACAGCCGCTTTTTAATAATATTCCGGCATATTCATCGATATTCCAGTTTAACATTGTTTTGGCTGTCTGTATCTACAGAGATCCGACCAGGAGGATTATCAGTGTTTTCCACCAATATGGAAGCGATACCATCCTCAACATTGCGCCTAACTGCGTTACGAAGATCGCGGGCACCGCGCTTGCCGCCATATGCCTTTTCAGCAAGAGATGCAGATGCGGCAGGAGTCCAGGTAAAATCAATCCCCCTCTCCTTAAGCGGCTCGACAAGCTCACCAAGCATAAGATCCGCAATCTTAGCAAAATCATCCCGCGTTAGGGGGCAAAAGTAAACCACCTCATCAACTCGGCTGATAAATTCCGGTCTAAGAAAATCTGACAGAGCTTTCATGGAACGATCGCGCGATGCCTGAGCATCGGTTTTACCAAATCCCATCAGACTTTCACGATTTTGGCTTCCGGCGTTTGATGTCATGATGATGACGGTATTTTCAAAGTTCACCGACCGACCGTGCGCATCGGTAACACGTCCTTCATCAAGAATCTGCAGCAAGATATTCAAAACATCTGGATGCGCTTTCTCTATCTCATCGAAAAGCAAAACCGAATACGGCTTGCGCCGTACCTTTTCAGTAAGCTGTCCAGCCTCGTCATATCCGACATAGCCTGGCGGAGATCCTATAATTCGAGATACTGAGTGCTTTTCCATAAACTCGGACATATCCAGACGAATCAGGGTTTCGGGCGTATCAAAAAGCTCCCCTGCCAAAACCTTGACCAGCTCTGTTTTTCCGACGCCGGTCGGTCCTACAAATATAAACGATGCTGGTCGGCGTCTGGCACTAATCTGCACTCGACTGCGACGGATAGCGGCCGCAACAAGCGTAACCGCTTCCTTTTGTCCGATTACCTTTTCGGCAAGGCGATCTTCAAGCCTTACCAGCCTTGATAATTCATTTTCTCTAACTTTTGAAGCTGGGATTCCAGTCCAAAGTTCAATTACCGTAGCTAAATCATCAGCAGTTACCGGGGCTTCGGTTGCTTCGATCCTGATTTCTTCAGCCTGCTTTTCTGCTTTGAGAAGTTCTGCCCTTGTAACGGCTAACTTTTCATAATCAATGGTTTCGCTTCCAAGCTGATCCTGTTCATCCTGCTTCATCTGAACTATCTTGCTCTTTAGCTTGGCGTACCGATCCGCCGTACGGTTTCGAAGAGCAGCTGCGGCACATGCTTCGTCCAGAAGATCTATTGCCTTATCAGGCAGAAAACGATCATTAATATAACGCTCTGACAACATCACGGCACGTCTGAGAAGTGAGTCCTCAATTATGACACCATGATACTTTTCATAATAGCTTTTAATACCTTTTAGAATGCCCATAGCATCATCTATAGACGGCTCATCCACAGTTACCGGCTGAAAACGTCTTTCAAGGGCAGCATCCTTCTCAATATGCTTGCGGTATTCATTAAAGGTGGTAGCACCGATTACCTGTATCTCTCCGCGGGAAAGCGCAGGCTTAAGAATATTGGCAGCGGACATGCTCCCCTCTGCATCGCCCGTGCCGACAAGATTATGCACCTCGTCAATAAACAAAATGATGTTGCCTTCGTTCTTGACTTCATCAACCAGACCTTTAATCCTGCTTTCAAACTGACCCCGGAACTGTGTCCCTGCCACCAGTGAGGTTAGGTCCAGAAGATGTATTTCCTTGTTTAACAGACGCACAGGAACATTCCCCGATGCAATGCGAAGCGCAAGACCCTCGGCAATAGCGGTCTTGCCCACACCGGGTTCTCCAATTAGGCAGGGATTATTTTTTGTGCGGCGGGATAAAATTTGAACCACCCGATAAATTTCTCGATCGCGTCCGACAATTA
This sequence comes from Ruminococcaceae bacterium UBA5396, assembly GCA_002410715.1. Classification (GTDB taxonomy): domain Bacteria; phylum Bacillota; class Clostridia; order Oscillospirales; family Acutalibacteraceae; genus Avimonas. The sequence continues at coordinate 4,537 of DHOG01000049.1, read as the reverse complement.
TATCCATTTCCCCACTACGTGCACGAGCAGTCAGGTCGGTGCAATATGCATCAAGAAACTTACGCTTCTTTTCTTTCTTTTTATGTGCTGTTTTACCCGATTTTTCACCATTTCCGTTTTCTGTTTTTTGTTCCTTGGACGGAACCTCCTGTGCAGGCAGGTTACCAAACAAGTTCTGCAGAAATGGAAAGGTCGCAGCTCCCCCGGGTGTAAACCCATCTTCGCCTTCTTCAGGATTCATCAGCTCCCCGAGCTGATGGTCCATTTGCTCCATATCTTCATCGGTAATACCGAATTTATCCAGTAAATCATCCACCGGTTTTATGCCAAGCTCCTTGGCACATACCAGACAGAGTCCGTCATTGATTGTTTTATCTGCCTCCATACGTGTGATAAACACAACAGCGGTACGTCTTTTGCATCGTGAACAAAGCATCTGTATACCCATGCCTTTCCGCGCCTGCCCTACTATCTTGGTTTGTTGGTAAGGGCGCAAACTAATATATCTTTTGAAATTATGCTGTCTTGGTACTGTCAATTGTCTGTTTCTCATCAGAAGAATGATTCTTAATACGGAAAAACATGGTTATATATTTTATAAATGCAAAAATCATCAATAACGCAACCAGGATAACGAGAGACACCAGCAGCCATTTGGGCATAGACGGCCAGCCTACAATCAATACCATGACACTGTAAAATGTAAAGGTCGATATCTTGCCAAACCAACGAGCGCCCTGTATTTTCATGCCGTGATGAAGCAGAAAAAGCCCTCCCAATGCCTGACAAATCTCCTTAACCACACAGATGATCAGAAGATATACAACTTCAGAATATCGAAGGGCAAGACAGATAACGACAGTAACCTGTGTCAACTTGTCAGCAATCGGATCAAGAAGCTTGCCGAGGTCGGTAATCTGGTTGAATTTTCTTGCAATAATACCGTCTAGAGAATCGGTTAATCCTGACAATATAAGGATACCAAATGCCCAATACATTAACGTCTTGTTGTTTTCACTATTCAGGTAGAAAACAACAAAAACCGGTAGCAGAGCAATGCGCGCCAGTGATAACGCGTTCGGAACATTCATTTTCCACTCAATATTAAAAAAACGCATCTGTGTCCGTTCCTTTCCGCGAATTAATTAAAACATTTATACCAAATCCGCACCAAACATGGAGTTGAGAGTACCGGACATCGGGTTGATCTTTTCAACCGATTGTACAAGTATGGTGTCGTTTATTACGGCACGCGTCAGTTTGTCATCCGTTTTTGATGTGGATGCAATTAGACCCATTACTGTGACTGCAACCAAAACAAGAACGAACCCCTGTACTGCGCCAAGCAGTCCGCCAAGCGTACCGTCGGCTTGCCTTAGAACGGGAAGCTTGAACAATCGTCCCACCATAGATGCAACGATACCGACCAGAATCATAAATATAACGAACAGAATAAAGAGGCATACAATCCGTAGTAGAGATACTGCGGCTGGCCTTACTATCTTATCTTCAACACTTCGTGATATCTTGACAATATCACCTTCAAGAGATCCCGAAAGCTTATCCTTTATCTGCTGCGCAGTGCCCAAGTCAAACATCGTAAGGGCATTGACAACCGAGTTAGGAAGATCCTCAAGAACACCGTCTAAAGCAGTTTCAACCGATTCTTTCCCCGTCTTTTCAATCTGACTCTGAATATGCTTTTGTACAGAGCCGGAAATGAACTGATTATATATTCCCGAGGCAAGAGGCGTGCTTAGTCCCGAAGCAATTAGAATTGCAGCAAGACATCCTGTAAGCTGAATGATTGATTTAAAAAAACCGCGACGATATCCCAGTAAAACCGCCAGCAGAAAAATTATTATGACCAAACCATCTAGTAGATATGCCATATATAATCCCTGTCCTTCCGTATAGATCTTTTTGAAACTAAATAACCAAAGAAAGAATATCGTACCCAAAAGCAAAACAAAGCTGTTTTTTTCCCTATGTTTCCTTTCAGGCGCATGCTATAATGCACGTAATTACATTTAAATACATAAGGTCAGTATACCATAGATTTCCTCACAGCACAACCGTAGTGTTGGCTGAGAAAAATACTTTTTTTATAGATTTTAAGATTTTGTTGTCGGAAGATTGTGTTCATCAAGCGTAGTCAGTCCGAGGATAATGACCTTGTTTCCCATTGTACTTATCATACGTCCGTCGCGGATTACATCGGAAGTATATCTTACTCCAGAGGAGTCTGCCCGATACAGATAGTCGGATGTCAGAAGCAGCATATTCGAACCATGAGAAGCGATGCTTCTGAACGCCCCTTCAAACGGCATTGTATAAGCTTGGTCGCCCGAGGGATTGATTGTCATAACCGCACCGCTTTCTTTGCCTCCGAAATCACGAAGCGCTACAGATACCGAACTGTCCCAAATTGTATAGCCGGCAAGCTGGCGGTCATTATAGCTATGCCTTTGACGAATGGTTCCTTTTTCATTGAATATCCATACTGCTCCGTCCCCGATTACGGCAATTGTCCCGTTTGGAAAATACCCAACTGCAAATACCATCATGTCATGGCCGTCATAGACAGCAACCGGTTCCTTCTTGTTGAAATATAGCATTTTTACAGCATATTTCATAGCGCCGCCGTCAGCCATAACACCGACAACCGTCATGGATTTACCATCAGGACTCAATGCGGCATCCAATATTACAAGATCCCTGTCGTACCAATGATATATTTTCTCTAGCTTTCGATTATATACTACCACTTCAGAAGTATGTCCACCCGATGAATCGGTCACCAGCGCAAAGTATCCGTTTTCTCCTATTGCTGCGCTTATAATATTATTGTCGGTCGTCATTTCAATGGTCGTGCCGGCCCTGGTTTCGACTTTCATTCTACTGCCGCCTATATCAGCAAGAAGAATCCGTTTTCCTTCCGTTCTCATAACCGGATTAGAAAATCCGTGCTGTCGTCTGTACAGCTCGCCGCCCTTGCTGTTTAATACAACCAGAGAAGTATCGGTAAGTAATGCCAGTCCGTCATTTGCCTTTGTCAAACTAAGAACCGAGCTTCCTGATATTTCGACGGGAAAACCGTCACCGCTCTGACCTCCTGCAAGTTTATCATTCAGCCAGTATACAATATTCTCCGGCTCAAGCATGTCCCAGTTATTCCAGATATATACTCCGCTGAAAATCAGTACCGCTGTAAGGAACAACCGAAACAATGCCCTTAAAAATGTGTGTCTGCGCCGTTTGCGCTTTACAGGAACTACAGATAACCCTTGGAATTCCTGTGAAGCGTTGCCGTTCCTATTATGAGCAGATGGTTTACGACGTTTGACGGTCATATCTTGTTTCACAGCCATGGGCTTCTCCTTTCGGCTTACACTTTTCACAGCAATTACTTAATTAAACTTGAATCTATATTTCAATATCGGCAAACGGTCCATCATAATAAACCCTGTTAAGGATTAACCCCTTAGCGGGAGCCGTAGCGCCGGCAGCATGCCGGTTATGCGCTTGGATAACCGAAGGTATGCAGTCATATTCCCTTTTCCCCGCTGATATGTCAAGAAGAGTCCCAACCATGATCCGAACCATATTGTATAAAAAACCATCAGCCTCCACATAAAACGTCACGAGTTCACCCTCTCTTGAGATGCCGCAACTTTTCACACTACGGACGGTATCTTGCACACTGCTTCCGGCCGCGCAAAAGGATGCGAAATCATGTTTGCCGATGTAATCAGCAGCAGCCATGTTCAGCCGTTCGGTATCAATAACCCGTCGCTGATGAATCGCATAATTCTCCCAGAAAGGATTGCGCTCGGATGTGTTCCAAATATGGTATAGATATCGTTTTCCACTTGCAGAATAACGCGGATGAAAATCCTGAGTAACTTCGCGACAGCGGTAAACAGCAATGTCACGAGGAAGATTTGCATTGAGAGCAGCCGTCATAGCTTTTCCTCGCAGAGCCGATGCGGTATCGATGGTACAGCAAAACATATTGGCATGAACCCCTGCATCGGTACGACTGCAACCGATTACTGGCGAGCGAAATCCCGTAACCCGTTCTATTGCATCCTGTAAGATCTGCTGCACGGTAACTGCATTGTTCTGCACCTGCCATCCGTGATAGCGCGTGCCGTCAAACCGGAGCGTTAGTAGTAGCCGCTGCATAGACACTCATGCCTTTCTGTAAAATACACCATGTCAGACTAGGCTCGCCCTACTATACATTATAGTTATACAACGAGGACATGTTCCTTACTTGGTCAATCTGTCGCCGAACCACTACAGTTTTTTACAATGCAGGCTTTAGTATGAAATTCAATATAAAAAGCCCTGCCGCAAGCAGCAACATAACCACGATGTAGACTACGTCTGACACCCGCATATGAAGCTGTTTCATTCGGGTGCGTCCCTCTCCCCCACGATAGCAGCGGCATTCCATAGCCGTTGCCAACTCAAATGCCCGCCTGAACGACGAAACAAACAACGGTATCAGAATCGGAATCAGAGCACGGAT
>DHOG01000089.1:15781-45066 GCA_002410715.1 Ruminococcaceae bacterium UBA5396 | reverse complement strand
CTCAACAGCATAAAGGCTTTTCCTATTCAAAACAGGAAAAGCCTTTATGCTGTTGAGATACAGTTGTATTCAAAAGCAAACGCCATATCGTTGTTGCGGTAAAATTGAACGACATTAAATGTTCAACATATTTCCTGCCGGAATAACAATTTCACTTGCCGTCGAGGTATCGCTTTCCATAATCGTCTTAAACTGCTCTCCGTCCATTTTTTCATTTGTAAAGAGATATTGTGCAACAGCGTGAAGCTTATCTATATGGCTTGATAGCTTATGCTCGGTTTGGGCGTAGCAATCATTTATAATATTTTTAATTTCAACATCAATTTTTGCGGCAACCTCTTCGGAATAATTTCTTGTGTGACCGAAATCACGTCCCAAAAATATTTCGTTTGAATCGGATGAGCCGTAAAGGATCGGTCCTAAGTTATCCGACATACCGTATTTGATAACCATGTTTCTTGCGTTTTCAGTCGCCCGTTCAATATCATTTGAGGCACCGGTGGAAATATCCTCAAGCACAAGGGCCTCGGCTACCCGTCCGCCCATCATTACCTGAATTCCCTCCAGCAGTTCCTTTTTCAAGCGATAGGATCTGTCTGTTTGCGGAAGGCTCATGGTATAACCGCCGGCCATGCCGCGCGGAATGACCGATACCTGATGAACCGGATCCTGCGTAGGTGAATAGTAGGTAACAATCGCGTGACCGGCTTCATGGTATGCCGTTAGCTTCTTATCGCGGTCTGTAATAACATGACTGCGCTTTTCCGTACCCATAACAACCTTGATGGCAGCCTCCTCAATCTCCGGCATGGTGATGGAATGGAGTCCCCTACGTGCCGCAAGAAGTGCAGCCTCATTGAGTAAATTCTCAAGATCTGCGCCTGTAAATCCGGCAGTGGTTTTGGCGATAATCGACAAATCTACGTCAGGAGCAAGAGGCTTGCCTCTTGCGTGGACCTTCAGAATCTCCTCACGGCCTTTGATATCGGGATAATTAACAACGATCTGTCGGTCAAAACGTCCGGGGCGCATCAAAGCGGGGTCTAGAATATCGGGACGGTTGGTTGCGGCAATCATAATAACGCCTTCGTTCGCCCCGAATCCATCCATTTCAACAAGCAGCTGATTCAGGGTCTGCTCGCGTTCATCATGTCCACCGCCAAGGCCAGCACCGCGCTGACGACCTACAGCATCAATTTCATCAATAAAAATAATGCAGGGAGAATTTTTCTTTGCTTGATCAAACAGATCACGAACACGGGAGGCACCAACACCAACATACATTTCAACGAAATCCGAACCCGAAATCGAGAAAAACGGAACTCCGGCCTCACCTGCAACAGCGCGGGCAAGCAACGTTTTACCAGTACCCGGAGGGCCTACAAGAAGAACCCCTTTAGGAACACGTGCGCCCAACTCTTTAAACTTTCTCGGCTGTTTTAGAAAATCAACGATTTCACGCAACTCTTCTTTTTCCTCGTCTGCGCCCGCCACATCCGCAAAAGTAGTTTTACGCTTTTCATCTGCAGGCTGCTTAACACGAGCCTTGCCAAATCCCATCGCCTTTCCCCCGTCTATCGAGGAAAGGGAACGACGCATCATAACCCACATTCCAACAAAGATTACGATAATCAGCAGAGACGGAAGCAGATTAATAATCCACGGCATCTCCCCCACCGGATGATAATCCGACTCCACATCATTATTGGGGTTATCATCTCGGTTGGCATCGTTCACGAGTTCTCTTATATCTTCCAAAAACAGTCCTACATCAGGAACCGTGTACTTAATAATGTCGCTCTCGTCTACCTTGCCGTCTTTATTAAAATCCTCGCGATATTGATCGCGTAGTGTCAAAGTAAGCGCACCGTTTCCGAGATCAAGCGTATACTTCTCTACCGTGTTTTCCTCAAAATAACTTACAATATCAGAATACAGTGTCTTATCCACCGTTGCACGGGAATTCATAACCAGGTACAGCGCAACGATAACAAGCAGCGGAATTCCCAGCAGTAATCCGACATTTCTAATAATTTTTCCATAGTCATTGTTATTGGATTCCAAAAACATTCACTCCTTATCCTATACAGGTATACTTGCGAAGCTGCGCCTAATCAGCGTAAATCTCTGGCTTCAAAACACCGATATAGGGAAGATTGCGATATTTCTCAGCATAATCAAGACCGTAGCCCACAATAAACTTGTCCGGAACCTGCACGCCGATATAATCAGCTTTTATATCAACCCGGCGACGCTCCGGTTTATCAAGAAATGTACACAGTCGAATACTGCGTGGATGTCGAGCCTGTAGGCTGTTTAACAAAAAGGAAAGCGTCATTCCTGAGTCAAGTATATCCTCTACAACAAGAACATCCTTGCCCTCTAATGAGGTATCGAGATCCTTTAAAATTCGTACCTCACCCGTGGTAGTAGTACCGGAACCGTAACTTGAAACAGACAGAAAATCGATCGAGCAGGGGACCGAAATTGCCCTCATTAAATCTGCCATAAAAATAAGTGATCCCTTTAGGACACTAATCATCATAAGGTCCTTATCAGCGTAGTCCCTACTTATTTGATCACCAATACGCTGTACAATTTCATGTATCTGCTTCTCTGAATATAATATTTCGCCGACATCCTCATGCAGCCCCATGCACGCCCAACTCCCTTTTTATACTTTCTCCAACACAAACACCCGGCGGCAATGTTCATCAATTTTCACTCGTTCATCACAGCCGAAACCACCGACCAAAACGATTCCTTGTTCATCGCAAACTACCGGAAGCGTGTCCCGCAGGGCGGCAGGAATTTTTTCCTCACCCAGCAGCTTTTTTAGCGTTTTCTTTACGCCGCGACCCGAAGGATGGAAAGCGTCACCCGGGCGACGACTGCGTAAAAAAAGACTCCTTGTTATCTTATCATAGTTGAGTGAGTTTTTTAATAAGTTTTTGTGAATTTTTTTATGCTTTTCAAATTCATCCAAAGTCATAAGCTTTGGCTTGTATATTCTACCATAAAATATACAAGAAATACCTACCTCCAAAGGAATTATAGCGTCATCACCAGATATATTATTCAATTCTTTCGCAATATTTCTTTTATTAACTGAAAAACGCCCCTGTGAAACGCGCGCTTCGATCTCGGTTCCCAAGGTGAGTGCGCCACCATTGGCAAGAATCTCTTCCAGTAAAAAAAATTGTCGTTCCGTGAGCCTGCGCGAAATATTCTTATTAACCCGGCTGACAGCGATTGATACGGCTCGCTTTCGAAGCGGTGATGGCAGTAACGCCAATTCTTTGGCATCGTAACCACCGTACTGGTCTGCTTTTGCAGCATTATCAAGTTTATTCTCTGCAAGACTGTTCAGCAAATTCCCATCTTCACGTGCATGCCTCATTAAACGTAAAAAAGCTGATTCAACATCCGGATTTACAGATTTTAGCTCCGGTATGACGCGGGAACGGATACGATTTCTGGAAAATTCAATATCATTGTTTGTTGAATCAGCCATATATAAAATTGAATTTGAAAAACAAAAATCTTCAATGTCCGATCTGGTGCAGTCTATAAGAGGTCTGATAATCCGAATGCTTCTATCTCCTTTGTCAATCATTCTGATGGGTGGAATGCCGGATAATCCTCTCAATCCACAGCCACGCACTTCATTAAGCAAGACAGTCTCAACGCTGTCGCTCAATGTATGCGCTGTTGCAATGTATGCATCATGCTCCATGGCTTTAGCAAAAAGAAACGAATATCTAATCCTGCGTCCGGCTTCCTCGATTCCTTCCCTCGACTCTTTCGCTTCTTTTGCAACATTAGCCTTATGAACAAAAAGTTCTATTCCAAGATTCCGGCACTGCTGTGCCGCAAATGCCTCGTCCCGTTCGGACTCCTCGCCGCGCAGCCCATGGTTAATATGTGCGGCAAGGATTTTGTTAATACGCAAAACACCTCGGTTAATAATAAAGAAATTGAGAAGCGCCATGGAATCTGCGCCGCCTGACAAAGCAACCAGAACATTTTCACCGCCGCTGAGCATTTTTTCACGCTTTACAGTAGCAAACACTTTTTTTGTAAAACAGCTTTTGCTGCCACACTCATTCACTGCGATGCATCTCCAAACTGGAAAATTGGGTGAATTCGCCGGACCAAGCCAGCTTCACAGTCCCCAGCTCCCCATGACGGTTTTTGGATACAATCACTTCTGATGTTCCGGTTTCAACTTTGGACGGATCCTCTTTTTCATTTTTATAATACTCATCACGATAAAGGAACAATACCTGATCAGCATCCTGCTCGATTGAACCGGATTCGCGCAAATCAGCCAGTGCCGGACGGTGATTTGCCTGCTTTTCAGTTCCACGGGCGAGCTGTGCGCAAACCATAAGCGGAATATGCAGCTCCTTGGCCATAATTTTAAGACTTCGTGTGATTTCTGAAACCTCCTGTACGCGGTTTTCGGTACGTTTGGCAGAATGCATAAGCTGGAGGTAATCAATAACCACAAAATCTACCTTTTTTAGTCTGCGAAGCCTGGCTTTCATTTCAGGCACAGTAATGCTGGATGTATCATCGAAATACATCGGTGCTTTACAAAGCACGCCCGATGCCGCCGCAATTCGCGCCCATTCATCGGGCGTGAGATTACCGACACGAAGCTTTTTACTTGAAACCTTGGCTTCACTCGAAAGCAACCTATTAACAAGCTGCTCGCGTGACATTTCAAGGGCAAAAAAGGCTACAGTCTTATTTTCCTTCACAGCTACGTTACGGGCAAGATTCAGCGCAAAGCTGGTCTTACCCATACCGGGACGTGCTCCAACGATAATGAGGTCGGATCGGTTAAGTCCGGTTGTAATTTCATCCAATGCAGATATACCCGACGGGATACCTACGAATTCGTCACGATCGTCCGAGGCAAGCTTATTGAATGTCTCGTAGTTGCTGGCAAGTATCTCCTGTATTGGTACCAAACCGCCGACCTGTCTTCCCTGGCGGATCTCATATATTTTTTGTTCAGCTGAATCAAGCAGTACAGATGGCTCAATGGATGCATCCATGGCATCATCCATTATCTCACGTGCAGCACCAATCAGAGTACGGACATCATGCTTTTCCTTAACAATACGGGCATAATTGCCTATGTTTGAAATTGAGGGAACAAGCTGTGCCAGCTTTAAAAGATAAGCCTTCCCCTCTTCTCCTGAAAAAAAGCCCTCTGATTTCAGGGATTCCAATACAGTTACAAAGTCGATGATTTGTGATTCCATCATCTTGACACTCATAACACGATAAATTGCCTGATGCTCGGGCAAATAGAAATGTTCAACCCGCAAAACATCTGCAACACTGTTAATGCAGTTTGGGTCAAGAAGAATTGAACCTAAAACCGCCTGCTCCGCTTCAAGACTATAAGGCAGGCTGATTCCATCCTGGTATTCACCAAGACTGCGGCTACCGAGTGCGGAAATAGTATCCAATCTAACTGCCGATGGCATAATATTCTTCCTTTTCCTTTCATGATGTTAAATCTGATTATTCTTCCACCATTACAGTGATTTTTGCTGAGATCTTGTGTCCAAGCTTTAATTCGGCTGTATACGAGCCGAAGGCTTTTATATCTTCCATCGAGATTTTACGTTTATCAATAGATACATGATACTGCTTTTTAAGCTCTTCCGCAATCTCTTTTGTAGTTACCGAACCAAATAAACGACCGTTCTGACCGCCACGCGCTTGAATTTTCAGTGTTTTTCCTTCAAGAATAGATGCCGTGGTTTCAGCCTGCTGTTTTTCCTGTTCTATATGGTAAGCGGCAGCTTGCTCGCGGTTTTTAAGATCATTTAACGCTGACGCGTTAGCTTCCATAGCAAGCCCATGGGGAAACAAAAAATTACGGGCATACCCATCGGATACATTAATAAGTTCTCCCTTTTTCCCCTTTCCCTTTACATCCTGTTTCAATATAACTTTCATGTCGATTCATCCTTTCACATAAAAACATCAATAATCTAATAGGCGTTTTTTAAAGAAAGAGCACGGCTGTGCTGATCCTGTTTATATCTGTCTATCACTTCGATCAAGCTGTTATACGCCTGTTCAAGCGTTGTATTGGCAAGCCGGGCGCCCGCCATGGTCAAATGACCTCCTCCGCCCATTGCCTCCATCACAAGCTGAACATTAAAATCACCGAGCGACCGGGCAGATATATTGACCGAGTCTTCATCTGCAAACAACACAAACGAAGCTTCCACACCTTTGATATATAGCATTTCGTCGGCTGCCTGTGCCGCCGCGATCCTGAGCTGACCGCCTAAACCTGATCTGTCAACAGCAATGGCAGCTTGTTTATACATCTGCGTTTCTGCAACAATATCTGCTTTCTCCTTATAAGTCTCAATGCTTCCGGAGAACATGCGCTTTACTTCAACCGTATCCGCACCCAGACGACGAAGATATGCAGCGGCTTCAAATGTTCTCACGCCCGCTTTGAACACAAAGCTGCGAGTATCAAGCATAATTCCTGCCAGCAAGGATTCGGCATCCAGTCGTGACATATTGATGCCGTCAATATACTGCAACATCTCTGCAACCATTTCAGAAGCTGAGGATGCATATGGTTCGTGAAAGAATATGACTGCATTATCAATATGATCCACCATTTTTCGGTGATGGTCAATCACAACAACCGTTTCCGCCGCTTGTAAAATTTCTTCGGATTCAACAAGATTTGGGTTATGCGTATCGGTAATGATAAGAAGGGTTTTTCCAGATATATTCAATAATGCATCATCAGGTTCTAAAAACAGATCACCAAATCCAGAATCTATATATCTTTTTATCAGCTCAGGTGTTAGTGACTGGGACTGCTTAACAACAACATTCGCGCATTTACCAAGTCCGCGTATACAGGAAGCAAGTGCGGTGGCCGCGCCCAAGCAATCAAGATCAGAAAAACGGTGTCCCATGACAAGAACGTTGTCACTGCTTTCAATCAGTTCCTGAAGAGCGGAAGCCACAACGCGGGTACGTACTTTGGTTCTTCTTTCAATCCCGCGGGATACACCACCGTAAAAGTCAAACCCGTTTTTGGTTTTGACCGCAGCCTGATCCCCTCCCCGCCCCAATGCCATATCAATTGCTTGCCTTGCAAGTTGTTCAGATTCACGAAGCGTAGCCCCCTGCCCCACACCGATTGATAAAGTAACACTGATGTTTGCTCCGGTCTGAACCGAACGTACCTTGTCCAGAATATCAAATTTTTGGAGTATGATCTGTTGCAGATGACGCTGTTCAACAATCAACAAAAAACGATCACTTGCTAAACGGCGAAGCAAACCGCTTGTCTTTGATGTCCAATCCTCAAGCAATGTTTCAACCTTACCTGAAATCTGTGCCCGTTCACTTTCCCGTGCGTTTTGAAGCAGTTCATCCATATTGTCTATGTAAATAAGAACCACGGACGGACGGCTTAGCATATACTCTTCAAATACCTTTTTATATCTGGTATTCTCAATATAATAGAGTACATAAAGTGCGGTATCATCGGATGTGACTTTACTAATATATGCGGTATAACGCCGGCTCCCGTAGCTTACGTCAACAAATTTCTTCTTAGAAAGGTCTGCAGCATTCGGTCCTCCGGTTATTACACTAAGTGATTCTCCGTAAACAGCATTGTTTTCAAGCACCTCATTTTGAAATATCACGTTATACCAAAGGATTTCGCCCTGCTCAGAACAAACCACTACGGGCAAAGGTGAGCTGGAAAGTGAATCCTTGCTCGTCTGATCAAGGCTTTCGGCAACACTTAAAAGCGTACTGTGAATGCCGCGTCTGGTGTAAATCATCCATCCGAAAGCAACAGCTATTACTGATACTGTCAACCCAAGTTCGGCAAAGAAAACAATGCGGTTGAGAAAATATGTTACCCCAACTGCCAGCAACAAAGCTGTTCCAAGAATTAGAACCGGTGGCGTGATACTCCAAACTCGGCGCTTTTTCATAGTCTGTTACCTTGCCTTTCGGGTTAATTTATAAATCGCGATGACGTGACTGTCTCAAATGCCAATGAAACAGCCGCGTCAGCATTTGTGTTTACCATTATACATTAAATATTAGATTTTTTAAATATCCATAATTATGGGTAGTATCATCGGACTTCTCTTTGTTTTGTGGAACAACATATGAGACAGCTCATCGCGAACCTTGGTTTTCATTGTGGTCCAGTCATATGAGCGTTCACGGACACAGTTTTCCAAAACCTCACGTGCAAGTTTTCTTGCTTCCTCAATTAGTTGCTCAGACTCGCGGACATAAACAAAGCCGCGTGAAACAATATCCGGTCCTGAAATAAGTTCACCATTTGCGGCATCGATGCAAGCCACTACCACGATCAGGCCATCCTCGGCAAGATGCTTTCTGTCTCGAAGAACGATGCTTCCCACATCGCCGACACCCAGACCGTCCACAAGCATACGCCCCGCAGGTACAGATCCAACAATCTCCATTTTATCAGCCGTGATTTCAATCACCTTTCCGATATCGGGGATTAGCACATTACCGGCACCCATTCCCATAGACTTTGCGATTTGTATGCTTTTACGCATATGCTTCTGCTCGCCGTGAACAGGTATAAAAAACTTGGGGCGGGTCAATCCGTGAATTGTTTTAAGCTCCTCCTGACATGCGTGACCCGAAACATGTACATCGTACATTTTCTCAAACACAACGTCACAGCCGCGTTTCATAAGTTCATTAATTACTTTTGTTACCGTCTTTTCATTTCCCGGAATGGGTGTAGCAGAAATAATAATGTAATCATCGGGTCCCACTTCCACCTTGCGATGATCGGAAAAAGCCATACGTGATAAAGCCGACATCGGTTCACCTTGACTGCCGGTTGTAATTAAAATAACCTTATCTTTTGGATAACGGTTAATGGTATCAATATCAATAATAACGCCTTCAGGGAGCTGAAGATAGCCAAGCTCACTTGCGATACCAACAACATTAATCATGCTTCGTCCGGATACGGCAACCTTACGACCGTCTGCTACTGCTGCATCAATAATCTGGCGTATCCTGTGTATATTGGATGAGAATGTAGCGATAATAATACGCTTATTTTCTGCTTTACGGAACAGATTTTCGAAGCTTTCCCCTACAACCCGCTCACTTGCCGTAAATCCCGGCCTTTCTGCATTGGTTGAATCTGCCAGAAGAGCCAAAACGCCCTCATTTCCCAGCGCGCCGAAACGCGGAAGATCAATCATTGAGCCCAATACCGGGGTAAAATCTATTTTAAAGTCACCTGTATGAACAACATAACCGAGGGGGGTTTTAATTCCCAATGCGACAGCATCTGGTATTGAATGATTTACATTAATGAATTCGACAGAAACGCCGCCAAACGGAATTACCTTTCCTGGCTGCACTACATTAAGTTGCACCTTGCCAGAAAGGCCGTGCTCTTTCAACTTTGACTCTACAAGTGCAAGAGTTAACCTTGTTCCGTAGATAGGAAAATTCACTTCCTTTAAAAGATAGGGCAGTCCTCCGATATGATCTTCATGTCCGTGCGTAAGAACAATACCTTGGATTTTATCTTTATTTTTAATAACATGTGTAAAATCCGGAAGAACAATATCCACGCCCAGCATATCATCGTCTGGAAAAGCCATACCGCAATCAATTAAAAAGGCATCGTCACCATATTCAAACATGGTAATATTTTTACCAATCTCGTTCAGACCGCCTAACATCGTAAGCCTAATCGGCAAAGCTGAAGCTTCCCTTTTGGGCTGACGACGATACCTTCCCTGTTGTTTTTCGGGGATTGAGGCTGCCGCCGCCTTACTTTGCGCAGATGATGCTTTGTTGCTGCCGGCTCCCGTCTTTGCTGTCGAAAGACCGTTCTTTCTACCGCCCGCAGAACGATTTTCCTGCCTGGGAGTTCCTTGCTTTGAAGTGCGCATCTGTCCCTGTTCGCTTATTTTTTTTCCGTCGGTTGTCACAAATAAACCTCCATTCAAAATATCGTGCCGAATGCCTTAAAGTAGGTCAGCACTGCAAAACCCATTCATAAAATGGGTTATTTCTAAATTAATCTGCTTTAATTGCATTAAGAAAAGAGCCTCACGCATGTGAAGCTTGCGCTATAATCCCTTCTCGTTTTGTGTATTCATTTCCGAACACATACCAATACCAAGAAAAAATCCGTCCGCAGATTGAGACTACATACAGTCCCATATATCTTATTAATATTACTTTGTTTCTCTTTCAATGTCAAGGAAAACAGTGGCAAGTTTTTGTTCCAACTCACCGCATAGCTCGGCTGCAACCTCTGTATCGGCGGCTTCCGCAATCAAAATAAGTTTTTTTCCCCGTTTAGACGGGCGCACAAACAAAACACCGTTTTTTGTTTTGATGCGAGTTCCTTCGCCTCCTTCTTCATAATCGGTTGAAATCTCACGCAATACTCTGCCTGGATTAACATTACAGCTAATGGTCTTGGTAGCAACCGCAAATCCTGGAAGTCTCCGCAGGAGTTCAGAAAGTGAAATATTATTTTGCTTCATATAATATAAAATGCGAGCCGACATCATTAGTCCGTCCCTTGCCCATAACTGGCTTGCCGCTAGGTACCTCGCATCCGCATCGCAGTCATCAGCCGGACAGTTCAGGTATCTTTTCACTCTGTGTCCATATTGTTCTGCAAGCCGTTCAATTGCCATTGGGGCATCATAAGGGAGTGCGATGTCATTGCCCCGCTCCAGCTCAATCAAGCATGAAAGCGCAAGTGTCTGCTCCGGCCATACATAACCAGCCTCGGGTTCAAATATGGAAAGTCTCCGGCCTCCTGCTCCCAAATGTAGGCGCAGGTCACCGTTCGGAGCACACCCCAGTGTACTCAGAACAGAAGCCAGTAGCTTAGTAGGTTCATAGTCTGAACCACGTACAGTTGCGGATAAACCGTCCAACCCCATTGGAGCCATACTGATTAGCTCCTGCCTATATAACTGCCTCATACTGCTCATGTCTGTTACTTCACGAATATTCTCCCATCCTACCCGCTTAAAATCGCCGCTTGCTAATCGCGCCTCGACATTGCGCTCAATATTGCGTGCTGCGGGAAGACCTCCGGCAGCCGTCAAGCGAATGCAGGATTTTGGGCCTCCGCAAATATATACACCAGCGTGAATTCTTGCGAAATTAACAAAGAAATCAAACTGAGGTTCAATACATGCGCAAAAATCCCATACAACACTGCCCGTTGAAAGAACACCGGACGCAAGCGCCATTTTTAAAGATGCGGCTGCCTGATCACTACTGCATCCGATTGCTACTTTTTCTCCATCTGCAAGACTTCCCACGGCCGCTCCGACACGGGCACACAGCTCCGGTGTCACTTCTACACCGGTTTCACCTGTCAATCCCGCATCATCAAAAGCAACCGAAGCACCACACCCATCCCGTACATTATCCCGTAAGACGCAATTGCTTTCCACATGCTTATTCGGCCATACCTTAACATCGGGAAAAACCGTTGCATATTCACCAACTACGCTTCCCGAACCGATTGCCGATCCTTCAAATAGGGAGGCACCGCGGCGAACCGACGCCCCATGACAAAGAAGAGTTCCGGTCAATGAAGTCCGATCCCCCGTATATGACGATTCCAAAAGAACAGAGCTCCTTATCTTTGCCCCGTTTCCAATCCGACAACCGTCACCCAATATAGCGAATGGCCCTATCTGTGCTCCTACTCCTATATTGACATCCCTTCCGATGTACACAGGTGGAGTAATTGTATATCCCCCTTGAGGACGATCCGACCGGCATAAGATACCGTTTTCAGGAGCCGGAATAGTGCGCAACCTGCCCTCAAGAATATCACGCTGACATGTCAGATATGTGGTAAGATTCCCGATATCGCACCAATAACCGTTTGCTTCATATGCAAATAGCGGAATACCCTTTCTCAACAGCAAGGGAAATAAATCCTTTGCAAAATCAAAGGCTGTATCATCCGGAATATATGATAACACCGATGGCGATAGTATATATATTCCAGTATTAGCCGCATCTGTTACTGCCTGTGCCCATCCCGGTTTTTCAACAAATCCCAGTACACGTCCTTTTGAGTCAGCACGTACCAAGCCATATTCTCTGGGATCATCAACCTGAGTGATAACAAGAGTTGCTGCAGCACCGCTTTTTTTATGAAATTCTGCGGCGGCAGTTAAATCAAAATCGGTAAGCGCGTCACCGCTGATGACAAGTATATCACTGCTGTCCATTTCACCGATTCCCTGTACTGCGCCTTTCACACTACCGGCAGTTCCAAGCGGCTTATCTTCTACGGTATAACGCAATGATATACCGCGATACCTTTCCCCGAAATACCCGGATATGGCTGAGGGAAGATAACGAAGTGTAACAGTCGCCTTATCTATATGGTGCATGTCAACCAAATCAAGTATATACTCCATTATAGGGCGCCCACAAAGGCTAGCCATAGGCTTTGGCAAGTCACAAGTCAGTGGTCTAAGCCTCGTCCCCTCTCCGCCGGCCATAATAACCGCTCTCATTAATCAACCAGTCCCTTCGCATCAATTTTCATGTGATTAGTATTGACCGCGAACTGTAGGTTTAGGCCTTCGGCTTAAAATTAATCAAGGTTTTTCTTGTGAATCCGGTTAAATTAATATATAATGCGTACGTGTATGAATGTTGTTTCTTTAGCTGAAAACACCGAAGTCCGATTCTCTAAAAGAAGAGTTGTCCTAATACTGATATAAAGGCGGGATGTTTACTTGAAAAAGGTTGAAATGTTTACAGACGGTGCATGTTCCGGCAATCCCGGACCAGGCGGCTGGGGCGTTGTTTTGCGCTATAACGGGCGTGAAAAGGAAATAACAGGAGGCGAACCCAGTACCACAAACAACCGTATGGAGCTGACCGCTGTAATCGAAGGCTTGTCTGCTTTGCGCGAAGCCTGTGAGGTTATACTTACCAGTGATTCAAAATATGTGGTTGATTCTATACAAAAAGGATGGGCACGTTCATGGAAAAGAAACGGTTGGCGAAAAGCAGACAAAAAACCGGCGCTGAATGCCGACCTATGGGATAAGCTTCTGACATTGCTCGACATCCACAAGGTAACTTTCGTATGGGTTAGGGGCCATGAGGGGCATGAAGAAAATGAACGCTGTGATAAGCTGGCAGTGGCATCTGCTCAGAAGTATAAATAGCAGGAAACGATAATACTACTAAAATTATATCTTCATTGACAGTAATTATCTGCAATTTTCCTATTGCATAATACACTAAATTGGTATATATTAATTTTAGAAAGTAAAATCATAGAAGTTTAGATCAAAGAAGGCTGGTGATCTTTATGGATCGTTTAATATATGCGGATAACGCTGCAACAACTCAGCTTTATCCACAGGTTTTGGAAAAAATGATGCCTTACCTGACCGAGCAATATGGAAACCCTTCCTCACTCTACAGTTTTGGACAAAATGCACGACAAGCTGTTGATGAAGCACGGGACATGGTTGCTTCTTATCTTAACTGCCGTTCTGATGAGGTTTTCTTTACATCCGGAGGAAGCGAAGCGGATAACTGGGCGATAAGAATGACTGCCGAGACTATGGCTAAAAAGGGCAAAAAGCATATTGTATCAACCGTATTTGAACACCATGCAGTACTCCACACACTCAATGCGCTTAAAAAGCAGGGGTATGAAATAACACTGCTACCGGTGTATGAGAATGGTCTGGTACGGGTTGAAGATGTGAAAAATGCCATCCGTCCCGATACTGCACTGGTTACAATTATGTTTGCAAATAACGAAATCGGTACCATCCAGCCGATTCCTGAGATTGGTGCTGTCTGCCGTGAGAAGGGCGTTTTGTTCCATACCGATGCTGTTCAAGCCGTCGGCCATGTCCCCGTTGATTTTTCCGGAATGAACATTGACATGCTTTCATTGTCCGCTCATAAATTCCATGGTCCGAAAGGCATTGGGGCTCTGCTGATTCGTAGGGGAATACGATTTGCAAGCCTAATCGAGGGCGGTGCGCAGGAAAAAGGAAGGCGCGCAGGAACAGAAAACACTGCAAGTATTGTCGGTCTTGCCCATGCACTTAAAATAACATGCGATAATATTGAAAACACCGCTCCTTCTCTGATTTCTAAGCGTGAAAGACTGATATCCGGTCTGCTCTCAAGTGTCGAGCGTTGCCGTCTCAACGGTGATCCGATAAAAAGACTTCCGGGAAATGTGAATATAAGCTTTGAGGGGGTTGAGGGCGAAAGCCTTCTGTTATTGCTTGATTTCCAAGGTGTTTGCGCATCGTCGGGCTCTGCATGTACATCCGGCTCCCTTGATCCAAGCCATGTTTTACTTTCAATCGGTCTGCCCCATGCAATTGCACACGGTTCATTGAGACTTACGATATCCAATGAAACAACCGATGAAGAGGTGGACATTCTGTTGGAAGTGATACCTCCGATTATTAAGCGTCTTCGAGAAATATCACCGGTATGGGAAAAAATAATCAAAGGCGAAAAATATGAGTAGATTGTAGTCTAACCATTTAAATATGATAGCAATTTTATAGGAAGAAGGACATAAAATGGCACAATACTATAGCGAAATGGTAATGGAACACTTCACAAATCCACGCAATGTCGGAGAAATTGAAGATGCCGACGGTATCGGTGAAATTGGCAACGCCAAATGCGGCGATATTATGAAAATGTATATTAAGGTGAAAGACGAACGTATTTCAGATGTTAAGTTCAAAACATTTGGCTGCGGTTCTGCAATTGCAACCAGCTCGATTGCAACCGAAATGATTATGGGTAAAACCATAAAGGAAGCCTTGAAGCTTTCAAATAAAGCGGTTGTTGAAGCACTTGGGGGACTTCCCCAAAATAAAATACACTGTTCGGTTCTTGCCGAGCAGTCCATCAAAGCTGCGATTGCAGATTATTACCGCAGACAGGGAGTAGATCCTACCCCGATTGTCGGAAAACTTGCAGACCCGCATGAGGAAGCCTGTAAACTTGAATAAAAAACTCTTTGGCTAGACAAAAAAGCTCCGTACCTTTCATAATGGGAAAAGTACGGAGCTTTTTACCAATTTTTCTATTACGTTAGAGTAAGGTTTATCCAAACCAGCCTCGAAAACAGTTGCAGATATCTTCAAATATTTCTACGATTTTAAACCGGACTTCATATTTTTCAGGTTTTGTTACAATTTCCTCCTGCTCCGGTTCAAGTACGTCAGATATTTCTTTTGCTTGGGTTGCAGCAGAAACACACAACGGTGGGAACACAACGCACCACCAGTTTTTACCTTTACCATTTCCGATTGTAATACGCAACGCATCATAGATTCCAGCAGGAAGCGTCACGGTGTCATAATGCCGAGTTGTGAAGTACATTTCACATAATTCTGCCTTCACAGTATAATCATATCCCTCTTGATAGACTCTTTGCTGAGCTGCCGCTTCAATTATCGGCAGCTTGGCTTTGGCCTGTTCAAGCGCCTCCCCTTCATCTGCCGCGGTATCGAACAGTCCCGCCGCAGTTTCTGTAACCGTGTCTCTTACCTTTAATTTTAGCTGTTGGTCTTCTTTTGTATTCGAGTTGGCCAGAACATGAAGTCTTAAAACCCTTTCGCGTATTTCGTTGCATTCACCGGTAAATCCACAGAGAGAGATTGCGAGCGATAATACAAGTGCAGCTGCAACAGCACGCAATAGCTTAATTGTCATAGGCGTACGTAACTCTGTTTTATTATGCATAAAAAATCCGCCTTTCCGTTTATGTTGTTGATTCAAACGGATTATAGGCGGAATTTTTTAGTTTTAATCAAATTTATTCAAAATATACTCTATTTTCTATTTTTTATTCTGTTCTTGCGCCTTCCATGTCCGGTTTGCATAGAAACACATTTCTATAATGTTTCAGCAGTTCATTGTAACATCGGGTCGCTGCATCTTTTTTATCAAAAAGAGCATATACGGCAGAACCGCTGCCAGTCATTTGGCAGCCCAGCGCACAGCAAAGTCGCATAATGCGTTTTATATCTTCAACGCCCGAAAGCTTTATTACGGAATCGAAATCGTTTGATAAGCTGCCAGCAATCGTCTTAATGTCAGACTTGATAACATCCTCCATCAAAAATCCCCGGGGCAATATTTCCGCATCATCAATCAGTCTGTAAGCCTCTGCCGTAGATACGCTTTGGACAGGCTTTGCAATCACGATGAAGCAGTCAGGCATAGGGGATAGTCTATGCAATGTGGTACCGGTTCCTGTAGCCAAGGCTGTACCACCCATGATGCAGAAAGGAACATCCGCACCGACAAGCGCCCCGATTTCGCAAAGCTCTTCTACAGAAAGTCCTGTATTTGCACGCTCATTAAGAGCCACCAGAACCGCTGCAGCATCAGCGCTGCCGCCCCCAAGCCCCGCTCCAACCGGAACCTGTTTGATCAGCTTTATATCAAGTCCAATTTCACCTAACCCGGTTTTCTCAAAAAAAGCGGACGCGGCACGATAAGCGGTATTATTCTGATCAGCACGAACATCTGCTCCAATAACAGTCAGGCAAATTCCCGGTTGGCTGCGTTTGCTGATTTCAATCGTTTCACGGATTGAAATGGCCTGCATGACTGAGTGTATGAGGTGATAACCGTCTTCCCTTCGTCCGACTACTTCAAGAGAAAGATTGATCTTAGCGGGAGCACTTGCACGAATCAATATACCACCCCTATGTACGCTTGTAATTCTCTACAAACTGCTCAATACGATCCATTGCTTCGGTAATATGCTTTAGGGAATAGCAGTAGGATATGCGAACAAACCCCTCACCGCTGTCTCCGAAGGCTGTCCCGGGAATAACAGCCACGCATTTTTCTTTGAGCAGCCTTTGGCAGAATTCTTCGGAGGTGAGACCTGTAATCGCAACCGACGGGAATACATAAAATGCGCCCTCCGGTTCAAAGCAGGTAAGTCCCATTCCGCACAGGCGATCTACAATGTAACGCCGCCGGATATCATATTCTGCGCGCATTTCTTCCACATCGGCGTCACCGTGTTCCATCGCTTCAATTGCGGCATACTGAGATGTAGTCGGCGCACACATCAAGGCATACTGATGCAGCTTTATTACCTGCTCCATCAACTCACTTGGGCCGCAGGCATAACCCAATCTCCAACCGGTCATGGCAAATGCTTTGGAAAAACCGCTGATCAGCATGGTACGCTCCTGCATACCGTCAATGGATGCAATGCTGACGTGGGCGCTGTCGCCATATGTTAATTCGCCGTAAATCTCGTCAGAAACAACAAAAACATCCGTCTCTATCAACACCTTGGCAATCTGTTCAAGATGCTCGCGGCGCATAACCCCTCCGGTTGGATTGTTGGGAAACGGCATAATCAATACACGGGTACGCGGCGTAATCGCGGCGCGCAATGCGTCGGGTGTAAGTCTGAACGCATCCTCCGCTTTTGTAACAATGGGAACAGGGATTCCTCCTGCCATTTCGGTAAGCGGACTGTAGCATACAAAGCTTGGCTCCGGGATCAGCACTTCATCCCCCGGCTCTATCAGCGAGCGAAGTCCAAGATCAATCGCCTCACTCCCCCCAACCGTAACCAATATCTCTTTTTGGGGATCATAGCACAGTCCCTTATGCCTTTCGGTGTAATTTGCGATACCCTCCCTCAGTTTTGCCAATCCCGCATTGGGCGTATACCATGTTTTTCCGTTCTCAAGTGAGTTGATCCCTTCTTCACGGATATGCCATGGCGTTGAGAAATCCGGCTCACCAATCGAAAGCGAAATCACATCATCCATTTCACAGGCGATATCAAAAAACCGGCGGATTCCTGAGGGTTTGAGCTGTTCCAGAGTTTTATTCAGCCTTATCCGATAACTCATCTAATTATAGAACCCCTCTCTCATCCTTTTCCTCTCCAAGGAACAATACGCCGCTGTCTTTATAACGGCGCAGCACGAAATGCGTAGCGGTTGACAGCACAGAATCAAGTGTGGACAGACGTTTTGCTACAAACATAGCGATGTCCTTGAACGTCTGACCGCTAACGATAACAGCAAGGTCATATCCACCGGACATAAGATAAACGCTTTCAACCTCTTCAAAACGCATGATGGTTTCGGCAATCCCTTCGAAACCAAGATCACGTTTTGGCGTAACACGAAGTTCAATCAAAGCTGTAACGTAAGCGCGGTCGGTACGTTCCCAGTCAATAATCGCTTTAAATCCGCGTATTACGCCGTCGCGTTCCCATTCTGCAATATGATCCGAAACTTCCTTTTCCGAACAGCCAAGCATGACTGCAAGCTGCGTATTTGTCAAACGGGCATTGCTATCCAGCAATTTGAGTAGTTTATCCATTTTCCAAAGCTCCTTTTATATAAGTAATTTGAATGAAATCGACCTATTCAATTGGCAACATTTCTAACTTCCCTTTATGAAAGACTGCAATATGCCGGAATCCAGCCTGCTTTGCGATCTGAATCCCATCAATAATATTACTCCCTACATCCTTTGGAAAATGTGCATCGGATCCCACGGTAACCATTTCACCACCAAGTTCCCTGAAACGGCAGATCAGCGGAAGATCCGGTAAAGTTTTTTGCATGGGCTGGCGTAAGCCTGATGTATTGATTTCTAGGGCAATTCCTTTTTGGGCGAGTGTACGGAATATCGAATCAATCGAATCCTGCCACGGGCTGTAGTCTGCAGCATACGATTGATCAGGAAAATATCGAAAAGGATATGTCAAATGCGCCAGTGAGTGGAATTTTCCCCAACGCACCATATCTAAAACCTCGTCAAAATATCGGTTCATTAATGGACGGATTTCAACATTTGTAAAATCATAATGGTAAAAATCTGTGTCATTCTTCAGGTTATGCAGGGAACCCAGAACAAAATCAAATTTATGGGAAGCAAGAAATTGCTCTGCTTTTTCCAGATCGTGTAGCGGCTCACCCAGCTCGATTCCACGCTCAATCTGCAGCTTATTTTTAAACAAAAGTTGCATTCCACCCGCCTGCGCAAAAGACAGTGCAGCGGTGCGATCATACCCATCTGCGAATAACGCCGGAATCTCCACATGATCGGTGATTGCGATTCGCTGCAGCCCCGCTTTTACAGCGGCATTACAAATTGATGCCATTGATGCATCTGAATCCGGCGAATACTCGGTATGCATATGAAAATCGACCAGACAATTACTATTCATTCGTGATAATACCGCCCTTATTTCTGATAGAGACCTAATCTAAACATTTTCTTCATATTATATCATCAATATATGAAAAAGGGAATCACAAAAAAGTCCTATAAATGCCTGTAAAGTAAGATTCCCATTGCACTTGTAATACGTGCTGTCATAAAATCTTGATCTAACTGCTTAAGTGAATGTCTTCCTGCCCTATTTCTTCTTTTCACCTGTGTGTTTTTGCATCTTTATTACTTTTAACCTTGAGAAATCTTCACGTTCCTTTTCTTCAAGTGAATCGGTTATGGCTTTAACTGTACCGGACAAGCGCGGGATAATAATATTTTTAAGTGCATTTGCACGTTTTTGCGTTTTATTAATCGCGGTTGCAAGACGATAAACGCTATTTTCTACTTCAGCAAGCTCTGCAGTCAGCCTTTTTACTTTTTCAAATTTGATATACGCCTCGTCCAAAAGTGCGCTGGAAAACATAAAGCCATACGAAAGCTCAACGGGCTGCGGATCAAGGCTTAAAACCGGAATTTCAACCCCCATAACGCTGCGCGAATTAAGAGAAATGCCCGTCTCGATCGGTACAGATTCCGCAATATCATCCACTACTCCATGGGCAACGTGAGCGCGCTGCAGCGCCAGGTATGCCTGTTCATAGCAGTTGTCAATTTGTTCCTGAATTGAGGCAGCCCGATCAATTAGCACCATCATTTCGCGGACAATGATATTTCGCTTTCTGTCAAGAAGCTCGAAGCCTACCTTGGCAAGATCGAGTGATTTTTTTGAATTTATTAAATTCCCTTTTGTAGGAAAAATCTGTTCAGCCAAGATGATTCACCACTCATAATTCTTCTTAATTGTATAGGCTTTATGCTTTCACCTGTTCCACGGGGTTATAGTGCCCTTCCAATGCTTTGTCATCGATACGGTCAAGCTCTTCACGCGGCAAGGTTGAAAGAAGTTCCCAGCCAAGATCAAGCGTCTGATCAATAGAGCGATTTTCAAGATAACCCTGATTAATAAATTTCCGGTCAAACAAACGACCGAAAGCAATCAGCTTTTTATCACTCGTGGAAAGCTCTTCCTCACCAATAACTGATGCTAGCGAGCGAACTTCCTGTACTCGGGCATAGCATGCGAAAAGCTGATTGGCAATAGCCGAATGATCATCACGCGTAAAGCCTTCGCCGATACCGTCCTTCATAAGTCTGGACAATGAGGGCAAAGCCGAGACCGGCGGATAAATGCCGCTGTTATCCAGCGCTCTGTCGAGTACAATCTGACCTTCGGTTATATAGCCGGTAAGGTCGGGAACCGGATGGGTGATATCATCGTTTGGCATAGTGAGGATGGGGATCTGTGTGACCGAACCCAGACTGCTTTTTATCATTCCTGCACGCTCATAAAGCGAGGCCAGATCGGAATACAAATAGCCGGGATAGCCCTTTCTGCCCGGAATTTCACCCTTAGATGCCGAGAACTCACGAAGAGCCTCGGCATATGAAGTCATATCAGTCATAATGACAAGAATATGCATACCGCGATCAAATGCCAGGTATTCAGCCGCCGTCAAGGCGCAACGTGGCGTTAGAATCCGTTCAATAATCGGATCATTTGACAGGTTTAGAAACATTACAACCCGGCTCAATACGCCGCTTTCCTCAAAGCTTCGGCGAAAAAAATCAGCAACATCATTTTTCACACCCATCGCGGCAAAAACGATGGCAAATTCGGAGCCGGCACCATCTGCAATTTTTGCCTGACGGACAATCTGTGCGGCCAGCTCATTATGCCGCATGCCCGAGCCAGAAAATATTGGGAGCTTTTGACCGCGAATTAATGTCATCAGACAGTCAATCGAAGATATCCCTGTGGATATATAATTGCGGGGATACACACGGGAAACAGGATTGATTGGAGTACCATTGATATCCCTGCGCTTTTCAGGAAAAATGTCGCCCAGTCCATCCGTTGGGCGCCCCGCGCCATCAAAGATGCGCCCCAGCAATTCAGGAGAAAGCGGCATTTCAACCGGATGCCCTAAAAGACGGCTACGGGTGTTGGTCAGAGAGATGCCATGCGCACCCTCAAACACCTGAACCACGACCCGCTCGCCCTCTATCTGGACAATACGTCCCGTACGTTCTTTCCCATTTTGCAGACGAATTACGACTGTTTCTTCAAAGGAGGCGTTCTTAACACCGTCTAGAACAATCAAAGAGCCGTTGATCTCTTTGACTCCCACATATTCTATAACCATAGAAACGACCATGCCTTTCCGCACTGTTTTGCACAATACAAAAATTCAATCAAAACAAAATCAGCCTAGACTTTTTAGGGCATCATCAATATCATTCATATAATCGTCAAGCATATCGCGCTTATCGTTCGGCACATCGTATTTCATTTGAATTAGCTTATCAAAAATCCCCAGTTGGACTACACGTGAAATCGGAACACCTGTGGCAAGAATCGCCTGAACAGAGCGGTAGAGATACAGAATAGCACGCATCATCCGATGCTGCTTTTTCAGCGGTACATAAGTATCATCCTTATGGTAGGCGTTCTGCTGAAGAAACCCTACGCGGATTACGCGAGCTGTTTCAATCACTAGCTTTTGATCGTCAGGCAAAACATCAGCGCCTATCAACTTAACGATTTCCATCAGTTTATTTTCTTCCTGCAGGATTTGCGCAATCTGATTGCGGCATTCCGGAAAATCCTCACCCACATTTTTTCTATACCAATCCGCAAGATCCCCCAGATATTCGCTGTAACTTGAAGTCCAGTTGATTGCTGGATAGTGGCGCGCATATGCAAGGGACTTGTCAAGTGCCCAGAAGCATCTTGTGAACCGCTTTGTATTCTGCGTGACCGGCTCGGAAAAGTCGCTCCCCTGCGGGGAAACGGCACCTATGATGGTGACACTTCCGGAATTACCGCAAAGTGTTTCTACCAGTCCCGCACGCTCGTAAAACTCAGAAAGACGTGACGGAAGATAAGCCGGAAAGCCTTCTTCTGCGGGCATTTCTTCCAAACGTCCCGAAATTTCACGGAGAGCTTCGGCCCAGCGTGATGTTGAGTCGGCCATTATTGCAACATGATACCCCATGTCACGGTAATACTCGGCAAGGGTTATACCTGTGTAGATCGAAGCTTCACGGGCTGCGACAGGCATGTTGGATGTATTTGCAATCAGTGTAGTACGATCGGTCATTGGCCGTCCGGATTTAGGGTCGATCAGGCTTGTAAACTCCTCAAGAACCTGGGACATTTCATTTCCGCGTTCTCCGCATCCAATGTAAATTATAATGTCCGCATCACACCATTTGGCCAACTGATGCTGAGTCATGGTCTTACCCGTACCGAATCCGCCGGGTATGGCTGCAGTACCGCCTTTTGCAACCGGAAAAAGCGTATCAATCACCCGCTGACCGGTTACAAGCGGAGTTCCGGCATACAGTCTGCGGGCTGACGGTCTGGGAGTCCGAATCGGCCATTTCTGACACAATGTTAGATGGTGAATCGCATCTTTTTCGTCACGAAGTGTAACGACCTTATCCATAATACGGTATTTTCCGTCGGGCTTAATTTCCACAACAATGCCGGTTATATCAGGCGGGACAAGACATTTATGCGTAATAACCTGGGTTTCGGGACAGGTTGCATAGATCATACCAGGAGTAAGCTTGTCTCCCGTCTTTACGGTAATCGTAACATCCCACTCGCGATGTTCATCTAAAACAGATACGTTTACGCTGCGGCTGATAAAATCGCCGGAAACTAACTCTATCGCTTTGAGGGGACGCTCAATACCGTCAAAAATATTGTCGAGAATGCCAGGACCGAGCGTTGCGCTCAATGGACCTCCGGTACCTTGAACTTCCTCTCCCGGCCGCAGTCCAGTTGTATTCTCATAAACCTGAATTGTGGCCTCTTTGTCTGTAATACCGATAACCTCTCCTACCAGCTTGTCATTTCCGACCAGTACCATTTCCATCATTGAAAAGCCTGTATCGCCGAGGAGCTTGATTACGGGGCCATTTATACTGTAGATTACATGGTTCATCTGCTTCCACTCCGTTTGTATAGCGTAACGTGTCTCGTGGGTCTAATGTTATCCCACGATTAGTCCCGATGATATGGTAAACCACTCGTGTTGAGACCGGAGTTTTGAATCCAGTGTATTGTCCACGATTTGACCATTGATGGGGTTCGTAGCACGAATACCGCCAATTTTAATGTCATCGGAAACTTCAACACGACCGCCTAGCGGGCATAAAGAAGAAAGCCGATTCACCAGAACCGCATCTCTTAATGAAACGGCATATACTGTTTCGCCGACGGGGAAAAATTGTACCATTTGTTTGAGCTGCTTTTCTAAATAATCAGGATAATCGGGGGAAGAAGCATATTCAAGCAGCTTTTGCTCTGCCTTTGAAAACACTTCGTCCATGATTTGACGACGTCGGGCAAGAACATCTTTACGTGCTGCAAGATCCCGGCGTGACATCTCTCGAACGCCCTCGTTACGTATTTGGACGGTTTCTTGTTGTATAAGTTTATAGGATTCAGTAAGAACTTCCTCTTCCGCCTTTTGCAGCCGTTCCATTTTAAAGGCTTCTGCTTCACGCAATATCTTATCGCGCTGTTCCTCTGCATAGGCAGTAATCGCCTGTACAAATTTGCTTACCTTTTCCTCACTGTTTGGCATACAACCATACCCTTCCGGTTATAATCCTCAATTAATGGTGCAGAAATAATATCAAATTTTTATCCCGATTGCCTCACGCACATATCTCGTGATAGAATCCTTCGCTCTTCCGTTTCCGTGGCGGTCGGGTATTTCAACGATTAGCGGACGGGTACGATTGAGCTTCAATTCATCCACAAGGTCAGTGCAGAGATTCACAAGGCGCTCTGTTATCAATACAATTGCAACATCATCCATATTCATTGCGTCAGAAAGAGCTTTTGTTACCTCTTCCTTTTCATGAACCACAACTCCGTCGATTCCCGCCAATCGCATTCCGATCTTGGTATCAAGATTGTCACTGATTACGTAAAAGCGCATACCGCACCACCAGCTTAAATTTGATTAAAGAACTAGACAAAGAATTCCAATCAGCAAACCGTAAAGTCCAAAGCCTTCACCGAGAGCAACGAATATAATTGATTTACCAAATGATTTAGGGTCCTCCACATTTGCACCGATTGCGGCCGGAGCACCGGCTGCAACCGCGATGCCCCCGCCTACGCCCGCAAGTCCGACTGCCAGCGCGGCGCCGATATATTTCAAACCGCTTGATGCCCCTTCGGACTGTGTATTTTCAGCCTGTACGACAATTGCCTCGTTTGTATCTGCTTCAGATGCCGAAGCGCCGATAGGTAGCATAATACATATGGTAGCGATTACAATTAGGGAAAGAAAGTGTATCGCCATGGCACGTTTTGCCGATGTACCGCGCTTGACAAGAACAATCGAAAAAACAACCGAGAATACGAGCAGAGCAATAGGAACAAGCAAATAAATAAGATTCATAAATTTTACCTCCTAAATTATAACCGGAAGACCTACCAACCGGAAATTGATTAACAAATATACTCAGGTGCGATCCGAAAAAACCTTCTCTCCGGTACCGGCTTCAAGCGGATGATATGGGCGGCCGTCGCCATTATAATAACGGCTGAACATCTCATAAAATTCCAGACGCATAACCTGGATGGCAACCAGCAGTGCTTCCATTGCCATAACAATGATGTTTCCGATAACAACAATCAGAATATAAGGTAAGCCGCTTGTTAACCCTGCCAGCGTAAACACCGCCATCATCATTCCGGCATGAACCAGCACGAATGCGCCAACCCGAAGGAAAGACATTGTATTGGATAGATAAGAAAGCATCATTTCAAAAAGCTCAAAGAAGTTTTGAAGAAAATACTCTCCCCAGCTTTCGGGCTGCCATTTTTCCTCACGAGCCATCAGCTTACCGAGAGGTTCCCTAAGATAAACAAGAATCAGAGGCAGTATGACAAGGAGCAGTACATATGGCAGGGTCATTTTAAAAATACCGGATAGCTGTCCGATCAATCCAAACACAAGGGAGGAATAAAACAATAATCCGGCAACTCCGTTTGATCCAAAAACACCGCTTTCGTAATCCCTACGTTTCAGACTGGAATACACATTTAGCAGCATTGCAATGATGATAAGCGCAAGTCCGGCTCCGGCGGATGCCAGCAGTATGGTGCTTGTCATTTTGGGGTTCATAACTTCGATGGGTTTTTCATGAAGTCCGAACAAGGCTTTATACACAGGGTCAAGAACATGTTCAAAACCGAAAACAGACCCGAACACGGTTCCGAAAATAGCAGCCGAAATACCGCAGGGAATCAGAATCCTTCCAATCGCCATCTTTTTAGATTTCCATATAAGCCAGCCCATTGCCGCAACACAGAGTCCTTGACCGAGGTCGCCGAACATAATGCCAAACAATATTGTATAGGTCATGGCTACGAATATAGTCGGGTCAATCTCGTTATACCGGGGAAGCCCGAACATATCCACAAAGAACTCAAACGGCTTAAATAGTTTCGGGTTTTTTAGCTTTACCGGAGGTGTGTGATGGGCATCATTTTCCGCACGTTCAATGGTATATTCAATCGAATCAACGGTATCAAGGGCGATTCGGAATTTCTCCTCGTCACTTGCCGGTATCCATCCCGCAAGTATGAACTTGTTATTATATTTTGCTGCATAGCGTCTTGCACTATGGTAATAATTCAATAAACGCAGTTTTGAGTAGACACGCAGACATGCGAATTTTTCCTGCTTCCATATCCCGTAGATTTCCTGATCCAGCTGAGTAAATTCTTTCTCAATCTCAGCCTTTTCGGCACGAAGATTGGAAACGATTTCCTCTGGTGTTCCAACCGCTGCAGGAATACGAAGCCTTTCAAAGTACAATCCCGAAAATACCCGATCGACCTCATCCGCAAAGTCTAACGGGGCAAAATAGACACCCCAATAGTATTCACCATCGCAAGTACCTGGAAAAAACAAGACATACGGATTAGCATCATATAACTCAAGTTTCTCGTAGCTGTCTTTTGGCAGCCTTCCGAATCTTACCTTTATCATGGTACAGGCAAGAATCGCATCCAAATCTATGCCCAGTCCGAGAAAATGCTCAAACTGTTCACAGTCTTTGTTAAGCTGCTCGACATGCATAGACAGTGATCTACGTTGCTTGTTTAATTCGGTAACACGTTCTGAAAAGTGGTTCGCATACCGTTTCAGCTCTTCCCTATCGATTTTTGTACTAATGTCCACATCCACCTCTGTCAGCTTGCCACCGATTCGAGAAACAGCGGATTCTAGTCGGGTTAAAGCCTCGGTATATGGGTTTTCTTCATTCAGTGTTGTGAAGTCAGTGGTGTTGGAGAAAAACGTCAACGTTTCATCCGGCTGGGTTACTCCTGTTTTCCCGCAGGCATACAGCGTAGCGTCAAGTGAATCGATATGTCCGATAATATTCACGAGCTTCATTTTAGAAACAGCCACTTTTCGCCACCTCCTTAGTAATTCGCCAACACAAGCATTGGTTTTATTTCTTCCGGCTGAAGTCCGTATCTTATTCCTTCAATAATATTAATAATATCATCAAGTTCTATGTCCATGATAAAAATATATGACATTAAAACAACGGCAGGATGAATGGAATAGTGAATATGTCTGCGTGCCGTAAAATAAGGCACCCGCTGATGCAAATCATATTCAAAGGCAAGCTGCGACTTCGGCAAACGGCGGCCAACCGCAGTCGAAAGGAAAATATCCATTACAGCATCGGCATCGGGAGCGTAAATCATTCTCTCCATAACATTTGCAGGTATAATATTTGCATATGGCAACAGGTTGTTTCGTATAAAATCCGGTTCTGCGCTAAAATAGCGTTTTAGTCGCAGAATTCGTGTTACATTCTGGACGTCCACAAGCGTTCCATATAGATTCTTCAGTTCTACCTGGGCCGAACCTTTTAAACTTCGTATCATTTGATATACCGTCTTTGTCAGCATTTCATATAGGGCAGTCTCTATTTCGGTCAACCTGATTTTGCCGTCTTCATTCTGAGGAAACCGAATCAGTATATCGTGGTACATCGTATGTTTTAACGCATCAAGAAGCTGGGCATAGGTTTTGCTTTTGCTAATAAGTGCAAGATTAAGATTGGCCTGTGAAGAAAATAACATCAGCATTGAAAAGATAAGTTGACTTGCCCGTCCGGCAACTAAATGACGAATACAGGAGATGATCAGCTCAATTTCAGCCCGCTGTATCAAGTATTTCGACATCTTCATCCCAACAGTCCTATCATACCGGACTAATGAAGCATAATCATTAAACAGCTTACGCCGAAGCAGCATTTCCAAATGCCCGCGGTGTATGGTCGCTTCATTGACCTCTGATAAAACAGATGCGTATCCAGTGTTATTTTTAAGGTAGGAGGCAATTTCACTTATACTGTGGCAGTTCAGTAGATTTGTGTAGTCCTTAGCCTTCAGGGACTTGCCATACATTGCTCTGGCTTTTGCCAGAATCACATTGGCTGAAAATGATGAATCGAACACAGCGGCAACCTGCCTTTCAGATACTTAAGCCAAACAACCAAAATCTATTCGCTTAAAACACGATTCACGATAGCCTCAACCCACTCGTCTCCGCATCTCGCATACAGTAGGTTTATACGATGAAGCTGTTCGTCATAATGCGCATTAACTTTTGCCCATTCCTGATCCAAGATTACATTTTCGAGCTCTTTATTAATCTGAATCCGTCGGCGGGCACGGGACAATACTTCTTCACGAAGCTGTGAAGTTTTCTCATTTATTGATTTCTCAGATTCAAGCTTTTCTTTCTGCGCCGCCTCTGTTATTTCTCGTGCTTTAATATCCATATCAACAATTTGGCGGATCATTTTTTCCATAAGCTTCGCCTCCAATCTGCATAAATAAACGGGGCTGATGCAATATACGCTGAGCGGGAGTTGCCTTCCGTTCATGATATTTCGCATTTAAATAATACGCTATACCATTAAGGGGCGACGTCCGGCGTCCCATATCGTATGCAGCAGCCCCGCAATAAATGGCGGGTAACTAATCGATATTATAAACCAAATTTTCCCTCTTTACAAGTGTCTGAACGAATTAAGGATGCTTTGTCAATTTTTTAAGCTTTGCATTGGTGCCGGGATCCGTCCCCCGCGTGAAATAAAGCGGGCAGGAGACCATGTGTTCAGGGGCATGACGGGACCTCCTCCTAACAAGCCGCCGAATGAAAGCTCTTCCCCGACTTTTTTACCAATTGCCGGAATCAGCCGAACCGCGGTCGTTTTAGAATTAACCATACCAATTGCGGCTTCATCTGCGATAATTGCGGATATCACTTCTGCAGTCGTATCCCCTGGAATATTAATCATATCCAAACCGACCGAGCAAACAGCTGTCATAGCCTCCAGCTTTTCAATGCGGAGGCACCCTACCTGTGCCGCATGGATCATACCAGCATCTTCTGTGACCGGAATAAATGCGCCGGACAGTCCACCCACATGAGACGATGCCATAACGCCGCCTTTCTTCACCGCGTCGTTCAGCAGCGCCAGCGCGGCGGTTGTACCATGAGCACCGCAGCATTCTAGCCCCATTTCTTCAAGAATATATGCCACTGAATCACCGATTGCCGGAGTAGGAGCAAGTGATAGATCTACAATTCCAAAGGGTACTCCCAGTCTTTTTGATGCTTCAATTGCAACAAGCTGACCCATACGTGTGATTTTGAAGGCAGTTTTTTTAATAATATCCGCAACTTCGGTAAGGTCACAATCACCCGCCTTAGCAAGACTTGCGCGAACCACACCCGGACCGGATACACCCACATTTATGACACAGTCAGGCTCGCCGGCTCCATGGAAAGCACCCGCCATAAAAG
>DHOG01000089.1:15341-15618 GCA_002410715.1 Ruminococcaceae bacterium UBA5396 | reverse complement strand
CCCCCCGCCATAAAAGGATTATCCTCCGGCGCGTTACAGAACACTACCAGCTTGGCACAGCCGATGCAGTCCCTATCAGCCGTAAGCTCGGCGGTACGTTTTACAGTATGTCCCATAAGAGCAACCGCATCCATATTGATACCGGCTTTGGTAGAACCGATGTTTACGGATGAACAGACATGATCGGTTACGGATAATGCCTCCGGTATGCTTTCAATCAATTCACGGTCACCAGGAGAGAAGCCCTTCTGAACCAGAGCGGAATAACCCCCAATAA
>DHOG01000089.1:0-15187 GCA_002410715.1 Ruminococcaceae bacterium UBA5396 | reverse complement strand
CAGAGCGGAATAACCCCCAATAAAATTAACACCGCAAGCACGTGCCGCCTTCTCCAGTGTTAGGGCAAGGCGCACGGGATCCTTCACGGCACATGAAGCGACAACCATTGCAATAGGCGTTACCGAGATACGCTTGTTGATGATTGGGATGCCATATTCCTTTTCAATATCCTCGCCTGTTTTTACCAGGTTCCGAGCATATCGGGTTATTTTATCATAAACACGGGTGCATGTTTTATCTATATCACTGTCACAGCAGTCAAGCAGAGAGATACCCATTGTTATGGTACGGACATCAAGATGCTCGTCCTGGATCATGGTAATGGTTTCCAAAATATCCTTGGTATTGATCACAGTTCTATTCCTTTCAGATTCGTAAGATGAATATTATAATTGGCGGTTCATATCCTGTGCATTGAATTAAATATATCTTCATGCATAGCCCGGATAGAAAGGCCCATCTCTTCGCCCAGTTCGGACATTTGATCAGCAAATTCCGTAAATGGGATGGTGCATTTTGAAATGTCAACCAGCATGATCATTACAAATAAATCCTGCATGACAGACTGAGTTACCTCTATAATATTATTATGATGTTCTGCACAAGCAGATGAAATTTTTGCGAGTATTCCGACGGTATCCTTGCCGATAACGGTAATAACAGCGCGCATAAAATATCCTCCTGTAAAATGAAACGGGCAAGACAAAATCTGCCCGATCACTTAATAATAACAATGACTTATATTTTAACATGAAATCCGCGAATTGCAACGGCTATTCAGCAGAATTGGCGTGATGTCCAGTTATATCGGTTATCGTCAACATCAAATTATCATTTATTTATAAACTCACGGATTTTAATACTAATTTGAATTAGAACCCACCCGTGCCCGCAGGATTCCTGGGAAATTCAATATCAAGTTTTACAAGGCAAAACTTTCTTGTCTTTGAACAATTAGTTTGTTATAATGAGTTTGAACAAAACAGTAAATTATAGACAGGAGAATTGCAATGGCGGAGAATACGGGCGGTTTCCCGAATTTCGATGGTGATCATACGTCAAATCACAGTAACCCTGACATAAACACAGCGCAGCAAAACAATCCCCCTCCTGCTACTCCATATACACATGATACACACAATCAATCCTCGGAACAGTTTCAGCACACACAGGCTGCACCATCCCCCCAGCAGCCTCCTGTCTATCCGCCGTATAATCCCGGACAGCAGCAATATAACCAACAGCAATATTATCAGCAGCCGTATTATCCCCCTCAATATTACCAGGCTCCCCCTGCATATCCGCACTATAATTATCAGCCGCCCTATAAACCCGCAAAGCCTGAATCCGGGCTTGCGGTTGCTTCATTGGTTCTAAGTATCGTGAGCGTAGTATTTTGCTGGATTCCTGGATTAAACATATTATTATCTCTGCTGGGACTTATACTTGGTATAGTTGCAAAGTCAAAGGGAGACGGAGGTATGGCAATTGCCGGTATTGTAATTGGTGCTATCATGTTTTTTGTTTCAAGCTTCATCCTTGTAATCATTTTTTTAGCTATGTCGGTAGATCCGGAAGGATATCACTACTATGAATATAATAATATTCCTGTTTGGAAAACTGCATTTGCCTCCCTTTCTGCCAAGTTTAAACTGCTTTAACACAGTATTACCAATACATACCTGGACTGCTTCGGCTGTCCCGGTATTTTTATTTGTCCTTAACCGCTTTTTCGTCATAATCAAACCGGTTTCCTCGCTATAATAAATGAGCGGACCGGTTTTAGTATTTAATGATTCGGAGGTGATTGGGCTGATGCCTGTTATATATATTGATATACTGATTGCTTTAAATCTGTTCATAGATTTCCTGCTTCTGTCTGCTGTATCTCGGATTTTACGTCTGCCTCCAAAAAGATTCAGGTTGGTATTGGGTGCGATTGCAGGCAGTGCTTGCTCATGTATGCTTTTTCTTCCCGCTTTGCCTGTACCGATATCGTTTCTTTTAAAAGCTGTATGCGCATGTATCATTATTCGCATCGCTTTTATATGGCGTAGTTTCATTCTTTACATAAAACAGCTTGCGGTATTTCTGGTTTGCTCCGCATTATTTGGCGGGATTGCATTTGCAATCTGGTTTTTTGCTGCACCGGCAGGATTCTACGTGATTAACGGTGTTGTGTACTACAATGTATCCCCTCTTATGCTAACAGCGTTAACGGTAATCAGTTATTTTGCAATTAGCATTTATGACAGACTTACTCATAAACGTCTAGCACTTGGACAGGAATATCGGCTGATTTTGGACTGCGGCAACGGTACTGTTAGTTTGCGGACACTGTATGACACCGGTCACCATGTTACCGAAATATTTTCCGGAAGTCCGGTAGCTGTGGTGAGATTTGGCGCAATTGAATCCTATCTCTCGGAGGAACTACACAAATCTATATCTAATACTTTAGATAATAATGATTCTTATCAAGGCACTGATACCTCAGAGGGTGTTGAAGGCAGCCATGGTGGTGTTGCAGCCGCTGTGCGTTCACGGCTGCGCATGATACCACTCCATACAGTCAGCGGAACCGGTCTGCTGCCGGCTTTTGTGCCCACTCACATGGATCTGGTTTCATCACAGGACGCAAACACAGATATAACAGGAGCTTATGTCGCAATCTGCCGCATATTGGGACGAGGCGAATATGACGCAATCATTGGTACTGATTTGGTTAATTTGCTGGAAAGGAGCAGATCATCTTGCAAAAAGCGATAGCCGCGGCTCTTAATCGAATACGTCTGCTGTGGCAAAAGTTATTGGGCCATATAGCTGACCAAACGTATTATATAAACGGAGCAGATACCCTTCCTCCCCCGCTCACCGCAGAAGAGGAAGCAGAAGTTTTTAATAAAATAGCAGCGGGAGACTATTCAGCACGCGACAAACTAATAACTCATAATTTAAGATTAGTTGTTTATATTGCACGAAAATTTGAAAATTCCGGAGTTGGAATTGAAGATCTAATCTCTATTGGAACCATTGGTTTGATTAAAGCGGTCAATACATTCTGTCCGTTAAGGAACATAAAGCTTGCAACCTATTCCTCTCGCTGTATTGAAAATGAAATTCTAATGTATCTAAGGAAAAATGCACCCTTACGAAACGAGATGTCAATTGATGAACCGCTGAACGTAGATTGGGACGGAAATGAGCTTCTTCTTTCGGATATATTGGGAAGTGAGCCTGATATCGTTAATCGAAATATAGAGCAAGAGGCGGAAAAGAACCTGCTTCTTGAATGCATCTCCCACTTGACAGAACGTGAACAGTTCATCATGTATCTTAGATTCGGTATTAATGGGAATAAAGAGCATACCCAAAAAGAGGTTGCCGACCTGCTTGGTATTTCACAGTCATACATATCAAGACTTGAAAAGAAAATAATAAAAAGGCTAAAAAAAGATTTTGAGCGAGCCTGTTGAGTATATTAGTTTTATTTCAAATATTATTATATTATAAGTGAATTTAATCAGGAAACACTAATTTTGGAGGTAAGTTAAACAAAATAGCTTGCCTCCAAAATTTGCACGTTATCTTTCAGATAAAAATGTGCAGAAAGGCGCTGGCCTTATGATGTATATTCTGCTTATTATTCTGCTTTTGCTGACATTAATTGTATTGATTCTTCTTTTTACTGTCATAACAATAAGGCTAGAATTTAATACAAATGCAAATGAATTGGCGGTTCGCTTAAGCTGGCTCAATTCTTTGCTTACAGCAAAAGCAAATGTCAGAAGCAGCAATTCTAGTATTGATGTGTATTTAGGTAAAATACGCATTTTTTCAAAAGTTATTAAGGCATTAGGAGGGAAAAAGATATTAAAATGGAAATTAATCAGAGCCCTTGATCTTAATAACTCATTTGCAAATGTTTATTACAGCTTTGACAACCCGTTTTCCACCGGCATTACCAGTGGGGTTATTCAAATCATTCAGTCTTATTTGAGTGGCATTAAAATTTCACAATTCCCCGATTTTCTGTCTTTCGATCAGTATGTGTATATTATTGCCGGTTCAGAGCTGGATTTAGGCAGAACACTTGCAAATATAATGCGTGTTCAGCTGGAAAACAAAAATAAAAGGAGAGATATAGCATGGAGCAGATGAATCTAAATGAAAATCTGGACGTATTGTTTCACAGCTTAGAAAACTTTACTCAGAAAGAGGGTGTTATCGGTAAGCCTGTAACACAGGGTGAAAAGACTTTCATGCCTGTCGTTTCGGTTACGGTCGGTTACGGCGGCGGTAATGCCCATATGAGCGGTGGCACGGCGGGAGCCAGCGGTATGGGTGGTTCAGCAGGAAGCGGAACAGGTGCCCTCGGTCTCGGCGCAAAGCTAAACACCGAAGCGGTAATCGTAATTGATGATCAGAACCAAAACGTTCAGATGATGTCGGTCGGAAGCAATGCGGGACAAATTATGGATAAAATTCCGCAAATCATTAGCGGAATGGGTCAAAACAAACAGTCCGGTCAACAAAACCAGCAGGGACAGCAAAGCCAGCAGGGTTAATAAATTAGTAAGGCCGCCCCAAAAGGGCGGCCTTACTAATTTATATCTCAGGAGTAAGATTAAATTCAAAAACGAAATCCGAATCCAAACGGTATTTTTCATCTAATTCAGGCCCACAGCTGTTGGATCCAATACCGCTTTGTATATAATCCAAACAAAAGACTGTGTAGTCACTTTCCTGTAACTCAAAATTATGTTTCGCATTAGTTAGCATCTCTTGGGTATAGGGTGATACATTAAAGCTTATGGGTTCCGAAACAGAACATGCTTTCCACCCACTGTAAGATCCGTTTACTTTTACCCAATCGCACCCGTAATGGCTTCCGTTTTCCTGTGGCTTGACATAGTCTTCATGAAGCTCCTTGGCAGTTGCCCGAAACAGACCCAGCCAACTAGCGCGATGCTTATCAACATAGCTTTCGTATGGACCAAAGCCAAAATATTCGACATTGCTCATTTCTTTCGGAAGGAACAGACGCATACCGAATCTCGGCAAAAACGGGGTGTTGGGGTTCTTCTTCACTTCCATCCTGCAGGAAATACTCCCGTCGCTTTCAATTTTCCATCTGCTCACAATTTCCAGGATACGCTGTATGTATACCGCCGATATAGACAAATCACTTGTTATTATGACCGCATTCTTATGGCGCTTCACTTCACTTTGATAACAGCGGGATAACGTACGGTCATATCCACATTGAATCCATTGTTGTTTGATACTGCGGTCATTATCAGTCGGAGCCCTCCAGATATTATACTCCATCGGTTTTTCAATCAATGTCTTGTTACCTGCTGTCATTTCATCAAATACGCCGGTAAGCTTGTTGTATTTATAGCGGAAACAATCACCGGATAGAATAACCATTTCATCGGTTTCCTCAATATTGATCATTCCACCGTTTTGTACGGTGTTATCCACTTTTACTCGTCGATCCTCCAGTTGAATCTGGTCAAAACCGAGTTCATATCCAGCGGATTTGAACACATCATCCGTTTTCTGTTTGTAAATGAATCTTATTAGAATTCGACCGTTCAGTTCATTTAGCTCGGGTATGCTAATAACAATTTTTTTTCTTTCATGCGGCTGGACATTCAGCGTTTCAGCATCGTTAATATCGCCGTCTAATACCAGCGTACCGTTGCATGTTATCTCATAGGAGATTGTCAAATAATCCTTAAGGTTTGTAAAATCCAATATGTTCTTTAAGAAAAACTCATCTTTACCGCTGCCTTTTTCCATGCGTGCAGGCCGGATCACATTTTTATACTCCAGCAGACCGGTATGCACTCGCCGATCTGGATAGACCAATCCGTCCATACAAAAGTTTCCGTCATGCGGAAATTCTCCAAAATCACCGCCATAAAAATATTTTTCTTTTCCGTCCGCAGTTTTGCCCATATAAACAGCGTGATCACACCATTCCCATATAAAGCCGCCGCAGAAATTATCGAATTTCTCTGTCAGTTGAAAGTACTCCTCCAAATCACCCGGTCCGTTGCCCATTGCATGGGAATACTCACAAAGTATAAATGGCTTATGGTTGTTTTGATTGCTGCAGTACTCGCCCACCTCTCGGAAGGAGGCGTACATTCTGCTTTTAAAATCAAGGTTTGAAAAGTCGTTGATATGTCCATCCGGAGATTTGTAATCGCTCTCGTAATGCGTTAGCCTTGTTTGGTCGACACCCTTTAAATAGGCAAGTGCAGCTTCGGCGTTTGGACCATAGCCGGATTCATTACCTATTGACCATATAAGAACAGACGGGCGGTTCTTATCCCTGGAATAAAGAAGGGCAACACGATCTACCCATGCGTCGCGATAGCTTTCATCCCCGGCAAGCTTTGCAAAATGTGAGTCTTTACCGTATAGATTGATAACACCGTGGCATTCGATATCAGCCTCGTCAATCACATAGAACCCATATCGGTCGCACATTTCAAGAAAATAAGGTGCGTTCGGGTAATGACTGGTTCGAATTGCATTGATATTATGTTGTTTCATCAGCACGAGGTCATGTCTGACATGTTCATAGGAAACAGCTGGACCGACATATGGACTGCTGTCATGGCGATTAACGCCACGGAATTTTACTTTTTTCCCGTTAAGATACACAACGCTGTTGATAATTGAAATTTCGCGGAACCCAACCTTTTCGCAAATCACCTCTTGGTCTGTTTTCAGGAGCAGCGAATACAGATACGGATTTTCGGCATTCCATAACACTGGATTATCCAGCTTGATTTCTATATTTCCATCCTGGCAGACTCCCTCTGAAATCAGTCGGCCGCCTGCATCCAAAAGAGAATAATCCACCGGAATGCCGGAATCATAAAACTCTATTGCAGCATTCAATACCGCTTTCTCATATGTATCACTTAGTGTGGTTGTGACAGTAAAATCTCTAATATGCTTGTTCGGTCGAAACAAAACATATACATCTCTAAATATCCCGGACATTCTAAACTTATCCTGATCCTCAAGGTAACTGCCGTCACACCACTTCAACACCAGAACGGTTATTCGGTTTTCCCCGGAATGCACAAATTCGGTTATATTGAATTCACTTGTACAATGGGACACCTGGCTATACCCCACAAATTTACCGTTGACCCATACATAAAAGCATGAATCGACGCCCTCAAAAGTTAAAAACTTCATTAAATCAGAAGAGGTTTCTTCCAGTATAAAAATCCGTTCATAAATACCGCACGGATTATCGTTTGGAACATACGGCGGATCATAAGGAAAGGGATAGCGTACATTGGTATACTGGTGTTTATCATACCCGTGCATCTGCCAGGCAGACGGGACAGGGATGGTCTCAGGGCAACTCGGTTCAAACCCATCTTCCCAAAACTTCTCCGATACATCATGGATACTTTTAAAATACTTAAAATCCCATCTACCACTCAACATCATTAATCGAACTGAAATCTGCCGGCTATTATCTGACAATGCAGTCTTTTCATCATTGCATGGTATGTAATAGCAACGATTGGGCATTGTATTGACATGAAGAATCTGCGGATTTTCAAAATAGTTTTCTATAATCATAAAAGCACCCTTTCCCATAGATCGATAATATTTTTTACCTGAATAATATAACACTATTATAACGATTATGTTAACTGTGTCCATATAATTGATTGTCTCATATATGCACAAATCGATACTAATGCATAGACAAGAAATGGCTGTTAAGATATAATATAAGCAAATACACGTGTAAGAAATCTGAGACTGTTATAAAAGGATGGTTATAAAAAATGATGATGAATTCCGGCAGCCTGTACAACAACAGTGATATTGATATCGCGGATCATGATCACCCGTTAACGGTCACCAGCTGTGGACATTACACATTGGTTAAAAAGGAGATTTTCAGTACCTTTCGCCCAAAAGGAAGGAGGGATTATCAGCTCCTTTATATAATAAAGGGAACTGCATACTTTGAAACAGACGGAAATATGCACCCCGTCCGGGAAGGAAACATTGTTATCTATTACCCGAATGAGCCTCAAAGATATTATTATAAGCTTTGTGATTCACCGGAAATATACTGGCTGCATTTCACCGGAAACAATGTTATGGAAATATTACTAGATAAAGGTCTGGCTCCCGAAAAAATATTTTATGTCCAGGTAAAAAATGATTATGGCATAATGTTTAGGAAT
This sequence comes from Ruminococcaceae bacterium UBA5396, assembly GCA_002410715.1. Classification (GTDB taxonomy): domain Bacteria; phylum Bacillota; class Clostridia; order Oscillospirales; family Acutalibacteraceae; genus Avimonas. The sequence goes on along the minus strand of DHOG01000089.1, from coordinate 6,943 downwards.
ATTATACAGGAGCTTCAGCTAAAGCGTAAAAGTTTTGAAGAGCTGGCAAATACATATGGTTCTGAACTGTTTATTTTGATGTCTCGCTCTATTTTTGAAAAAGAAAACAAACTTTATTTAAGAAATAAACAGGTTGAGCAGGCTGTAAAATTGCTGGAGTCAAGATTTAACCAACCATTCAGCGTCTCGGCTTATGCTACAAAATCCAATATGAGCGTCTGCTGGTTTACAAGAATGTTTCATAAACAGGTCGGAGTAAGTCCCCAGCAATACCTTACAAATGTCCGTATCAATAAAGCCAAGGAGCTCTTATCCTCTTCATCCTACAACATAGGTGAAATAGGCGATATTGTTGGATATCAAAACGCCCTGTATTTTAGCAGGGTGTTTAAAAAACAAACTGGGTTGTCACCGACAGAGTACAGAAAATTGAACCGAGGAAAGGCTTAAATCTGTTCTTATTGGTGTAATTTACACAAAATAGGATAAATGAATTGAAATCTATAATTATATCATGCTATAATAATTTCCAAGCGAGTTGCCAAATTAAAGGAGTGTTTTATGTGGATACATTTGTTGAACAGATTGTAGCGAGACAGAAAGGCGTAAAAGAGTATGCAATTATTTTTTCTTCAATTACCCTTGCTGTAATTGTAACGTATTTTCTTTTTGGGCTAGCACTTGCTTTTATCGGACCGCTGGCATTTCTTTTGCTTGTCGGTATCGTCTATGGCATGTGGTGGATATTAACAAATTTAAATATTGAATATGAGTACAGCGTGACAAATGGTGATATCGATATTGATCAAATTACAGCCAAACGGAAGAGGAAAAGAATTGTTTCGGTTGCAGGCCAAAAAATTGAAAGCCTCGAACCATATAACAGACGGGAATTTGCAGGCAGAAAATTTGATAGACAAGTGATGGCAGCTCCGTCTGCCGATATTGACGAGCTGTGGTGCTTCACGTATCGCAGTAAAAAGAACGGGCATACACTGGTTATTTTTCAGCCTGAAGATCGAGTACTGAATGCGCTAAAATCAGGACTCTCAGCCCTTGTTTTGCGTGAGACAAACAAAAAAACCGCGCAATAGTTTGAATTACAGGAGGGCAGCTGCCCTCCTGATTTTTATAAGGGGGAGCCAAGTATGTATGTACTGACAACGGCACAAATGCAGGCAGTGGAAAGGGCCGCAATCCTCGATGGTTTAGAAGAGCTTCGGCTGATGGAAAACGCAGGAAGTGCGGCAGCAAAGCTAATTCGTTCCTTATACGATATACGAGATAAATCAGTGGTGCTGCTCTGCGGCAAAGGCAACAACGGTGGAGACGGCTTTGTCATAGCACGAAAATTAATGGATGAAGGTGCAAAGGTTACTGTAATCCTCACCTGCGGCTATCCTGTTTCCGAAAGTGCTAAAGAACGGCTGTCAATTATTCGAAACAGCGATATTGAACAGATTAGCCTTGAGAAAGAACCATATATAGCCGCCAGCAGCATTCGAAATGCTTCAATTATTGTTGACGCCGTATTCGGTATTGGATTTCGTGGTTTACTTCCCGATTCTTTACGTTCGACTTTTCATGTAATAAATAAAAGCTCGGTCCCTGTAATTGCCGTTGACGTTCCCAGCGGCATTAATGCGGATACCGGTGAAGCAGACCCAGATACACTGAAAGCTGATTTGACAATCACATTTACCGCAAATAAAGCCGGGTTGGTTACACCTAGCGGAGCAGTATTCAGCGGTGATGTGCATGTCGTTTCCATCGGAATCGATGAAAAACTGCTGAAGCCTTATTTGTCAGGCCAAGCTGAAATCACTTTTGATATGGTCGGCAACTGCTTTAAAAAACGTAAGGATGAAAGCAATAAAGCGGATTACGGACGGCTGCTCACCCTGTGCGGCAGCCGCGGCATGATGGGCGCAGCCATGCTATCGGTGCGTGCAGCATTAAGGTGCGGAACCGGGCTGGTTCTATCGGCTCTGCCCGCCTCGCTTTATCCCATTGCCGCATCCAATTTGTGCGAGCCTGTATTCTGTCTTCTTGATGAGACTGCACGGGGAGATTTTACTTTATCCTCACGTATCGAGATGCGCAAGCAATCAAACACCGCCGATGCACTGTTGATTGGCTGCGGAATCGGTAAATCAGCCGGTGCGGCAGCATTGGTACTGGATTGTCTTAAAAACATAGAATGTCCCATTGTTTTGGACGCAGACGGAATAAATATTGCAGCCAGACATATAAATAAATTGAAAACAGTACGCGCCCCTGTTATCCTAACGCCGCATCCGGGCGAAATGGCTAGATTAACCGGCTTAAGTATCCAGAAGATTCAGGAGAACAGAGTGGAAACTGCCCGTAATTTTGCCGGAGAAACCGGTGCTGTTGTAGTTCTTAAGGGACATCAAACCGTTATCGCTTCGCGCGGTCATCCGGTGCTCATCAATACTACGGGAAATCCCGGCATGGCAACCGGAGGCAGTGGGGATGTTTTGGCAGGCATGATTGCGGCCTTCCTAGCGCAGGGCATGAATCCGCGTGACGCGGCTATGTGCGGTGTACATCTTCATGGCCTTGCAGGTGATAGAGCAGCTCAGAGGCTGTCCCAGCATTGCATGCTGCCTACGGATATAATTGAAGAGCTGAGCGGACTGTTTTTAAATTTAGAAAATAGGAGCTGAAGCCATGCTTCGCCGCTTCACCAGTCTAACGCTTGTTCTATTTATCGTCCTAAGTTTTGTCGCATGTTTTAAAAAGAAGGGTTCTGAGCAACCGGTAACCACCGGTTTTTCATGCGATGTGGAAGTAAAATATCAAGAAATGGATGTAAAAGGGCATTTAACCCGTTCATCAGCCGGCACATTAGTATTCGATATTAATGAGCCCAAATCACTGAACGGACTATCAATGCAGTGGAACGGCGATACAATCACGCTAAAACTACACGGCATTTCCTTCGGTGTAGATCCTGCCGCAATCCCTCAAAGTGCACTTGGCCAGTGCATATTAGGGGTTCTAGACGGAGCGCTTGGCACGCATGATGGTAGCACTGTTACAGACGAAGGTCTGGTGACCAAGGGCAGCTCAGCCTCTGGTGAATTTGAAATTGTATCAGATCCCGAAACAGGCAATCTATTGAAGCTGCGCATGCCCTCTGCAGGTTTGACCGCAACCTTTTTAAATTTTAAGCTGACGTCAGCTTAAAATTTAAAAAGATACATCAAAAGAAGGTGACGCATTGTGCATCACCTTCTTTTGATGTTTTTTGATATTCATAAACTTAGCCGTAGCCTCATGATTTTCGAGAAGAGTAGCTCGTCCCTTATACTTGCCGAATCGGTGTAAATTAACATCAGATTTTCGGAAGTGTGTCAAAACCTTTCTGTAAATCCTCGTCGGTGGGGATATAGTCGTTCATTTCACCCTCCTGGTATGAGGTATAAGCATTCATATCAAAGTATCCTGTGCCTGTCATGCCAAACAGAATGGTTTTCGCCTCACCCGACTCACGGCATTTTACGGCTTCATCGATGGCAGTGCGAATGGCGTGAGCTGATTCAGGTGCAGGCAAAATGGTTTCATGCTTGGCAAAGAATACAGCTGCCTCAAACACCTTTGTTTGCTCCACGGAAACTGCTTTCATATACCCGTCATGGTAGAGCTTTGAAAGTATCGGACTCATACCGTGATACCTGAGTCCTCCTGCATGGTTTGCAGAGGGGATAAAATCACTGCCAAGCGTATACATACGTGCAAGCGGCGTTACATGGCCTGTATCGCAGTAATCATATGCGTAACGCCCACGTGTTAACGATGGACAGGAAGCGGGTTCAACAGCGATGAATTCCGTTCCTTTGCGTGTTCCGTCCAACGTATCCTTTAGGAAAGCTGACATCAAACCGCCAAGATTGGAGCCGCCGCCGGCGCACCCAATAATGATGTCGGGGTACTCGCCCACCTTTTCCATTGCAGCCTTAGCCTCAAGACCTATGACTGATTGATGTAAAAGTACCTGATTGAGAACCGAGCCAAGAACATAGCGGCAATTCGGTGTGTTCAGCGCAGCTTCAATCGCTTCCGAAATTGCGCAGCCGAGTGAACCACCTGTTCCCGGATGGGCTTTCAGAATCTCTCTGCCTACTTGGGTGGTTTCTGACGGGCTGGGTATTACGTCAGCCCCAAAGGTATGGATAACCGCCTTGCGGAAGGGCTTCTGTTCATAACTAACCTTGACCATGTATACAGTAAGATCAAGCCCGAAATGTGCACAGGCCATCGAAAGCGCAGTTCCCCACTGACCCGCACCGGTTTCGGTGGTAAGACTTGTAAGCCCCTGCTTTTTAGCGTAGTATGCCTGCGCTGCTGCGGAATTCAGCTTATGGGAACCGGAAGTGTTATTGCCTTCAAATTTGTAATAGATTTTGGCTGGAGTATCCAGTGCTTTTTCAAGATTATATGCCCGAATAACCGGAGACGGACGAAATATTTTATAAAATTCCTGCAGCTCCTCCGGGATATCAATGTACCGATCGGTTGTATTCATCTCCTGTGCGCAAAGCTCATTACAAAAAATCGGCAGCATATCTTCAAGGCCAATCGTTTTGTGGGTGACCGGATGTAGATATAGATCCGGCTGTTCTTTCATATCGGCACGGATATTATACCATTGATTTGGCATCTCATTTTCTGTTAAATAAATGCGATAGGGTTCTTTTTTCATGCTGGCTTGCTCCTCTCAATATAATAAAATATGTTACGGAAACTTAACTACCGTCTGACGGGAAATTAGTTTCCAAAACCCATAGAACAAAGTTTCCAACCGAAAACCGGTAATTGAGATAACAAAAAGCCCTTGCCCCATTTGGGACAAGAGCTGAATCTCCTGCGGTACCACCCGAATTCGTTCGCTTTTCACGAACGCACTTTTCCACGTACAAAATACGCGCTCCCTTTATAACGGGCGGAGTTCCCGTCGCACCTAGCGCAAAAAGCGTTCGGATTGCCCTCGTAAGTCCATTCAGCATACTCGACGTTGCCGCAATCGCACCCTTATGCAGCTCTCTGAAAACACCTGAAATCATGCCTACTACTCTTACTCATCGGTTTATGGTTTTAAATTAGCGACATTATAACCTGTCAAAGCTTAAATGTCAATACCATCCGGCAAGTTTCTCCTTGAAATCAATCATGTGGTAAATATCAACCATGTTAATACAACCCGTTTTGTTTTTTGAATTCAATAAAATCATCAAAGGTCATCATTTTATCCAACATACCATCCGGTCTTATTTCAATAATCCGGTTGGCAACGGTTTGAATAAACTGATGGTCATAGGATGAGAAAAGCACATTTCCTTTAAAGTCAATCAGGCCGTTGTTTACCGCTGTAATGGATTCTAGGTCAAGATGATTGGTTGGCTGGTCAAGTATCAGCACGTTTGCACCATACAGCATCATACGCGAAAGCATGCAGCGCACTTTTTCTCCGCCCGACAAAACGTTGACAGGCTTGAGCACATCATCACCCGAAAACAACATCTTGCCAAGAAAGCCACGGAGATATGTCTCAAGGGTATCACTAGAATACTGTTCCAACCATTGTATAATACTCATGTCACATCCATCGAAGAACGCAGAGTTATCTCTTGGAAAATAGGACTGGGAAGTGCTGATCCCCCACTTATAACTGCCCTCATCCGGCTCAATTTCCCCCGCAAGTATACTAAACAGGGTTGTGTTGGCGATTTCATTTTCCCCAACAAAGGCAATTTTATCGCCTTTGTTAACGCGAAACGAAATGTTGTCAAGCACTCGGACCCCATCCACAGTTTTGCTTAGATTTTCAACATTTAAAATCTCTTTACCCGCTTCCCGATCCATTGTAAAACCAACAAACGGATAGCGACGTGAAGACGCGGGCATCTCCCCGGGAGTCAGCTTTTCTAACAGTTTTTTACGCGACGTTGCCTGCTTAGACTTTGATTTGTTGGCAGAGAAGCGTTCAATGAAGCTTTGCAGCTCCTTGATTTTCTCTTCTGCCTTTTTATTCTGATCTCGTAGCATTCGCTGCATTAGTTGACTGGATTCATACCAGAAATCATAGTTGCCGACATAAATCTTAATTTTATTATAATCCACATCCACGATATGAGTGCAGACATTATTGAGGAAGTGCCGGTCATGCGAAACAACAATGACCGTTCCCTCGTAGTCAAGAAGAAAATTCTCCAACCAGTCCACCGACTGAATATCAAGACCGTTGGTGGGCTCATCCAGCAAAATGATGTCCGGCTGGCCAAACAATGCCTGCGCCAAGAGCACCTTGACCTTTTCCCGCTCGGTCAGTGTATTCATGGGATAATAAAACAGCTCCTGATCCAAACCCAGTCCTTGCAGTATGCGCCCCGCCTCGGTCTCAGCTTCCCAGCCGTCCAGCTCTGCAAATTCACTTTCAAGCGCTGCGGCCAGGTTTCCGTCCTCTTCTGTGAATTCCTCTTTGGAATACAGCGTATCCTTCTGCTTCATCACCTCATACAAGCGGGCATTGCCGCTGATGATGGTATCCAAAACAGAGTAATCATCATAGGCGAAGTGATCCTGTTTCAAAACAGAAAGGCGGGTTTTCGCCTCCAATACTACATCTCCTTTGGACGGTTCCAGCTCGCCGGACAGGATTTTCAGAAAGGTAGACTTCCCCGCACCGTTCGCCCCAATCACACCGTAACAATTACCGGGGGTAAATTTCAAATTCACATGAGAGAATAGAGTTTGCCCGCCAAAGCTAAGGCTGACATCCGATACCGTAATCATTTTTCCTCCAAAAATCGATAAGTAATCATATACACAGCTTAATATGTTACCATAAAACGTCTGAATTTTCTAGCCTTTTTTTAAATCCATTATGATAATCTCTGCGGTTGTCAAACATATGGTC
>DHOG01000068.1:9330-18690 GCA_002410715.1 Ruminococcaceae bacterium UBA5396 | reverse complement strand
ACCCCCCAACAAAATATGTGCACCAAAGGGCACTGATTGAATGGCTGAAATGGCTACATAAATCAGCGCCTTTTATGATCTAAACAAAAAGGGAAAGAACGCTAAAAGGAAATACATTGACGCACCGGACGTGCGGGTGGTCTACCACCAAGCATGGGCAGCTGCCGAGGAAGTGTATGAATACATGGCGCTGATGCGTAACGCATCCCCGTTGAAAGCCGATGGGCTGGACGATCCGTATAAGAAGTGACCGATTCCAACGGCTATGTTCTCGGCGGGATGGAATCAAAATACGGCGTTCAGTTCATTACCTGGCAGTGGACATACGAAAAAACCGGACTAACCCTCGGCCATTACTATGGCAACGATTTTGCGTCCGCCAAGCAGGATTTTGCCATCCGCTCCGGCTTATAAACAAACAGCGTATCTTTTCAAAAGAGCAGCTCACCGAGATGTACCGCTGCGCCGCAGATACACCCGAAACAAATGTTGCACTCACCTATGAGCGGGAGAAGTCCATCGAGAGCATTCAGAAACAAATCAGAGAGCTCATTCCGGAGGTGGCGGCGCGCGCCCGGCAGAGCATGAAATCGGAAATGCAACCACCGCTCTCACCCGCCATGTAAAACTAAATTGTTATTTAGTGCGCGCCGGAGTTTTGTGCAGCAACTTGATTTGGGTTTGAAGATATAATGCCGCGATAGATGATCTGGAAAAGAAGAAGGTAATCGCTCCGCAAGCATCTGGCCTGTTCGGGTTTCATCATCGGACTCACAATTATACTTTCGTTTGGGCGGATGATACTTTTACAGATGTTATTGCGCCGACAAATTTGATATTTTATAAACAATCAATATCGTTGGGGGGTTTGTACATGAAAATAGGCGAAATACCTCAATTCGGAAATCTTGAGGGCCTTGTGGTCGTGTTTATCGGCAATACGGTTGCCGCACCCTTTGCGGCTGAGTTGCTTGCAGAAAACGGCGCAAACACTATATGTGTAGAAAACTCCCGACGTCCGGATATTGGCAGGGTCAGCCGGGAGCCATTTGGATTTTTGACAGAGCATAAAAACGAGCTCTGTGTGAGTATTGATATGAAGCCTCCGGAAGGCAAGGATGTTTTCCTGAGGCTGATGCAAAAGGCCAATATTTTTATTGAAGGACTCAAGGGCGGAACCTTTGATGAGCTGGGTCTTTCAGACGAAAGGCTATGGCAGGTCAATTCAAGGCTTTCAATTGTACATGTATCCGGCTACGGGGAAACAGGACTCCCCGAGTACGTGAAGCGCGCCTCATATGATCCTATCGGTCAGGCCTCAGGCGGGTTTATGGAGATAAATGGTTTTCCACCCCCTTCGGAGCCTCTGCGCGCGCCTTATACATGTGATTATATAACCGCATTGTTCGCGTGCTGGAGCGGCTTGGCAGGCTATATTGGCGCCTTGCGTACCGGTCGTGGCGAGAGTGTGGACGTCAGCCAGATGGAAGTAATGTGGAAAACGCAGTTTGGGTTTCCCATGGAATATTTTCAAACCGGCAAGGTCCGCACCCGTAATGGAAACAGTGAGCGGGACTATCTTGGGCTTGGCGCATACCTGTGCTCGGACGGCAGATACATCTATCTGTGCTGCGCCGCCAACGGCCCGATCAGAAGAATGCTGGATATATTGGGCATGGCAGACGATCCGGCCTATCAAAAGAACATACAGCTTTTGCCCCGTGGTGACATGGCGGCGGAAAAGCTTGAGCTCAATATAAGAAAATTCTGTCTTGAGCATACGTCCGAGGAAGTGGATTCGGTATTCAACGGCAAAGGTATCCCATGCAGCATGATTTACAGTATTGAGACGATACAGGATAATCCCCAGGCAAAGGCCCGGGAGCTTTTTATGGAGTGGGAGGATAAACGCTTTGGGAAGCTGAGGGCGGTGGGCATGGTTCCAAAAATGAAAGTCCGCCCGGGCAGGATCTGGAGCGGGGCTCACGATCACGGAGAAGACAGCAGGGATGTGTTTTCCGAGCTTGGGTACGCCGAAAGCATGATTGATGATTTGTATGAGCGCGGGATCATATCCAACTTAAAGGACGGCGGTTTTTTCGGCTCGAAAAAACTGCAGATTAAATAATGCAGATATTTTTTAAATAAATAACTTTTAGGAGGAGAAACCATGAAATTATCTGAGATTCCAAAGTTCGGCAATCTGGAAAACGTTCACGTTCTGATCCACGGCAATACGGTGGCAGCGCCTTTCGCGGGTGAGCTTATGGCCGAAAACGGCGCCAGGGTCATCTGCCTTGAAAACTCCAAGGTGCCTGATATGGGACGTATGGGCTCTGATCCCTTTGGCTTTATTACAGAGCACAGGAATGAAATTGCACTTTCTCTGAACTTAGGTACTCCGGAAGGAAACGAAGTGTTTCTAAGGCTGGCAAAGCAGCTGAACATAATCATCGAGGGCCAGAAGGGCGGCACCTATGAAAAGCTGGGTCTCAGTGATGAAGCGCTTTGGGAGGTCAATCCCAAGCTGGTTATTGTTCATATGTCCGGCTTTGGTCAGAGCGGCGTGCCTGAGTATGTCAACAGGCCATCATACGATCCCATCGGACAGGCCTTCGGCGGATATACATACCTGAACGGTGAGGCAGGTGGCGGCCCCATCAAAGCCAACCCCTATACTGCCGACTACATGTCCGCGCTGTTTGCATGCTGGAGCGGTCTCGCAGCCTATATCGGAGCCCAGGCCACCGGCAAAGGCGAGAGCGTGGACGTCACACAGTTTGAGTCCATGTGGAAAGTCCAGTATAATTACCCGATGCACTATTTCCAGTTCCATGAACTCAAGCAGCGCAGCGGAAACGATGAGCCTCTTTACATCGGTCTTGGGCGCTATCCCTGCAAGACCGGCGACTGCATCTTTACAGTCAGTGGCAAGGGTCCGGTTAGCAGACTTACCAAGGTTCTTGGAGTGGAAGACGACCCCGATTTCAAGGACATGATGATAATGATGCGCCAAGACCCGAAGGCCCAGCGCCTGGATGCTCTGCTTCGTCAGTACTGCCTCCAGCATGACGCGGAGGAGGTCGATAAGATCATGATGGAGAACGCCATCCCCTGCAGCCAGATACATAATGTTGCAACCATGGAAAATAACCCGCACGCTATCGCCAGAGAACTGTTTGTGGAATGGGAGGACGAGCAGTTTGGATGGTGCAAGGCTGTCAATATCGTCCCAAAGATGAAGAACCGTCCGGGCAAATACTGGAGAGGCGCGCCGGGCCACAACCAGGATGGCAAGGATATACTCACTGAGCTGGGTTATTCCGAGGAAGAGATCGCTAAGCTTTACGCAGATGGAGTTACAGGTGAGCTGCCCAACAGAGGTTTTCTGCGTTGCAAAAAAATAGACCGTAAGTAAAAAGGTGGTGTCAGTATGACCCTATACGATTTATTTTATAATTCAGTTCTGGATTTTCCGAACCACACCGCGATCATATGTGGAAACTGTGAACTGACATATAAACAGCTTAATGAACAAATTAATTTGCTTACTGACGTGCTGCTTGCCCATGGGATAAAAAAAGGGGAACGAGTGGGGGTATTCTATCCCAACTGTGTCTTCTATGCGGCGCTGTTTTATGCAGCGCTTCGTGTCGGCGCAGTTTTCGTTCCATTCAATATTAGACTGAGTGACGCTGAAACGGCGGAGCTTGTGAATATTACCGGGTGTTCAACTTTTATCTTTCATCGCAGCTTCCAGGACAGAATTAATGCTCTCGACTCTGCCTGCGGCTCGATTGAGCGCTGGATAGCGGGCGGCGATGATAACCTGGATGAACCAGCAGACTTCAGAAAATCTGAGGCAGCAGCCGAAAGCGTTCCCGTTTCAGGTGATGACGAGGCCCTGATTATTTTTACAGGCGGCACCACCTGTCATGGTTCGGCTGTTGTTTCCACCCACGAAGCGCTTGTTTGCCGTGTCGTTATGCGCTACCGTGACGAGAAGCGAATCATGCCGGACGATGTGATGCTCAATCATGCGCCTATGTTTCATACCGGTGGCTTGTCAATAATGTTTCAGACACTGGCGTCCGGCGGCTGCTTTCTGATGGGCAGGAAGTTCGATGCCGATGATATCATAGACGAATGCGAGCAATACGGCGTCACCCAACTGATACTTATTCCGCCGTCCATTGTCTATCGGATAGTCAAATCGTCTCACATAGCTGAAGGCAAGCTCTCTTCTGTAAAGCTTGTTGTCCTTGCAGGCGGTGCGTCAGATGAAGAGACTGTAGCTAAGGTCTTTGAAACCTTCAAAAATGCGGATGTGTATCTGAGCTATGGCTCCAGCGAAAACTCAGTCACCCTAAGCCAGCGCATAACACGTAAGGCCTTTGCCGAGAGGCCAGCGCTAATAAAGTCATCAGGCAGAGCCAGCATGATGTCCAGAGTAAAGCTGCTGGATGATGACGGCAATGAGGTCCCGATCGGGCAGCCCGGTGAGGCATGGGGAAAGAGTCCGGCGCAGATGAAAGAGTATATCGACAAGGACTGCCACGCAGTTGATGGCTGGCTGCCTACAGGCGATATTTTTATTAGGGATGAGGAGGGCTATTTCTATTTCGTTACACGCAAAAAGAATATGATAAAAAGCGGCGGTGAAAACGTATACGCCGAAGAAGTGGAAGCTACAATAAGGAAGCATCCGGCGGTAAAAGACTGCGTAGTATTCGGCCTGCACAGGGATAAATGCGGAGAGACCGTGGCCGCAGCTGTAGTAATACAGCCCGGCGCGGCGCTTAGCGGCAAGGAGCTTATATCCTTTTGTAAGGCAAATTTGGCAAGCTATAAAAAACCGAGGACCGTTTTTTTCATTTCTGATATTCCCACCTCTGCGGCAGGGAAAGTGGCAAGAGGCGAGCTTATCGAAATAATGAAGTCCCGTACGCCGGATTATGTACTGTAAGACCATGAGATACGCACGCTCTTCACCGAGCGTGCATATCTTGGCTTTTCAGATTGATTTATTAGGAGATGAGCAGCATAAATGAAAACAGTAGCATGCTACAAGTGGATTTTGGATGAAAAATGTATGTCGGTAAACTCTCAAACCGGCTCTATTGATATCAGGGAACCGGTCTATGAGATTAGTCCGTATGACCGCAACGCCATCGAAGCGGCTGTACAGTGCGCGGAAAAAACGAACGGCCTGTGCGTCACACTTTCGGCGGGAACAGACATCCTTCAGAAATCCCGGAAGGACGTTCTTTCCTGCGGACCCAAGGAGGGCTTCGCCGTCATTGATCCCATCATGGACCAGGCCGACTGCATGGTCGCGGCCAATGTGGTGGCGGCCGCGGTCAATAAGATCGGAGGCGTGGATCTTGTCATCTGCAGCGAGGCGGCCTCTGACACCTTGGCCCAGCAGATGGCGCCCCGTCTTGGCAAGCAACTTGGATGGCCGGTGGTAACATACGTTTCCGACATTGAAATCGGAGACGGGCGCATTCTTGTCAGCCGTGAGAATGAGACAAACGTTGAAAAAGTCGAGGTTCCCCTGCCGGCGGTGATTTCCGTGATCGGGGACTGCAACATTCCCAGAATGCCGAAACTCAAGGACGTCATGAACGCAGGCAAAAAACCGTTTACGGAGTGGAAAGCCGCGGATCTGAGATTGTCCGAAAAGGAGCTTTCCGCGGGCATCAGAACCCTGTCTGTAACCGGCAATTCCACCGCGAGAAAGAAAATCGTCATCGATGGGGGCGGCATGGAGGCCTCCATGCAGAAGCTGCTCAAATGTATGATCGACGAGGGCGTTGTCAGCTGACCGTGCTTTGCGTGAAATTTGAAAGGAGGTACAATCGGAAAAGAGCTGATTTCTTTCCCGAATATGGTATATGAATAAGAAAGTATTTGTTTTTTCCGAGAGTTCCGGCAATGCATGCGAGATGCTGACGGGTGCGAAAACTCTCGGTGACAACTGCAGCGTGATTCTTGTCGGAAATGAATCTGATGCCGCCGAGCTTATTGCCCACGGAGCACAAAAGGTATTTCTTTTTGAAAAAGAAAAGGACATTATGCTTGAGGCATATGCCGATGATATTTCAAAGGTGGTTGCGGAGGAGAAGCCTGCGCTGTTCATGGTCGGCATGACAAATCGGGGACGCACGATCGCGGCTATGGTCGCCCAGGCTATTCAGGCGCCCTGCGTATCCGAGTGCAAGAGCATTACGACAGACGCTGAGGGACGCTATGTGCTGGGAAGAAAAATTTACAGCGGCATGGCCAGCACAAGTGAAGTATGTACATCGGGGACTCTCGTTGTAACGCTGCCCATGCGCACTTATGAGGCAGAGACTGCCGATACTTCTCTTACCGGAGAGATCATCAGAAAAAAACGTGAGTCTGAATGCAAGGTCAAGCTCGTTGAGGTCAGGGCAAAGGCAGGAGACTCAGTGGATGTGAGTGCCGCCGATACTGTGGTGCTCTTCGGGCGAGGCGTTGCAAAGCAGGAGGACATGCCCATGATAGAGGAGCTGACCGCCGCCCTTGGCGGAGTTACCGCATGCACGAGACCCATAGCAGTGGATTACAAATGGATGCCTATCAGCCGCTATATAGGTCTGTCCGGCAAGAGCGTAAAGCCCAAGCTGTATCTTGACATAGGCTCGTCCGGCCAGATCCAGCAGATCGCGGGCGCGCAGGACGCAAAAATAATCGTCGCAATTAATAATAATCCCAGCGAGCCGGTATTCAATGTATGCGACTATGCTGTTGCCGGTGATCTTTATGAGGCGGTTCCCATACTTACGAAGCTGATAAAGGCTTTGCATTAAACGGCACCGTATAAGGACCGTGAGATTTAATTGACCGAAGTATCAAACAACATCTTTAAAATTGATGTGCCGCTGCCGGGCAATCCGCTGTGCAGTACAAATGCATATATAATCAGAGACAGTGAACGGAGTCTGATAATAGATACCGGCTTTGACCTGCCGGTCACGGCCGAGACTATTCACAAGGCTGTTTTGGCTTTGGGTCTGTCACTCAAGAATGTAGACTTTGTTATTACCCATATGCACCCCGACCATGTGGGAGGGGTGCATGCATTGGCGGATGCAGAATGCCGGGTGTTTGCCCATTGCAGACCTGACGGAACGAATGCTTCCGAGGTTGCAGGATTCAACGAGCAGCTCAGGCTGGCCGAAATGGTGTATAAAAATGCGGAGAAACCTGTCAGGGGGAAAAACGGTGAAGCCGGTCTACGAACAGCATTCCCCCCCTATATCACATCCTGGGGTCAGCCGAAACAGGGATATTCCCAGCTTCAGGAGGGAGACATTCTGACTGCGGGCGGGTATCACTTCAGGTGCATAGAGACGCCCGGGCATGACGTCTCGGAGATTTGTCTCTTCGATGAAGGCTCAGGGATCTTTATCTCGGGCGACCATGTGCTGAAAAACATTTCGCCCAATATCATTGATATCAATTTTGATGACGGAAACCTCAACCGCTATCTTCAGAGTCTCAAAAAGGTGAGGGATCTTCCGGTATCCCTCGTCCTGCCTGCACACGGCGAACTATTTATCGATTTGAAGTCCCGCTGCGACGATTTGTCTGCACACCACGCAGAGAGATTGGAGAATGTGCTGTCGCTGGTGGAATCAGGCTGCGAAATGCTCTATGAGATTACCAGCGGATGTGCCTGGAATACCGGCGGCAAATTGTGGCAGGAGCTTGAGCCCGGTATGAAGTTTTTCGCATATGGCGAAACAATCGCCCATTTGTCTTATTTGCTCGACGCCGGTGTTATTACTAAGATTGAAAAAGAGGCAGTGCCAGGATTTATGCGTAAATTTAGTCTGCAGACTTGATGCAATACGAGCCTAATGCTCCGAATGGAAGTCTGTATTGGTGAGTGTTTCCTTAATCCTGCCCTTGACCCAATGCACGGAGACGCCGGTCAGATACGTTAGAGTTTAGTATATTAAAAAGCCGGCCTCCCGATGCGTTAGTGCTGCACCGGGAGGCCAGCTTATCAGATGAGACCCTGCCTGACAGCCTCAGCTACGGCCTGGACGCGGTTTTTGGTCATGGTTTTAGATATGATCGTATTCACATAGCGCTTTATGGTAGGTACGCTAAGATATAGCGCATTGGATATTTCTTCGTAGGATTCACCGTCTGAAAGATGCTTCAGAAGCTCTATCTCCTTGTCCGTAAGACTGGTAAATTCGCCTGACTGTTTGATATTCCCGATACGTACGGATTTGATAAAGGAATTGAGCTGAAATTTGTTCAGCAGTCTGTACCCGTTATGTACCTCATGGATGGCATCTATAAGCATGGTAGGTGATTCGCTTTTCAGAAGATATCCGTATGCGCCAGCCATGATCGCCTCATTAAGAAACTCATCGCTGTTGAAAGCTGTGAGCATAATGATTTTAGCGTTTGGAACGGCGCTGATTATGCGGGGCAATATCTGTAGGCCGTTCAGTCCGGGCATGGAGATGTCCAGGAGGATGATATCCGGGTTCAGAGCCTTTGCCATATTCAGGGCGGATACACTGTTTTCAGCCTCGCCAATTACCTTGAGGCCGCTCTCCTGAGACAGAAGCATCTTCAGCCCATACCTGAAGGCTGGGTGATCGTCAACTATGAGTATCCGTATATCCATGTTTTATTTCACCTCTGTAAAAGCGTACAATTATTCTACCTTTTCCGACCGAATATGTCAATGTTCAAACAATCTGCCGGCGGGTGTTAGGGAAACAACGTATACTTGAGTTTGGATGAACGATACTTTTGCCTGTTGGTTTGGAAAAGGCAGCTTGTTATAATCGAAACACGATAGAGGCATTATCGGCTGATGCTGTTAACATTAAAAAGTGAGGAGAAGAAAATGAGTATTACACCGGAAATTCTTGATAAGCTCAAACAAATTCTAAAGGAAAGACAAGTAATTACCGGGGGAATGATCGGTGCGGACTACGCCCATGACGAGCTCCCAGGAGGTAAAGCATATACACCAGAAGCAGTTTGCGAGGTAAGTTCAACAGAGGAAGTCGCCGAGGTGCTGGCGCTTTGCAGCGATTATAATGTGCCCGTAACGGTACGCGGAGCGGGGACCGGCCTCGTCGGCGGATCTGTACCCATACAGGGCGGTATCGTGTTGTCTATGAAGAGCATGAACGCAATCTTAGGATATAGCGAGGAGTCAATGACCCTTAAGGTGCAGCCTGGAGCTCTTCTTGAGGAAGTGAAAGCCTATGCAGATTCCATCGGAATGTGCTATCCTGTCGACCCCGGCGAGAAGACGGCCAGTATCGGCGGCAACGTCGCCACCAATGCCGGAGGCCC
>DHOG01000068.1:7940-9132 GCA_002410715.1 Ruminococcaceae bacterium UBA5396 | reverse complement strand
GGGACTATGTCGCCGGTATGACCACAGTTCTGGCAGACGGCACAGTGCTGAATATAGGTGGAGAGACAGGCAAAAACAATTCCGGCTATAATCTGCTCCAGCTCATCGTCGGCTCAGAGGGCACACTGGCGGTGATAACCGAGGTAACCTTGAAGCTGATACCCAAGGTTAGGTTTGACACCAGCTTTATTATGCCCTTTACAGATACTGAAAGCTGCATGAAAGCAGCTATGCGCATCAGAAAAGAGCACATGGAACCGGCGGTTCTGGAATATATCGACACGGACATTGTGGAGTATGCGGGTAAGGTTACAGGCAATCCCTACTTCCCCGTGGATGTGGACGGTGACAGAGTCGGCGCAAGCCTGCTCATCACCCTTGAGGGCAATAGCGAGGAGAATATGGATTCCAAGATGGAGGCTCTGGCCGAGCTTTCGGAGGAACTGGAGTGCCTGGACGTTTTAGTGGTGGACAGCCCCACGCTAAAAAGAGATATGTGGGCGGCGCACGATGCCTTCCATATCTCTGTCGAGGCTGCTGCAAAAAGCTCCGATGAGCTGAATATGACTGTTCCGGCAAAGGCGCTTCCAGAGTTTGTGGGCTTCCTCAAGGGAACCGGAATCAGTAAAGGCTTGGGCGTATATATCTATGCTCATGTTGGTG
The DNA here is from genome assembly GCA_002410715.1 of Ruminococcaceae bacterium UBA5396. GTDB lineage: Bacteria > Bacillota > Clostridia > Oscillospirales > Acutalibacteraceae > Avimonas. The sequence goes on along the minus strand of DHOG01000068.1, from coordinate 8,469 downwards.
ACGGTGGTCTGCACGCATACTTCGTATCCGACGAAGCCAGGGACATTTTTGCTCCTCTGATGGTAGGGGTCGCGCAGGCGGCCTATGCAAAATGCGCGGAGCTGGGCGGCAATGTCTCTAGTGAGCACGGTATTGGCTACGCGAAAAGGGAGTATCTGAAGGCCTCCTTGGGCGAGACCGGATATGCGCTTATGGGCCGTATCAAGGCAGCCTTTGATCCCAATGGCATTCTGAATCCCGGGAAGGTGGTATGAGCTATGCTCAAAATACTCTGCTGTGTTAAACAGGTGCCCGACGTAGACCAGATGCGCATGAATCCGGAGACCGGAAACCTCATCCGGGACGGCGTTCCCGCGATACTTAATCCCCTGGACAGTAACGCCCTGTCTGCCGCCATGAAGATCGAGGGACTTACGGGCTGAAATCACACTGATCACTATGGGCCCGCCCAATGCCGAAGCCGTTCTCCGCGAGTGCCTGGCTGTGGGTGCAGATAAAGCCGTTCTGGTTACCGACCGGGCGTTCGGCA
>DHOG01000068.1:6136-7769 GCA_002410715.1 Ruminococcaceae bacterium UBA5396 | reverse complement strand
GGGCGTTCGGCAACGCCGACACCCTGGCCACCAGCTATTCCATCGTCTCCGCCGCCAACATGGTGGACAAGTTAGACCTGATCTTCTGCGGTAAGGAGACTCTGGACGGGGCCACCGGTCAGATGGGTTCCCAACTGGCAGAGCGCTTTGATGCAGCCCAGATCACCAGCGCAAGTCTGATCAGGTCTATCGATGAGGAGAATCGAACCTTGATCGTCGAGTGGGAGCTGGAGACAGGCATCGAGACCCTTGAGGTTAAGCTGCCCTGCCTATTTACGATGGAGAAAACCCATTATCCCGCCCGCATTCCCAACCTGAAAGGCAAGATGGCAGCCAAGAAGGCCAAGATCACAACCTTTACCGCAGGCGATATCCCCGGCCTGGATTGCAGCCGTATAGGCGATCCCGGCTCTCCCACCAAGGTGCCGCGCATGTTCCCGCCTATGATGCCGGAGCCGGGCATGATACTGGATGAGGGCAGCGTCGCAGCAAACGTTAACAAGCTCTTGCAGCTTATAAAGGAGTGAGTGGGTACAGAAAATGGATAAGTCGGGTTTTAAGAACATGTGGGTTCACATCGAGCATGACGGGGAGAATATTCATTCAGTGGCTCTGGAGCACTGCTGCGAGGTGCGCAAGCTCTGCCCGAAAGCGAATATGAAAAGATAGCCAAGTGCGGCTATGAGCGCTACAACACTGAGACCTATACCAGCCTCTACGATGTGCTCTGCCGGAAGTATAAGCCCTCTGCCGTGTTCGTGGGCGGCACCACCAACGGCCGTGATTTTACCCACTGCTTTGCGGCACGCCCTGAAACCGGCTGCACCAGTGACGCCACCGAGGTCATCTATAACCCGGAGACTGCGGACATAGAGTTTGTGGAGCCGGCAGCCGGCGGCAAGATCATGGCCGTCATAACCATTCCTGTACTGCGCCCGCAGATTGGCACCATACGTCCGGGTACATTCAAGCATATCTCCACAGGAAAAGCGGCATTGATCGAGAATATCCATGAAGAGATATCCTTTGACCTTGATAAAATCCGCACCAGGTTCATTGACTTAAAAGCCGACGCCTTTGACCCGGAGCTGGATGTTGCCGATTGTGAGACTATTGTCTGCGTGGGCAGCGCCGTGAAGGATGAGAGCCTTGGGAAATATAAAGAGCTTGCAAAGCTTTTGGGTGGTAAAATAGCCTGTACACGGCCCGTAGTAGACAGAGAGTTGCTGCCATATAAGCTCCAGGTAGGCCAGTCTGGTGTGATGATAAAGCCAAAGCTCTATATAGGCTTCGGAATCTCCGACGCCGTGAACCATGTAACCTGTATCGACGCAGAGAAGTTTATCGCCGTAAACAACGATAAGAATGCGCCCATATTCAACTACTGTGATTACGGCATAGTCGGCGATATGGACGAGGTGTGTGATGCTATGATCGCAAAGCTGCGTGCCTTATAGACGGTCAGGTTAGTGAATGTAAACTAGCTAGGGAGGAGTCCAGCCGGGCTGATTTTTTCAGCAGATGGCAAGAGAAAGGACATAATATATGCTTATCCATCCTTCATCCATAAAGACTCTTGGGTTTTATATGGGTTTGTCAGCGTAAAGCTTATGTTGTATAATGATATTACTCT
>DHOG01000068.1:5669-5945 GCA_002410715.1 Ruminococcaceae bacterium UBA5396 | reverse complement strand
TATGTTGTATAATGATATTACTCTAATCTTTACGAGGTATGGCGAATATGAATACGTTTGCTGAAAAATTGGCGGAGAGCCTGACTGACATTATATCTGAGCCCGGGCAGGATGCAGTTTTGCATAAAATTGCCGTCAGGGCAAACGAACTGACAGCAAGCTCAGATACGGTTATTTTCAGGTGTAATAACGATGATACAATGCTCTGTGTTTCCCAGGCTGTAGATAAAAACTTCCTTGGAATAGAGCTTGTAAGGGATAAGTATATTCTCAGCT
>DHOG01000068.1:2608-5493 GCA_002410715.1 Ruminococcaceae bacterium UBA5396 | reverse complement strand
CAGCCAGGCGTGGAATACAGGTAAGCCGGTTTGGGTAAACAATTATACTAAATGGGTAAATGCATATGATTTATCGGAGCCTCTGGTATACCATGCCATGGGCGCTCCTTTGAGTATTGGCGATAAGATCATAGGAGTAATGGTTTCCGAAAGAACCTTTGACGAGCCATATTCTGACGATGATTTTGAAAAGCTGAAGACTTTTTCGCTCCTTGCCTCAGTTGAACTGAATAATGCCCTGAGCTTTGAAAAGCTCAGGGAGGCAAATAAAGAGCTGGAGGAGCTTAGCAATGAACGCGGAAGAAAGCTCAGCCGTACGGAAGAAGAGCTGAGAGATAAGAACGAGAAGCTTGTCCAAAAGAATCGGCAGCTTAATGATTTGCTTATTCACATAGACGAGATAAATGAATCTAACCAGCTGCTTTTAGCGGAATATATGCATGACGATACTCTTCAGGTGCTATACGGGACAACCCTGGTAGCGAAGTCCGCGATCGTGGCCTATGAGAAGAAATCGGAGAACTTGGGGGAAATATTAAATCAGGTATTTACTTCTCTGCAGCAAATGGAAAAATCGCTGAGACGTACGATTTTTACTTTGAAGCCGTTCCTGTTGGATTCATCTGACATAGTTGAAACAATCCGTAAGTATGCTGAGCAATATAAAAATAAATCCGGTATACAGGTTCATTTTGAGAGTGATGCTTCTATCCGTATTAAAAATAACAGGCTTAGTCTTGTGCTTTTCCAGATCATCCGAGAGGCTTTGGTAAATGCTTATCACCATTCCAAATGTCATATAATATCCGCTAAGCTGGAAAAGGACGACGGCTTTTTCAAAGCAACTGTCCGTGATGACGGAATTGGTTTTGACTATGAGAACTCCTATTCAGAAGGCCACTTCGGAATCAGAATCATGAAGATCAGAGCAAGCAGTGTAGGAGGAGACGTTCATATATATTCCAGGCCGGGCGAAGGGACTGTCGTAGAGTTTAAGCTTCCATTCAATGAATTGTCAGATATCTGATCTTTCTGTTTTCAAATAAATGCCGCACTTAGCGGCATTTATTTTTTCCTGGCGAGAACATTGAGATTTGATACTTTGGTGCGCAAGCTTGAAACGAAATGGACTATTTTTGTATTTATTCAGTTGTTATAATAATGTCAAGATTCCATGACTAGAACAAATAATTAGGAGGTATATCATGAATTTTGATTTTACTGAAGAACAGGAATTGTTCCGTAAAAGACTGCGCGAAGGCATCGAGAGAGTCATCAAGCCCGGCTACATGGAGCGTTGGCCCCATGACGAATTTAATTACGCTGTCCTGAAGGACCTGAAGGAGTTGGACCTCCTTGGTTTTGCTGTTCCCGAAGAATACGGCGGACAGGGCTACTCTCTCAGCGCGGTGGAGACAGGTATCATTCTGGAAGAGATGGGCCGCTGCGACCAGTCTTATACCACTATCTGGGGCGGTCTTAACAACTGCTGCGAGATGCTCATGGCTCTCTGCGATGACAAGGAGCTGCTGGACGAGTGGATTCCCGCTCTGTGCGCCGGCGAAAAGTTCGTTGGCTACGGCTTCGTGGAGCCCGGCACCGGCACAGACCTCTCGAACATACAGACCCGCGGCATAAAGGATGGCGACTGCTGGATCATCAACGGTGCGAAGGCCTCCGTCAGCTTCTGCAATGTGGACGCGCATATCGTTGCCGTCCGCACCAATGAGCAGAAGGGCTCCCGCGGTGTCACCCTGTTCCTGATCCCCGATGATCTGGAAGGCGTTGAGCACTTCATTTACACCGACTTCGGTCTGAAGCAGATCGGCCGCGGCGACCTGGCGTTTAAAAATGTCCGCGTCCCCGAGAGGTATATGCTGGGCGCAGAGGGCCAGGGCTTCAAGAACATCATGCACATTTTCGACCATGGCCGTCCCGGCATAGCTCTCCAATGTATTGGTGCTGCCGAGTCCGTCATGGAGGAATGCTATGAGTACTGCAAGCAGCGCGAAGTGTTCGGTCAGCCGCTTTCAAAGTATGAGGCGATATCGTTCGGCCTTGCCGAGCACCAGACAAAGCTGGATGCTGCAAAGCTGCTGGCGTATAAGGCTATGTGGCTGCGTGATCAGAACCGTTGGAATGCGAAGGAAGCCGGCCAGGCCAAGTTCTTCGGTTGCGAGGCCGCCTTTGACGCCATCTGGTTTGCCACCAGATGCTTCGGCCACCTTGGCTACACCACCGATTATCCTGCACTGAATAAGCTCGCCGACACCATCGGATTTGCCTGGGGCGACGGTTCCTGGGAGGCATGTAAGATGGTCGCCATCCGCGAGATCGCCGGGCCGGAGTTCCTGCCCTATGAAAGGAGAAATAAGGACGTTAGTTACAAAGTTATGTCCGGTTTCCAAAAGGTTTAATCCACTGAAAGCCTTTTAATTCCAGCATCATAAGCTAACTGTTAAGCTCCCCGTATAGTGGTCATTCAAAAAAATGAGGTTGCTTGCGGGGAGCTTATTTATAGACGGGACCTGTCGCTGAACGTTTACCGGGATTGGCAAATAAATACGGCACTTATACATAGAACTAACCATTCCAGCTCATGCACCCTGGTTTTATGTTGGCGTGGCTGGTAGTATTTTATACGTTCTCTAAGTTGTTCGCGGACAGGGCAGAGCTCATCGTATTGTTCCTTACCCATAATGGTTGCTGCATCCGGCAAATCCGATTGTAATCAAACTGATTGCTGTGGACTGTCTTGAGTCGGTCAATGTGTCCTCTGCCATGACCGGCCGGATGGCCTGCCGCTCTTTGCTTAGAGCATTAGCCTTAAAGAGAAATCATTAAAGATTTGGAGTTTGGGCATGTTTTTGAAAAACCTATGATAA
>DHOG01000068.1:0-2413 GCA_002410715.1 Ruminococcaceae bacterium UBA5396 | reverse complement strand
GGGAAGTGAAATATGGATAAGTCGGTTCGGGCAGCGAGAACACGGCGATCTTGTTTGGCTCAGGTGTCCTTGCAGAGAATCACCAGATAGGCTTTGTATGAGAAGATGCGTGTACGGCCTTGCTTGTCCGTCTGTGCTAAGATTCCTTTACCTATGAGCAGCTCCACCGCTCTGGCAACTGCGTTATAAGACAGGGAAAGGGCCTCGGCGGTCTTTCCAATTTCGATGATGGGGTTGGTTTCGAGATAATGGAATACGGTAAGCAAGGTCTGTGTCACCCGGCTCGGCTCACCAATTAGGGCTATGCTTTGGTTGTGGAGAGCCGTAAGCAGGTTAATCGTTTCAACGGCATCCTGTGCTGATTCATAAATCACCCGGAGGAAGAATTTGATCCATTGCTCATAACTTCCGCTGCGGCGAACCTCGCTCATGCGGTCGTAATACTCGATGCGGTTCTTTTTGAGAAGATAGGAGATGTAAAACGCCGGCGCTTTCAGGACGCCATTTTCCATGAGAACAGGGTGATGAGCAAGCGACCGATTCTTCCGTTGCCGTCAAGGAATGGGTGGATGCTTTATCCGCACTTGATAATCTCGGAAGCTTTTTGATATGCATATTTTTCATATTCCTTTGATAGAGGCTGTGCAGCATGCGATAAAGCAATGGCTGAATACACGGTATCAAAGTTTTTGGGGATTACTTCCAAGAGGCTTTGCTTTGAATGCTGCCACTTCAATATGTCGTTTAAAGATGGATATGATTTTTTACTCCCAATTTGTTGACGAATTGAAGCGCTAAACAATCTCGTTGCACTCCAACCCATAAGGATAATAAATTGCGGGTTAATGCTTTTAATTACTTCGCCTAACCATTTATTTGAACATCACATATTTGGTATATGTTATCTCTATCGTGATTATTGACATTAATATAGGGATAACAGTTCGCAGCATGAACCCAGAATATTTTTGAAAGCCAGGTTTCAAATGATACGACGTTTATTTTGGGGAGCAAGAACGCCGATAAAAAATCATTATCTTTTGAATTTAGGATTCCATCTGCCCATGCCTGTTTTGATGGTGCCTGCGAAATAAATAAAATTTTCTGACCGCGCTAATTATCGACAAGAGGTTTACCTGCGTTTAATTCTGTGGTCGAAATAACTCAATTATTTGCCCTTAGAGGCGCTATATATCTGCAGTTATAGCATCGCTGGTCACAGGCTCTTATTTTATTGATCAATTCGTTCATAGATATATCTTTTTTATTATTTGAATCATTCATAGAAAGCCATGCCAATCATTAAGCTTTTTCCATCTTAACACAGGTTTCATGGTTGCCGTCAATCCCCCTGGGTCCATATAACTTTCAACAGGATTATCAACGATTTTACATTTCTCTTGATAGCATAAAGCGAAAGGAAATACAATAAAGAAAATTGATGGTAGGGGTGATTTGAGTGACATTCAAAAGGATGGAAGGTTTCGTTGGTAGTATACCTCAAAAATTTATCGATAATAGAGTCCCCAAATGCCTAATGTGTGGCTAAACTAATCACCATTGGGTTATTGACGAGAAGCTTTGTTGGGTGAACCGGTATTTGTTTAAATGTGAGCAATGCAATTGTATTTTATCAGCTTTCGTTCCTGATGTTACTGGTATGTCCAGGACACCACTAACTACATTTGGCATAGCAAAAGCTTTAGGCGGAAAAAAGATGAGTACGATATACATGAAAATCGAAGATGTTGGGAAAATGCAAACCACAAAATACACGAAAATGAAGAACTCAATGAGATGGCTAAATCTTTATAGGTGAAGTATGGGAGTAAAACTTATTTTCATGAGGCGAACCCCCTAAGGAAATTGAATTTTCTTGGTGAATTTTCCATAGATATTGATGGTAAAAATGTAGGGGAACTCGGCCTTGATGAAAAGCTGGCGAAAGGTACTATCCGTATATCACTTGGAAAGAATAATACAGCGGATGATATTGATGCCATTGTAGCAGCACTACAAAGAATTGTCGGATAGTATTATCAACTACTGCATGGTATCAGAAGTATATGATGACACGCAAGGTCAGTCGCTACAACCGCGTTTTCAAAATGCAACCGTGATTTTTGCGAGCGACCAAACGAGTTATTGTATCCTGCGGCGGGTACGGAGGCAAAAAGAAAGACACCCTTTGGGGTGCCTTTCTTTTTGGGTTTCGCGCCCTTTGGGCGAAGCTCAGAATTTAACGCGCGACCTCACGCGGATCGCTTGCGCTCGTGGAAAAGGCGCGTCTAAAGTATTCGCCTTTTCAATTGGACGCAAATTCGAGCCTCTGTATCGTATGGGGAACGGTTTTGGTTCAAGCCAAAAGACACTCCATATCTTAATCGGTGGTAGTGTCAAGATTTATGCGCAA
>DHOG01000045.1:948-6367 GCA_002410715.1 Ruminococcaceae bacterium UBA5396 | reverse complement strand
TGGTTATAGTATACCACTTACAACTTTTCAATATCTCAATCGACGAGTACCTGCTTCCCAATAGAGAGGTCAGTCTAAGCACTCGGCGCAGGCAAATTGACGTAATGCTTGATGCGCTTTCTGAAAATGACCTTATTGTGGTCGAGGGTACTGTGCAAGGGATATGTAAGGCAAAAGAGCGAACAGAGGAGTAAAAACCTCTGTTTTTTCTTTACCAAAATAAGAACCGACAACCTGTGAATATCCACAAGTTATCGGCTCTGCGTCTTAGCGTCTGGCTCTTTGATAACTGACATATTAAATTGTTCCACTTTGATAAGGCTTTCCTGTTTGCATTTCGGGCAGAATAGCGGGAAATTATCCAACGTGGTATCTTCCCTTATTTTTATTCTGGTCTTATTCATGCAAACAGGACATAGTAACCATTCCGTTTCATTCATAAGCTCCGTCCAATATCTCACTAACTGTTCGTTAGTCTTTTTTTAAGTTCTATAATATTTCCCTCAATTTGAGCAATGGTTTTTTTGAAAACCTCATCACTTTGCCCCGTTGGGTCATCAAGCCCCCAATCCTCACGATGCTTGCAGGGCAAGAACGGACACGTAACATTGCAGCCCATCGTCACAACAACATCGACAGGCGGTATATCCTCAAGGAGTTTAGAGCGTTGCGTTTGCTCCATATCAATGCCATAAAGCTCTTTCATAAGTCTTACCGCATCTTGATTGATTTGCGGTTTCGTTTCTGTTCCTGCCGAATAGCTGTCAAACGTATCGCTTGCCAAATGCTTTCCAAGTGCTTCGGCTATTTGACTTCGGCAGGAATTATGAACGCATATAAACGCTACTTTGGGTCTGTTCATTTAACTTCCTCCGTTACAATTCTAACAATTTATTCCCTTTAATTTCTTCACTGCTCCATTTGATAACGGCAAAATTTCCGTTTGCGTGTACGTCCACCTTGTTAATCCATTCGATTTCGTTGCTCGCTTTCGCCTTGAGCATTTGATTTTGAGTTTCGGTAGCATAAAGTGAAGAATTGATAACCCACCATTTGCTGTGAATGCCTGCACGGTGCAAATCTTCTTCTAAGCGCATCGCTTCAAATACGGGCGTGGTTTCGGCAAGGGTCACAATGACAACCTCGGTTTCATCGGCATTACGGAGCTGGGGCAGTAGTTTCTTTACCGATTCAGGCGTATCGCCCATTGTACGCTGTACTTCTTTGTGGTAGCTTTGAGTGGAATCAAGAAGCAGCAGTGTATGTCCTGTCGGTGCAGTATCAATAACCACGACTTCTTTTTCAGCTCTTTCCACAATATCTGCAAAGGCACGAAAGACAGCAATTTCCTGTGTGCAAGGAGAACGTAAATCTTCCTCGATATAAGCAATGTCATCCTCACTCATATCATTAGCTCTTGCCTTATTTAAAACGGTTTCTTTGTATTTTTCCAAAACCTCATGTTCATCAATATGGCTCATTGAGATATTGGGCTGTTCTTTAATAACATTTGTCAAATGTGCGGCAGGGTCAGTAGTCGTCAGATGCACCTTAACGCCTTTGTGTGCCAAGCCCAATGCAATAGCCGCTGCAACTGTGGTTTTACCGACACCGCCTTTACCCATAGTGAAAACGACTTTTTTGCCTGTGGTATAAATATCTTCAACAACATCCTTTAACTGAGGAATTTTCTCATTGTTCAGACGTTCTTCCTTAACCGTGAAATGGTCGTCAGTCAGCAGAGAACGAATATTTCCAAGCCCCATGATGTTATATGCACGTAAAGGTATCTGAAAGGCATCCGTTGTTTTTAATGAATCGGTCATTTTGGAGAGAGCCTTTTGCTGTTTCTCATACAATTTCCCCGATACCTCGTCATCATAAGAATTCAAAATCCCATTGATAATCAGGATTTGATTTTCGATGCCGAGTTCACGAAGCTCGCCTGAAGCTCTATCAGCTTCTTTTAGCGGTGCTTCATCGGGTCTTGACACCAGTATCAGCGTGGTCATATTTTTGTCTGCAAGCGTGGAAACCGCCTGCTTATAAATTTCTTTTCTGCTTTCAAGACCTGATAGCTGACCAAGACAGGATGCTCCGTGGGTACTTTCGCTGATAAAATTGCTCCATGCAGACGGTAGCTGAAGCATACGCAGGGTGTGACCTGTCGGTGCGGTATCAAAAATGATGTGGTCATATTCTTTTGCTACCGTATCATCCGTGATAAAGTTTGAAAATTCATTGAATGCCGCAATTTCAACTGTGCAAGAGCCGGAAAGCTGTTCTTCCATATTTGTTATAACGGTATCAGGCAGCTTCCCACGGTAGGGTGCAATTACACTTTCCCGATATTCAGCGGCAGATTTGATAGGGTCAAGGTTTGCGACAACCAAATTCGGTACAGCCGTAATTTCAACGCCCTTGCCGTTTAGCTCTGTTTCAAAGACATCCTGCAAATTGGACGCAGGGTCGGTACTGATTAGCAAAACCTTTTTGCCACTGTCTGCAAGCGTAACTGCGGTGGCGCAGGCTACGGAGGTTTTACCTACGCCGCCTTTGCCTGTATAAAAAAGATATTTAGTTTTTACCTGTTTTTCAGCATTAAACTGTTCCATTAGCAGCAACCTCCTTTACAGTCACAGCCACCGCTTTTCGGCGGCGTAGTTCTTTTCTGTTCGCCAAGATAACTTCGTGGCACTTGCAAAAGAGAGATGATTTCATCGTTGGTAGGATACGCCTTTGTTTTGACAATCTTTCCATCAGCAACAGTGATAGGCAGAATTTCAACGCCTTTTTCATTCATCATCTGATTGACTTCTTTATTGTTTACAAACTCCATAGGGGCATTTGTAAGATTATACCTTTTAATCTCAATGCCGTTTTTCTGTAAACTGCTGATAACAGTAGACAAACGAAGTAGCTCAGGGTCAACGGATACACCGCACAGACCAGTCGGACAGCACATTGCAGGCTCATAAATAAACATTTTTTTCATAATAAACACTCCATTCTAATTATTGGTTATATTTTTGGATTGGGCTTGTGGAAACCAACCTTGCGTTCTATTCGCAATTTTAACGAGTATCAGCATCACAGGCACTTCGGTCAGCACTCCCACGGTGGTAGCAAGGGCAGCGGCAGAACTTGTGCCAAATACAGCTATTGCCACCGCAACTGACAGTTCAAAGAAATTGGATGCACCAATCATTCCTGCAGGTGCGGCAATCGAAAATGGCAACTTGAAAATTCGGGCAGCACAATAGGCGATAAAGAAAATGATAAATGTCTGGATAATCAACGGCACTGCAATAAGAACAATGTGCAGCGGATTCTTGATAATAGTTTCACCCTGAAATGAAAACACCAAAATCAATGTGAGAAGCAGACCAATGGTGGTTATACCATCGAATTTTTTAATGAAGGTATTGTCAAAGTAGTCCGCCCCCTTTTTCTTGATAACCAACTTTCGGGTAATCATCCCGCCTGCAAGCGGAATCACCACAAACAGTACCACTGATAAAATCAACGTATCCCACGGTACGGCAATGTTAGAAACACCCAACAAGAATTTCACGATAGGAACAAAAGCGACTAAAATAATCAGGTCATTGGTCGCCACCTGTACCACCGTGTATGCGGGATTTCCGCAAGTAAGTGAACTCCATACAAATACCATTGCTGTGCAGGGAGCTGCCCCCAAAAGCACCGCACCCGCCAGATATTCCGTTGCCAATTCTGGTGTGATGAACGCTTTGAAAATCACAAAGAAAAACAAGGCGGCAATGCCATACATGGTAAACGGCTTAATAAGCCAGTTTGTGACCCATGTTACGAATAGTCCTTTTGGATTTTTCCCGACATTTTTTATGCTTTGAAAATCCACTTTCATCATCATAGGATAAATCATCAACCAAATAAGAACCGCCATAGGAATTGACACTTTGGCATACTCAAATTGGTTGAGAAACGTAGGGATGGCGGGTAGAAACTTTCCAATCAATATCCCTGCCGCCATACAGAGAATGACCCATAGGGTTAAGTATTTTTGGAAAAAACCAATCCCATGTTTTTCTTCTTTTTCACTCATTGTCTAAATCCTCCTTATCATTGTTTTTGCAGGAACACATATCTTTGCTTTTACAGTCGGAGTAACGCCTGCTATCTTTTTCATATGTTGGCAGCTCTTTTGTTTTGGCTATCAGGTACTCGTAAAGTTCCTTGTTATTCCTGATGAAATCATCATTTATCCTGTAGTATGCCCATTGTGCATTTTTATAGCTTTGAAGAATTCCTGCCCGTTTTAAAGCGGTAAGATGCCGAGATGCGTTTGACTGTGTTAGTTCCAAGCTTCCCTCAATTTCACAAACGCACATATCGCCTTTTATAATCTGAGCAAAAATACGCAATCGGGTTTCTTCCGATAATGCCTTAAATATCTCTATCATTGGAACACCTCCTTATATTCGTATATGCGTTTATACTCATATACTATGCTGTTCAAAAGCCATCTGTGACAATGGCTTTGGGGAAATTTATTTTAATTCAATGCAATGTCCGCAGCAAAGCGAAACGCACGTGCCACATCCGACACATTTACTGTGGTCAATTTCCATCCGAGAGCCAAGCGGCTCATCGTCATCTTCCACCCAAGAAATTGCACTTTGAGGGCATTCCAGAAGTGGTTTGCAAATGCGGTTATCGGACATACATCTCGCTTTATCAATATATGCTTTCATCTCTATTATCCCCTCACTTTTTGAAGTATCCTGACAACTTCATCCTTTTTTAATACTTTACCAAAGGCAACTACTTTTCCGTCTACAACAAGGGCAGGTGTGGTCATCACTCCGTATGCGGCAATCTGTGTGAAATCGGTGATATGGTCAATATTTGCATCCATACCGAGTTCTGTAAGTGCTTCTCTTGTCGCTGCTTCAAGCTCATTGCATTTCGCACAGCCTGTGCCAAGAATTTTTACCGCTGCACCTTTGTTTTTTGCTGTTTGAGCTTGCGCCATCGTTTCTGCATTGCAATCACCGCCACAGCAGCAGCTCTTTTTTTCTTCTTTTTTCTTGCCAAATAATCCCATGATAATTACCTCCGAATTGTTTACATTTTATACTTTAACCGCTGGTCGATTAAAATCCAAGATAGAACATATAAAAACCGATTAACAATATCGCAAGCCCCATCACAACTTTTAATACCGTACTAAGCCTGCCATATCGCTTGCTTTGAGTAAGTTTCTGTACCAATCCTACCGATGTTCCGCAGACAATGGCAAGAATACCGTGTCCTACAGAATAAATAAGTAATAATAAAATTCCCCAAATGATACTGCCTTTTCCTGCTACGATAGCAAGCAAAGCAATCAGTACAGGTGTTGAGCATGACGATGAAAAAATACCGCCGAGGATGC
>DHOG01000045.1:0-659 GCA_002410715.1 Ruminococcaceae bacterium UBA5396 | reverse complement strand
ACAATGTACCACCAACCTGCACTTGTGCCGATTAGTTTACCTGCCATTGAAGCGATAACGCCAAGTACCGTAAAGGTGGCGGCAGAGCCAAGCGCAAAGGTCAAGGACAACCTAAAAGCTCTTTTGGTGTCTTTCTCTCCTGTGCCACCCATGTAACCGATAATCAACGGAATGCTTGATAAGGCACATGGGGTAAATGAGGTGAGTATTCCTGCTGCAAGGGCAAGCAGCGGGGCAAGCCACAAACTCTCTTTTATCAAAGCTGACAGTTGTTCAAGCCACTCATTTATCATTACTCAACCCCCATTTCAACAAAGATTTTCCGCATCTGTGCTTCGGTCAAACCTCCTTGATGCACAGTAAAGAGGTGGTCGCCAGTTTCTTTGTGGGAGTACATCGTAAATTCAATTTCCGCTGACAGTTCTTCACTTGGCGTAAATGGCTTGCCGTCTGCCGTATAAAAGACTTGTGTCGGAATAACTTGAATAGGAAAATCCTGTGCAGCTTCGCCATATTTCCATACGTCAACAAATTGAACTACCGCTTTACCCTGCCATTCCTCATTGAGCTTTTTGAGTACGGGAGCCATCTCTTTACACGGAATACAAGAGTCCGCACCAAAGTCAATGACAATCGGCTGTTTATGTTCTTTCAGCTTT
>DHOG01000175.1:494-4226 GCA_002410715.1 Ruminococcaceae bacterium UBA5396 | reverse complement strand
GCGGCGGGGCTACCGCACCCGGATTCCATCGGCAGACTGCCCATTAATGGACAAGTCAACGGGACACAAAAAATCCTCAAATTGTTTGTTTGATTAAATTCTATGCTTTTTGGCGCTCTCGAAATATTTTTAAAACACCAACATTAACTTGACACAGACCCAAGGGTTAGAACCAATTGCATGTTGAGGAAAGCCGTGGTAAAATAAAACAAAAGGAATGATGAGAATGCCATAGTTGCATTTGACCGCTTTACTACCACCTATCATTTCAGAATGATATAAGTGGAATTCAATGCGGAAGGGTGTTTATTCGATGGCTCGGCTATATCGGTATGAAACACATATGCACACAAAAGAGGCAAGCGCCTGCGCGCAGGACACAGGAGCTGAGATGGCACGCGCATACAAGGAAGCCGGATATGACGGCATCATTATTACCGATCACTTTTTCAACGGAAATACTGCCATCGATCGAAGCCTTCCGTGGGAAGAACGGGTTCATCTGTTTTGTCGCGGGTATGAAAATGCCCTTGAAGAAGGCAAGCGCTTGAATCTGCACGTCTTTTTCGGTTGGGAATACGGGTATCACGGCACAGAGTTTTTGACCTATGGCCTAAATAAAGAATATTTGCTGAACAATCCTTCCATCCTTTCTTGGAGTTTGGAGGAATATTTTCAAAACGTACATGAGCACGACGGATTCATTACTCATGCCCATCCTTTCAGGGAGGCTCCTTATATTAAGGAAATCCGATTATATCCGGATTTCGTGGACGCCGTAGAAGTGGTCAATACGGCGAACCAGGTGCTGTTCAACAGCAAGGCGTTGGCGTATGCAGAGAAATACAATCTGCCTCAGACCTGCGGCTCGGATGCACATCAAACCGTAAACATCAGGGCAGGCAAAAACATGGGTGGCATGGAGTTTGAAACCGAGTTGTTTAGCATCCAAGATTTTATCAAAGCCGTTAAGAGGCGTAAAAATTACAGGATTCTTGGAGATATCCCCATCGAGCAACTGTAATAAGCCAAAGCTTTGCACCAGACTGACAGCCCAATATTTTCATTTGGTTGAGTTGCACGGCTTAAGTACGAAAGCTGCGGGTTGTGTAGCCGGTGTTTTTTTTGAAATATTTCAGAAAATGGTTGTAATCCTTAAATCCCACTCTCTCGGCAATATCTGACACCAGCATATCGGTTGTCAACCCTGACCAACTTTCATTATTTCCAGCGACTGCCCGCACCGTGAAAATGGTTGGATACATATATAAAAAGAAGGGATAACAAATGAAAATTGACTTGCATACGCATTGCCTACCAGTGAGCCGATGCGCACACCATCAGCCGGAACAGTTGCCTGAAATGTTTTCGAAAGAACAGATTGATGCAATTGTACTAACAAACCATTGCTATCCTTCGCATTGCAATGCACTTAGTTCTGATATCAAGGAACAAGCACGAATTTATGTTTACGTATATCATCGTTGTAAGAAAAAAGGCGAAGAGATTGGATTTAAAGTTTTTTTCGGAACAGAATTGAAACTGATTAACGAACCCAATAAACCGGAGTTTCTACTTTATGGTTTGTCGGAGGAAAATTTTTTACTTTCTTACCCGCTTTATAATATGAGCCAAAAAGAGTTGTTCGACTTTTGCAATGAAACAGACGTTTTGATGTTTCAGGCTCATCCTTACAGAACCGAGCAAGGGTACGCTCCTAGTGATATGCAATATGTTCACGGTATTGAAGTTTATAATCCACATCTTTTATTTGATGCGAGGTTTGATGAGGCCTTGGAACTTGCCAATAAGCACCAAAAGCTAAAAAGTGCAGGCTCAGACTTTCATATTGTAAAACAGGCAGGACTTGCCGGAATGGTTGTACCAGACAATATTGAAGATCAGTTTATGTTGCGGGATTATTTGCGTAAAGGAGAAGCTGTGATATTCAAAAAGCATGAAATTGTGCATTGCTGATTTGGATAAATGAAAATAGCAAAAGGCCAATTCGCAATTGCCTCTATACATTCGATCTATTTCCGCTTTTTCTTTATCACATGCCCTCGTTATTATCCACCTGTCAGCAAATCGAAATTTTACCATTCCTTCAACCCGAAAAATTCGATTTGGTCGCAAGCAAAAGGTCTTTTATGCGTTCCAGATTGTCATCCGTCATGCGTGACACGGGAACGGAAACGCTGACCGCATAGCGAACTGGGCCGGTATCCCGTATGGATACCGCTATGCATCGTACTCCAAGCTCGTTTTCTTCGTTGTCCAGAGCATAACCCTGCTGCCTTACACCTTCAATTTCTTTGAAAAACTGATCCCACAGTGTAATCGTATGCCGCGTATGAGCTTGGATGTCGCTGCTGTTCCAAATACACTTTATTTCCTGGGCGGATATCTCCGCCAAAATTGCTTTACCGACTACTGTGCAATAGAGGGGCTGACGCATCCCAATGCTGGATACCATGCGGACAGAATTGATAGTGGGCTCCACTTTGTCAATATACACACAGTGAACGCCGCCTCTCTGTACCAGATGAACGGTTTCCCCGGTTTGCGCAGCCAGCTTTTCCAGGTAAGGTCGCGCTGAGCTTCGCATGTCAATATGATTCAGCAAATTACCGGCAACGAAGCCGACGAAGCGACCGCAAAAAGGACGGCGGATTCTTTCGCGAATTTGTTCGGCTTTGAGCAAAGGGATGGCAGCTCGTCAATCTTTGCCGGCAGCGGCATCGAGGTCATGAAAAGCGGCGGATACGGGCGGCATGGACATATTGCAATTCAAACTAATTATATAAACCGTGCCATCGCCCACCTGCGAAACAAGAGCATTTCCGTCATCCCAGACAGCGCCAAATATGATAACAAAGGGCAGCTGAAAGCGATCTATCTGGACGCGGAAGTCGATTTCAACCAGGTATCTGTTTCCGATGTGCAAAAGCTGGCTGGTGGCGATGGGTCCGGCAGAGTTCAACGATAGTGTTTCCTCTGATCAACACGCAGATGTTTGACGATGAGTTCACCACCGTTGTCGCTCCTCAAAAAATCCGGATTTCCATTCCAGAATACATTTTTTATATCTTCCGATTGAATTCGGAAAGAGCAGGGTCGGCTAACACTCCTTTCTAAAACAAAATTAGCGCGGGACTATGTACAGTCCCACGCTAATGCTTTTTATATTTCCTTTTTAAAATCCTTATCTTTGTGGCCGTTTTCTTGACTGCTCCGGTTAAACAGCACGGCCTCCATAGAAGCAGCTATATATTACCAGTGGACATTCCAACGGGAACTGTACCGCCCTGATGCGGCTTCTCCACCGGCAATCGTTTCTTTATGGCTGCCTTCTTGAATTCGCTTTTGCAGTTCCTCGTAAAACAAATCGCCATTGACGGGCAAATCAACCCATTTGTCCGTCCATGCCGAGAGATAGGCGGCATTGGACAAATTCAATTCGTTGATGCCTTCGTAGCCGGGGGCGATCAGTTTCTCTCCGTGCAGGATGGCATCGGTAAAGTTCTGCAAAATGCCGGCATGAGCTGTTTCGGCTTCTTGAGGAAGAAACTCCTGATACGTATAGGAGGGCACGGCCGAGCCAGGTGCGTCGGCGAAGCAAAACGCGCGCTCGGATGTGTTCAACTCCCACAGCCGCAGCTTGCCGTCCTCCAGTACCAGCTTGCCGCGGTCGCCCGTCATTTCCAGCCGGTTGGTGCCGGGATATTCGCC
>DHOG01000175.1:0-348 GCA_002410715.1 Ruminococcaceae bacterium UBA5396 | reverse complement strand
CCGGTTGGTGCCGGGATATTCGCCGGTGCTTGTCAAAAACGTGGCGGTAGCTCCGTTTTCATACTCGGCATAGATGGCTGCCTCGTCTTCCACTTCAATATTATGATATTTGCCCGCGTAACAGGATGCCCGCAGACGCCGGGGCATACCGAAAATCCACTGCCATAAATCCAGATTGTGCGGTGCCTGGTTAATCAGCACGCCGCCGCCTTCGCCCGACCATGTCGCACGCCAGCTGCCGGAATCGTAATAAGCCTGAGTACGGTACCAGTTGGTAATAATCCATACCAGCCGCTTCGGCGTCCCCAATCGCCCGCCGCGCAACAGCTCCCGGGCCTGCCGATACAA
>DHOG01000124.1:2467-2768 GCA_002410715.1 Ruminococcaceae bacterium UBA5396 | reverse complement strand
AGTCATGGCAATATCGTCAAGAAATCGAATATACGCACCATACCCCATGCCCTGGCCTACCATACCGTGCCCTTGCCCTTGTTTCGCGCTGTCCATCCAAAATCCAGCCAGTACTCCTGCAATATTCGTGGCGCGGTCTTCTAACTCACCCTTATGGACATTCATATTATGCCGCGAAAAAAGGGCAAAAAATATCAGCCCCATAATTAGGGAGAAAACCAGCAGCGAGCCTGAAAAATACAGTAAAAGGCGAACGCTAATTCTATTTTTCACTTCATCACCTCAAATTTATAACCCACGC
>DHOG01000124.1:1921-2308 GCA_002410715.1 Ruminococcaceae bacterium UBA5396 | reverse complement strand
CTCAAATTTATAACCCACGCCCCATATGGTTTTTATTTCCCATTCATCGTGGTCAACTGCGTCCAGCTTGGCGCGCAGCCGCTTTATGTGGGAGTCCACTGTCCGCGTGTCGCCGTAGTAGTCGAGTCCCCACAGGCTGTTTAACAGATTGTCGCGTGAAAACACCTTGTTTTTATTCGTTCCAAGTAACCATAGAAGCTCAGTTTCTTTTTTTGTCAGTGGAATGCGGACACCGTCGATCTCGGTAATGTATTCATCAAGATTGATAGTTAGGCTCGAAAAAGTAAAAACCTGTGTTTTTTTATCGTCATCCCGCTCAATACGGCGCAGAATAGCCCGGATGCGAGCCATTACCTCCTTAGGTGAAAAGGGCTTGACGATGTAATC
>DHOG01000124.1:411-1783 GCA_002410715.1 Ruminococcaceae bacterium UBA5396 | reverse complement strand
TGAAAAGGGCTTGACGATGTAATCGTCCGCACCGATATCAAGCCCCATGATGCGTTCAAAGTCCTCACCTCTTGCTGTTATCATGATGATGGGTACATTGCTTTGCCTGCGAATTTCACGGCAGACTGCAAAGCCGTCCATCCCAGGCATCATCACATCAAGAAGGATCATATCAAAATGCGTCTGCTTCGCTTTATCCAGTGCAGTATGTCCGTCAAAAGCAGTTGCGACGGTGAAGCCTTCTTTTTTCGCGTATTCTTTGAGTATGGATACAATCTGCTGGTTATCGTCAGCAATCAATATTGTTGGCATGACCGCACTCTCCTCTTTAAATATTGAATAAGAACCTGCTCCGTCATTCAAGGTTATCGGTGGTATATTGTACTCACATTGAGAAAATTTATTGGCACCCGCTGTCTTTAGATGCGGAAGGCATCTTAATATAGTTTTAATATCTATATATGTTTTTTTGTGTTCGACATATATATTTTAACATGAAAAAAGAAATGAAAAAACATACTTTTGCCATAGCTGTGATATATGATAAAGCTACAGCAGAAAAAAAGCGCTGAAATAACAAGGAGGTCATAATTGTGAATAACATGAAAAAACTTATTTTTACAGGGATTGTAGTTTTAACGCTGACTGCGGGGTTAGTTACGGCGTTCGCTGCTTCACAGTATACGACACCAGCAGAAGCGGTTGCGGGGCTTTCCGGACGCGAGGTGCAGTCTGTTATTGAAGAACGTGCACAGACAGGCAAACCATACGGAACCATCGCAAACGAGGCGGGTGTGCTTGATGAGTTCAAGGAGGAAATGCTGGAAATGAAAAAGGATGTTATTGCTGCTCGTGTTGCTGCCGGTACGATGACAGAGGAGCAAGCGGACGCTATCATTGCCAGAATTGTGGAGAATCAGGCAAACTGTGATGGCACCGGAGTGGATTGCGGACAGAAGGGCAAAGGATTTGGTTCAGGCGCCAGATTTGGTCGGGGTAATGGACAAGGCCGAGGGAAACAAGGTCGCGGCATGGGCAATGGCTGTGGCATGGGAAATGGCTGTGGTATGGGAAATGATTTGCGCGGTGGATCTTGTGGGAGATAGAGCGAGACAATGAGATAGGGCTGTAGTAAGATAGGGCTGTAATAAAGATAATGACTATAGGCTCGGGCATGATACAGCCGGATTTGGATTTTCAAAGGATAAAAAACGATACCGCAGAATGATATTGTATCAATTTGCGGTATCGGTTATGTATTTCACTAGTTTATCATCAATAAACCGGAAGCCCCACCAAAAAACTACCTTATACACGACATTGAAAAATCTTCTGCAGCTGCTTAAACAGAGGATTATTCCATTTACACTAA
>DHOG01000124.1:0-235 GCA_002410715.1 Ruminococcaceae bacterium UBA5396 | reverse complement strand
TCCATTTACACTAAAGAATGTTCAAGCCCATTCATATTGCGGCGCGGGGTATCGGAAGTGATTTGTATGTCATTAAGTAAGCTGCGCCTGCAAATCCTTGATTTTAATTTCTATAGTTTTTATAATTTTTATAAATTCTTCATCCGGTTTTCCTGTAGGATCGTCCAATCCCCAGTCTTCCCGATGCTTGCAGGGGAGACATGGGCATTCTACATTGCATCCCATTGTAATAACA
>DHOG01000070.1:11903-13267 GCA_002410715.1 Ruminococcaceae bacterium UBA5396 | reverse complement strand
CGCGAGATGCTGCAGCACGACCGCCAGCTTAAGACCATTGCATCCAGACTGGAGAAAAAAATTAAAAGCGAGCTTGCCTCTATGCTGACAAATGAGAGGGAAAAGTATGAGGAGTTTTTCAAAAATTTCGGATTGCAGCTAAAATACGGTGTATACAGCGATTTTGGTCAGCATAAGGATGTGTTGCAGGAGCTTCTGCTGTTCTATTCATCCACCGAGAAAAAGCCGGTCACCCTTGCAGAATATGTCAGCCGCATGAAGGAGGAGCAGAAATATATTTACTACGCCTGCGGCGACAGCGTGGAAAAGATTGACAAGCTGCCCCAAACCGAAGCTGTACGCGACAAGGGCTTTGAAATTCTTTACTGCACCGAGGATATTGATGAATTTGCCCTCCGCATCCTGAATGCAGTAGAGGAAAAGGAGTTCAAGTCTGTTTCCTCCGGGGATCTCGGTTTTGATACGCCGGAAGACCAAGAGCAACAGAAAAAACAGGAGGAAGAGAATAAGGATTTATTTGAAGCCATGTCAAAGGCGCTGGACGGCAAGGTCAAGGCGGTCCGTCTATCCAAGCGGCTCAAAACCCATCCTGTATGCCTTGCAAGCGATGGAGCCCTGTCTCTTGAAATGGAAAAGGTGCTCAACGCCATGCCCAACGATAACAAGGTCAAAGCGGAACGGGTGCTTGAAATTAATGAAAACCACCCAATATTTGCATCTCTTGTTGAGCTTCATAAAAACGACCCCGATCAGCTGAATGATTATGCCCAGCTTCTCTACACCCAGGCGCTTTTGATTGAAGGAATGCCAATAGAAGATCCGGTTGATTTCTCCAACAAAATCTGTGACCTAATGGCTGCGGTAAAGTAAACAGTGATTGTAGTGGACACCCACATAAAAGCCATACAGCAAACGCCCTCTTTCAACAGGAAAGAGGGCGTTTGCTTATGCCAGAACCGATTCCGTACGCTTTACATTAAATTCACCCGAAACAACCGGAATCGTCTTTATACCATCCTCAAACTCATAACCATCCGGTAGGCGGATATATCCATTCATGCCTTCCGTAACAACTGTACTGAGGATAACCCCGTCCCCTTGACGCTTCCATTTGGCTTCAATACGTCCTTCAGGGGCGATATAGTAGGCTTCTGCATGATTCAGCTTCTCCACAAATGCGGGGGCGATATCCACTTCATTACCTAGGAGATGGGTATTATAATGAATACCGCCCAGCCAGCGTATAAACCAGTGACTAATATCGCCCCAGAAATGGTGATTAAGGGATGCAATCGACCCGCCCTCGGGTTGGAAATCCTCCCAAAGTGATGTCGCACCACGTTCAATCCAGTTGGCATAGGAAG
>DHOG01000070.1:7714-11744 GCA_002410715.1 Ruminococcaceae bacterium UBA5396 | reverse complement strand
ATCCAGTTGGCATAGGAAGGATACCCCGGCATTGTGATCATCTCATAAGCCAGATCGCTGAATCCAAAGGATGACAATACATGAAACAGCACTCGTCCTCCCAGCACACCGACATCCATTCTGTTATCTCTCTCATATATTAGGTCAAGTAATCGGGCAAATGCCGCCTGTTTTTCTGCAGGCTCAAATACATTATAAAATATCGCCATGACTTGTGAGGTTTGGCAGTTGCCGTGGGCGGTCATGGTAGAGAAGTCAATCAATCTCTCTCTTGCCGCAGTGCGCAGACGAGCATAAATCCCTTGCGCAAATTTCTTTTGCTCGGTTCTGCCCAGCCAATCAAATATGGTGGCAGCTTTCTCGCAAATATCCATGGATACCACGGTATCGGTTAATTCAAGCGGCGCTTTATATTTGTCAAAACTACGGCCAACCGGACACCAGTCACCCAGTCCAATGGCAATCAAACCGTCGGGGCGGATCTGTGTTGTGAGATAGTCGAGATAGCGCAGAATGGCGTGGGCGTTTTCCTCAAGAATTTTTCTGTCCCCCCGATACAGATAGGTGAAATAGGGCAGGTAGACCAGTACACAGTCCCATGCAGGACCGTTTCCCCATCCAAACCCCCACCCGCCTGTCGGAATGATACCGGGGAGTGCACCGTTATCCGCCTGTGCCTTGCAGATATTCCGCATCCATTCCCGAAAGCTGACTTCGGCAGACAGATTCAGAAGCATATGTTCGGCAGAGAGGGCGGCATCTGCAGTCCATCCGTTTTTCTCACGCTGAGGACAGTCGGTGGGAAAGTAATAAAAGTTGGCGAGGTCGGAACGCCTTGTAATTTCCTGCAGCTTATTCACAATCGAATCGGAGCAGCTGAATCCACCCAGCTCCTTCAAATCAGAATACATTTCCAAATATGTAAGCGCATCGGATGTCGCCTGCTGGGCTGTCATACCCTTAACAAATACATACCGAAATCCGTGATATGTAAAGGTGGGAACATAGATCTCTTCACCGTTACCCTTGCAGATGTAAATATCTTTCTGGACATAATCATTATCGCTAAAGCTGATGTTACGCCGGTTAAGGCGCCCGTCAACCAGCACCTCACCATGATACAGTGACAAAACCTGCCCTGCTTTTCCTTGGATTTTCAGACGACAGACACCCGCCGTATTTACACCGAAGTCATATAGCGCGCCGTCCTCCTGCATGGTAACCGAAACGGGTGAAATCTCCCTTGCCACCACAATCGGCTCGGCTTCGCAAATACGCGGTGTGCCGGTGGGCGCCTGAGCACGCTGCGCATTTTTCCAACCGCTGTCGTCAAAGCCGACCTCATTCCAGCCCGGCAATTCAAGGCGTGCATCATAATATTCGCCGTTGCGATAGTCGTCGTTATAGATGGGGGATGGAGCAGTTTTGAAGCTTTGGTCGCTTACGAGCTCCAGCTTTTCCTGCTCGGCCTGTGCTTCAAGTCGCAGTGCAAAACGCGGTGAACCACGCCATACCGCCTTATCAAAATTCCAAACATAACCACCCGGATTGTTTTGAAAACCGTTGCCCAGCAAAACACCCAGCACATTTTCTCCTTGCTGCAAATAAGGCATCAAGTCATACTTATCATAGTATACGAGATCGGTTGGGGCGCTGATATAGGGTGCAAGCGCCCCCTTTGTAATTTTGGTACCGTTGATAAATAGCTCGTAAAATCCCAAACCGCAAATTAACAGTTCGCCGCTTTGCGGTTTACCACCAAGCGTAAAACCTTTTCTGAAATAGGGTGCTGGAACATATTCGGTTAGTGTGGAGGATGCCTCACCGGCAGAAATAAATGATACAGGAAACTCCATAAACTGCTCAACCCTTTCAAATGTGATAAAATGCAAAGCTGCAGGTATGATAAGTTTCAATGCTATGAAAACACTGTTTGCTTCAACAGCATAAAAACAACCGTACTACCTCCAATGCTGAGCAATACGTTATTTTTCCACTTATGTAAAACAATGATAACGGCGATTGCAATTAATTCCGGTATGCCGAACGGACTGGCAGTAACCGTAGCGTCTTTCAGGCAGTATACCACCAGAAGTCCCATCATTGCAGGGGGCAGCATTCTACCCAAATCGATGATATATGGGGGAACTCCCCTGTTGTCGGGAAATATCAGAAAAGGAAGGAACCTGGTCAGTGCCGCTCCTGCTGCTACAGAAAGGATGATGATCAACGTTTGTGTCCCGGTCAGGTACATATTTTCTTCCTCCCCGCCGTCAGAATCACAAGTATAATCATCATTGCGGGAATTACAACATTCTCTTGTCCGAATACAGCCAGGCTTATAACCGTACCCACAATACCGATGAAACCGCATAATCTGTTTTCTTTTGCTTTCATCTGCTCAAGGAACAATACAGTAAACAATGCCGTTAAAACAAAATCCAACCCCATGGTATTAAAAGAAACAAAGTTCCCGATGACCCCGCCTAAAAAAGTTCCCAACACCCAGTAGAGATAGTCGAGCAGGGAAATCCAGAAGTAAAAGCTTTTGGAATCAACGTCTTCAGGGGGTTCGATGCTATAAATAATCGAAAAGGTTTCATCGCATAGAAGGTAAACCAAAAACGCCTTAATTTTACCCATTCCCCTATACTTTCCGAGCATTGATACTCCATAAAACAAATGTCTGGCGTTCACCATAAAGCTCATCAGAAAAGCCTGAAACGGATTAAATGCGGTTGTCAGCAGCGTAATGGCAACAAACTGCATACTGCCGCAAAAAGCAACGGCACTCATAAGCACAGACCATAAAGCATTATATCCCTTGGCCTGCATCAAAACTCCGTAAGCCATACCTAAAAAAATAAACCCTGTAAACACCGGGATTGTATGCGGCAAAGCCGAAACCAGCGCCTTTTTTATTGATTTGCTGTCCCTTGTCTCCATTACTGTTTCATACTCTCCGTTCCGGTGCATAACCCATTATACGACCCACTCAATATTACAGCCACATGCCGAATTTGTCAATTTGAATCTAAACTGGATAAGCACATCCACTGATAATAGAAGATATGACCGTCTTAATCGGGCATTTCAACCAATTTGAGCAAAACAAAAACCGCACCAAAGCCTGAAAACATGGCTGAACAATGCGGTTTTTATTTATTTTTTACTGAAAAGCGGTAATGAAAAAGATGAAGTTCATGAAAGCTCGGATAGCGCTTTAATCAAACTATACAGATCTTCGTTTTCAAGATAAAAGGTAATGTTTTGTGTAAGAACTTCAAGTTTCCCATGAAAATCATTAACGCTGATAACTTGGCTATTTTGATTAAAAATTATTATACCAAAATCAGGGGTTCCACCTTCGCCCGTTGTCTCTCCACCATATACCGACTCATTGTATTGGTTAATAATTTTCACACAATTATCTTTTGATAATTCGCGTTCCGATTGATGTGTCCAAATAATTATTTTTTCAACTTCATTAGGTTCAATTGAAGAAAATGAATGGCTGCATCCAGTGAAAGATAAAACCATGGCTAATAGAATAATAACATTTTTCTTCATGGTTTACCCTCCTGCCGTTATATTAAGTAATATTCATCTTCATTATATCATGAAATTATTTCCATTCCAACTGCGATCTAATCCACAATTTATCCTTTTCTTTTGTTCAAAACATTATAAAAAAGCCAAAGCAGAAACACCAAAATAACAAAGAACATTAGACGAATAAGGGTAAAATAAAGCGCTATTCCGTGATATCCGCTTGGTACGGATGAAATAATAATATAAAAAATATATCTGAAAAGCGGATACCAGCCTTGAAATGGTAAAACGTTACGTACATACTACAACCCGAAAAACTGTGCCTACATTTCCCTTGTACAGTCCGTTGGACAATCTTATGAAAGCATAAAAAACGGCCGTATACCTGTATTTTCAGGCATACGGCTAATTTTGGAGCTGGTGGACGGATTCGAACCCCCGACCTGCTGATTACAAATCAGC
Organism: Ruminococcaceae bacterium UBA5396; assembly: GCA_002410715.1. Taxonomy (GTDB): domain Bacteria; phylum Bacillota; class Clostridia; order Oscillospirales; family Acutalibacteraceae; genus Avimonas. The sequence goes on along the minus strand of DHOG01000070.1, from coordinate 7,730 downwards.
TGCTCTACCAACTGAG
>DHOG01000070.1:6384-7552 GCA_002410715.1 Ruminococcaceae bacterium UBA5396 | reverse complement strand
CAGCTGCTCTACCGGCTGAGCTACACCAGCGATTATTTCTCCCGCATAGGGCGGACAGCTTTAATAATATAGCACGTCGGGCACTGTAAGTCAATATTTAATGATGAAATTTTCATGGCAATTTTCATGGCAGCGAACCGTTGAATGTACATTGATTGATTTTGCTTTTGTAAGCTTTATTGTATAGTTCCCTATCTATAGGTGTAATATAAAGTGTTATTATTATTCTATAAATAACCGGTTTGAAACCGTGTCTGCACGCCGGTATAATTGAGTTGTCTCCAGCAGACTTCATACATATTAATGTAATATGTAACTAAACATGTATTAATTACAGTCTGATATAGGAAAGGGGTATACAACATGAGTTTGCCTTGGCATGAAATGCTGCTGCGCTTATTCATTGCTGCAGTTTATGGCTTGATGGTCGGGATGGAGCGCGAGCGCCGGCATCGTCCGGCGGGGATTAAGACCCACATTCTTGTCTGCGTAGGCGCTTCTCTGGTTTCCCTGATTCAAATTAAAATGGTGAATGAAGTAATCGGTCTCGTGCAAAACGACCAGTTGCTTGCAGCTACACTAAAAAGCGACTACGGCCGATTGGGCGCCCAGGTCATAAGTGGAGTCGGCTTTCTAGGCGCAGGCACCATCCTTCGGAACAAGGGAGCAATAAAGGGATTAACCACCGCCGCAACACTCTGGCTGATTGCTTGTGTCGGTCTGGCAGTTGGTATGGGATATTATTTAATCAGCGTCATGGCGATTACAATTACCATGATTGTTTTGACCATTCTGCATCTGGTTCAAAATCAATTACTGAAAAGCCGTGGAGTGAAACGGATAGATATCACCATGAGCAACAAACGGGAAGCTATGAATTTCATAAACGATTATTGCGTGTCCTATAACATTTTGATTAAGAATATTGAGCTGAATGATGTAAATTCGCATCCGGATGACGAAGGCTTAGTGGATTACAACCTGACGTATAGCTATAGATTTCTACTTCCGCGCTCGGTTTTGGTTGAGAATTTGCTGATTGACTTGCAAATGAATGAGTATATCCTATCTGCATCCGATGTATCTGATTCATTCTCTGTATAGCGGGGTGTTTTCTGACAAAAAAACGGGGATTAGCGTTTTATAGGCGAATTTGCATTGCTATTTG
>DHOG01000070.1:929-6117 GCA_002410715.1 Ruminococcaceae bacterium UBA5396 | reverse complement strand
GAGACATTGAATTTCTTTTTATAAAAACGGTAGAATGCCGAATAATCCCGAAAACCGCAAGCCTGACTGACCTCATTGGCCGGATGACCGGCACGTAGCATCTGCCTTGCAGCCATCACCCGCTTGATTAGAACATAATCCCAAATGGTTGAACCTGTCGCATGTTTAAAAATTCGATTGAGCTGGCTTTTACTAATCAGAAACTGTTCAGCTAATGAATCCAGTGAAAGTTTATTGGAAGTCAAATTGTAATTCACATAACGGATTAGCTCATGGGATATATCCTTATATGGGTTTTGCAGGGCTTCATTCTTTTTGACCAAAAATGCCGCTTTTAACTCAGTCAGAATGGGATATAAATTTGTGGTGATAGCCAGTCTGCAATAATAATCGCCCTGTATATTGGTTTCCATTGAATTGAGACACTCATGAATAAAACTGCTGCGAAACGATGCGCGCTGATACATATTATGCCGACCAATCGGACGGTCTTCAAAAGGCTGGAGCAGTTCACCGTTCGGATCGATTGAGGTGACAATGTCGGATGAAAAATGTATGGCAACCCGCTCGTACGGCGAATCATGCTGAATTTTCAGCTTATGTGCTTCACTGGGACGCATTACCATCATACTTCCCGGCTCTAGTATATATTCACAGCCCTCAACCATGAATCGCCCGTTGCCTGATAGAAAAAATAGTATTTCATACATTTCATGGGCATGCATGCGAAAATTCTCCTGGGAGGGCTTCATATCAACGCTGTGATGAAAATAAAGGGACTTGTCTATGTACTGATATTCCATAATCCAAACATCCTATTTTCTTTTTTATCTTAATTATAGTAGGTTATGATTATAAATGCAATAATATATGCCTATATATTCAATTGATATGCACATATAATTATGATACTATTAACCTATGTGAAATATAATAGATTTTAACTAGTTACAACAATGCCGATATAAAGGCTATATGTGACGAGAATATTAAAAAATGACGGAGGATACAGCTATGAAAATGACATTTCGCTGGTATGGCGATAACGATCCGGTAACACTCCAGAAAATCAGACAGATACCCATGATGACCGGTATCGTTTCCGCAATCTATGATGTACCTGTCGGCGAAGTATGGAGCAACCAAAGCATATTTGACCTGAAAAACAAGATTAACGAGGCAGGATTGGAATTTGAAGTTGTCGAGAGTGTACCGGTTCATGAAGATATAAAGCTCGGCAACGCAAATGCTGTCAAATGGACCGAGAACTACTGCGAAAACATCCGTCGGCTCAGCAAAGCCGGTGTTAAAGTCATTTGCTATAATTTCATGCCGGTTTTTGACTGGCTACGCAGCGAGCTGGGACGCGAGCATACAGATGGCTCCAACTCCCTGGCTTATGACGATGAAACCGTTCTGTCTATGAACCCACTGACCAGCGAACTGTCCTTGCCCGGCTGGGATGAGAGCTATACAAAAGAGCAGCTAAGAGATTTGTTGAGTCAATATGAGAAGATCGATGAAGAACAGCTTTGGAAGAATCTACAGACATTTTTGGAAAAGATTATTCCCGTCGCCGAGGAGTACGGTGTAAAAATGGCCATCCATCCGGATGATCCGCCCTGGGGTTTGTTTGGTCTTCCCCGTATTATTACAGGTCAAGAAAATCTTGATCGTTTTCTAAAGCTTGTAGACAGTCCCGCAAACGGTCTGACATTTTGCACCGGCTCACTGGGTGCCGGCCAGAACAATGACCTTCCTCGGATGATCCGTCAATTTGGGAGCCGTATTTACTTTGCGCATCTGCGCAATATCCGGTGGACAGGGGAGCGCTCCTTTGAGGAGGTCGGACACCCTACCTCCTGCGGTTCGCTGGATATGTACGCAATCGTAAAAGCACTTGTGGATAGCGGGTTTGATGGTTATGTACGTCCGGACCACGGACGAATGATTTGGGGAGAAACCGGTCGTTATGGATACGGCTTGTATGACCGTGCTTTGGGCGCGACCTATCTGACCGGATTATTCGAAGCAGTTGAAAGGAGCAGTATAAAATGAATCACACTGTTGTAATTACAGGAGCGGGCGGGGTACTCTGCTCAACATTTTCCAAGGCGCTGGCGGCGGCAGGGTATCAAATTGCACTGCTTGATTTAAATGAGGCTGCAGTACAGGCAGTCGCAGATGAAATCACCGCAGCGGGCGGTATTGCAAAAGCGTATAAGTGCAGTGTTCTGGATAAAGCCGAGCTTGAATCGGTACACGATTTAATCCTACGGGATCTGGGAAAGTGCCACATTCTGATTAACGGTGCCGGAGGCAACAGCCCGAAATGCACCACTGCACATGAAACCTTCCAAGAGGGAGACGACGTAAACAACGATATTGCGACCTTTTTTAACCTTGACAAAAGCGGTTTCAACTTTGTATTTGATCTGAACCTTATGGGATCTCTGCTTCCCACACAGGTATTTGCAAAGGATATGATTGGGCAGGAGGGCTGTTCTATCCTGAATATCTCCTCCATGAATGCTTTTCGTCCGCTTACAAAAATTCCGGCATATAGCGCCGCAAAAGCCGCCGTATCCAACTTTACGCAATGGCTTGCAGTGCATTTTGCGGCTGAGGGAATCCGCGTAAACGCGATTGCGCCCGGCTTTTTTGTCACCAATCAAAACCGCGCATTGTTGTTTGACGAAAACGGCAATCCCACACCTCGTACCAATAAAATTTTACGCGCTACCCCTATGGGCAGGTTTGGGGAAGCCGAGGAACTGCTCGGCACCCTCCTTTGGCTGACCGATAGCAAGGCATCAGGTTTTGTAACCGGCATTGTTGTGCCTGTTGACGGCGGTTTTTCGGCTTATTCAGGTGTATAGCACCAATCAAAAATATAAAAACACAAGCTCAACTGCGATTGGAATTATCAATCGCAGTTGAGACAATAGTAAGCTATCGCCGATCCGACATGTCCTACTGTGTAATATATATTCAACTTTTGTAGAAGCTGTTGGAGAGAGGTTACCCTTTAAGAGCAGGAGAGACAAGCAATATAATAGAAAATATCCAGTGTGTCTCTATACAAGCTGGCGCTTGTCCCTTATGGGGCTAATATTTTAGTTGAAAAGGATGGTATATAGGTATGAGCCAATTTAAGCTGTGTGCGTTTGCCGATGAAGCAGGAGCAGATATACAGGATCAGATACAGGCGCTAAATGATAATAACATCCCTTTTCTTGAAGTACGGGGTGTTGCAGACCGTAATTTCACAAAGCTTAGCATTCAGGAGGCAAAGGAATTAAAAACCCGTTTGGCTAGCCACGATATCCGCATCTGGTCGATCGGCTCGCCGTTGGGGAAAATCGGTATTACAGATGATTTTGGTCCGCACATGGAGCTGTTCTTACATACACTTGAACTGGCGCGGGCGGTAGAAGCCCAATGTATCCGCTTATTCAGTTTTTTTATCCCTTCGGACAAGGATGCTGCGATATATCGCAATGAAGTAATGGAACGGCTCTCAAGGTTCAGCGAAGCAGCCAAAGGAAGCGGCGTAACCCTCTGCCATGAAAATGAAAAAGGGATTTATGGCGACAACGCTGACCGCTGCTTTGATATTCACAGGCAATTGCCTGCATTAGCGGCTATTTTTGATCCCGCCAATTTTGTTCAATGCAATCAGGATACTATTAAGGCATGGGAGCTATTGTCTCCTTACGTCAAATATATGCACATAAAAGACGCCATCCAAGGCGGAGCGGTGGTTCCAGCTGGTAAGGGCAACGGCAATCTACCCTATCTGCTTGAAAAGTATAAATTGCAGGGCGGAACCGTATTGACATTGGAACCCCACCTTAAGGTGTTCAGCGGATTTGAGGCACTGGAAAACGGTGAGAAAATTAGTATTTCCGATGAATACTCCTATCCATCCCAGCGAGCAGCCTTTGATGCGGCAGTGTCCGCGCTGCGGGTATTAATATAAAGGGAGAATGATAACATGGAAATCGGTGCGCAACTGTACACGGTTCGGGATTACACCAAAAATCTGGACGATTTTGCAACGACGCTTGAAAAGATCGCCCAAATCGGTTACCGCGTTGTTCAGGTATCCGGCACCTGCGCTTATGATCCGCTATGGCTTAGTGAACAGCTAAAACGTCTTGACCTAAAATGTGTACTTACCCATTATGACCAAGATCGCATGGCCAGCGAAACAGATCAAGTGGTTGCAGAGCACAAGCAGTTTGACTGTAGACATATTGGAATCGGCTGTATAAAAAACGGACTTAAAAACGGCATGGATGACTACATAAGCTTTCGCGACACCTTCAAACCGGTAGGTAAACGGATGAGCGAGCTGGGCTGCCGTCTGATGTATCACAATCACGACATGGAATTCGAGCGCTGCGGCGAAGGTAAAAAAATATATCTTGAAAAAATGGCTGAGGATTTCTCTTCGGATGAGCTCGGCTTTACGATTGACACCTATTGGGTTCAGGCGGGCGGCGGTAATCCGGCAAAATGGATTCGCAGCCTTTCTGGACGCGTGCCTTGCGTTCATCTGAAGGATATGACCTATGCCCAAGGTGAAAAACGCATGGCTCCTATATACGAGGGCAACATGGACTTTGATTCTATTCTTGAAGCCTGCGAACAGGCGGGTGCACAGTATCTACTTGTGGAGCAGGATGACTGTTACGGAGATAATCCTTTTGAATGTCTGAAAACCAGTTACCTTAACCTGAAATCTAAGGGACTTTGAGTTGTCCGCGTGAACATAAGCTTTTTTGCAGGATTCTATTTTCACCTTCACCTTATAGATAGATGGAGAGGCTGAAATAACTTGTTTCAGCCAACAGAAAGGAATGATTTTATTATGAATAAAATTAAACTTGGAATCATTGGCATCGGCAATATGGGTTCAGGGCATATCAATAACGTACTCGAGGGCAAATGTCCGGAAATCGAAATAGCAGCTGTTGCGGACATAAAACCGGATCGCCTGCAATGGGCAGCAGATAATATTCCTACTGCCGCAAGATTTGATACTGCAGAGGCAATGATGGACAGCGGTCTGATTGACTCTATCCTAATCGCGGTACCCCATTACGACCATCCCAAATATGCAATGGCCGGTTTTGAACGCGGACTGCATGTGATGGTGGAAAAGCCGGCCGGCGTTTATACC
>DHOG01000070.1:0-705 GCA_002410715.1 Ruminococcaceae bacterium UBA5396 | reverse complement strand
TAGCGTACCGATCATATCTACCGAAAAATGCGGGAACTGGTGCAAGGCGGCGAACTTGGACAGCTCCGCCGTACCAATTGGATTGTTACCAACTGGTATCGTCCGCAATGTTATTATGATTCAGGCGCATGGCGCGCCACATGGTCGGGTGAGGGCGGCGGGGTACTGCTCAATCAGTGCCCCCACAATCTGGATCTGTGGCAGTGGATTTGTGGCATGCCTGTCAAAGTAAAAGCCCACCTTCATTTTGGAAAGTGGCACGATATTGAGGTTGAAGACGATGTAACGGCATATGTGGAATACGCCAACGGCGCAACCGGAACGTTTATTACCTCAACGGGAGATACGCCGGGCACCAACCGATTTGAAATTACACTTGATAAAGGTAAGCTAATCAGCGAAAACGGCAAGCTTTTGATGTGGAAGCTGGAACAGAGCGAGCCCGAGTTTTCCAAAACAAACAAAAAGCCATTTGGATCACCAAAGGCGGAATTCATTGAGGTTGAGACAGACGGTAAATCCGAACAGCATGTTGGGGTTCTGAATGCCTTTGCTGGTGCCATTCTTCACGGCACACCTTTGATTGCCGGTGGTGAAGAGGGCATAAACGGGTTGACTATTTCAAATGCGATGCATCTGTCCGCATGGCTAAACCAAGAAATCATGTTGCCGCTTGATGAAGATTTATATTATAATGAGCTGATG
>DHOG01000120.1:1425-2907 GCA_002410715.1 Ruminococcaceae bacterium UBA5396 | reverse complement strand
CGCATTGACGCTCATTGCCCTGTTTCTGCCGCCTTTATCAAACAATGTGCCAATCATCACCCGGCCCGCGCCGTTGAACACCGACACCAGCAGCCCCAGCACCGCAGGCGCGCCAAATGCAACCGCGATTGTCGCCGCGCTGTTGATGACCAGCAACCCCGCCGAACAAATCACAACGCTCCACAAAAAGAACAGCCAAAAAGCCGCAGTCTTCACCATCTGGCCTGCCGTATAGTTGCGTTTGCCTTCCTGACTCGCACTTGCCCCAGCTTTGGGCGCAAGCGGCGCTGCCGGCGCTTTGATAAAAAACGAACCCGCTGCCAGCACTGCCGCACAAATGACGGCCAGTACCATAAATGTTGTAAGCAGACCAATACTTTCCGCCAGCATGTTAACAATACTGCCCAGAATCAGCCCGCCAAATCCGAAACCCATCAGCAGCAATCCGGAGGCAAGGCCCGTCTGGCCCGGGAACCAGCGTGTAACGGCGCTTATGATGGCGTTATACCCCATCCCCACGCCCAGGCCGCACAGCACGCCATAGCACAGGTACAGCTTGATCAGACTGCCGGACGGGTCTGCCGCATCCAATGTCGATACACTTGCGAAACCCACAAACATCAATACGGCGGCAATCAACACAATAAACTGATGCTTTATTTTCGCGCTCAGCTTCCCGCTCACAAAACCGCCCAGGCAGAAAAAGATGATCGACAATGTAAACGTCAACGAAAGATCGGACGCTGTCCACATTGAAAATATTTCATTGAGCGGCGCGCGAAAGATCGACCATGCGTAAATTAGTCCCAAAAAAAGCAACAATACGATCCCGACAACCAAATAACCCCATCTTTTTTTGCTCACTTCATTCATACTCTAAACCCCTATATTCATTGATTCAACTTATTTTGGATTGGGCGGCCCTGCCCCGCCCATACATATATCTATTATTTGAAGCTTAATGCTTTCCGGCCCGCCTGTCAAACATTATCTGCATATGAAACAAAAAAAATGAAGAGATCATAGTCCCTTAAAAACTGTAAAAGAAAGTATGTAAATTCAGTTCTGTATATGGTACACTTTGTATGAGCCACATCCGCAAGGCAGTGACAAAATATCTTATGCTATACATTGGGGGTTAAGATGCCTTTCATTAAAAAAAACAGCAATAAATCCATTGATGGCAATTCTTTTTTTCGTTACATAAAATGGAGCGATATACTGATATTTCTTATTTTCGCAGTTTTTTTGTTCCTCTTTTTTCACTTTCGGGATATATCCCTCACTGCACAGCACAGCTATGCTCTGCTCGAGGGACATTTTGCCGATTTTTACGAATTCAACGCATTTTCTCCACCCGATTACGATATACTGATGTATCTGATATTTGCGCTTTGGAATTTACCGCTTTTCCTGAGCGGCGTCACATCCCAGACAATACAGGATACCCCCGGGGCTCTCTTGTACAATAAGATTCTATCG
>DHOG01000120.1:0-1256 GCA_002410715.1 Ruminococcaceae bacterium UBA5396 | reverse complement strand
TAATCTTCCTGGTGCTTTGTTGCTATATGATATTTAAAATTGCAAAGCATAGCGGCGCCTCCAAAAGGCTGTCGTTCTGTGCCGCTTTGTTATTTCTTTCCGCGCCCGTGCCCATGATCATGACTATTGGCATGGGAATGTACGACTCCGTCTATGTGTTTTTCATATTGCTCGGTTTTTTCTTCTATATTTCAGGAAGGAAGCCGTCAAGGCAAATACTTGCATTGCTGTTTTTCGGCATTTCTTTTTGCATAAAACCCTTTGGATTATTTATTCTGATTCCCATACTGTTATATCGCGAAAAAAACATACTAAAAGTTGCCGCCGGATTATTGATATCACTCGTACCGCTCGCTCTGTGCAAACTGCCCTTTTTCGGCACTGTTTCTGCGGGAAGCAGCAGATTTTTTCATTTCTTTTCCACATCTTCCTACGGTATGGGTATCCCTATGTTCTGTATCGCCTATGTAATCATATGCCTGGTTGCGTACCATATCAAATCTGACGACGCTTCGCCCTTGAAATATATCTATATAGCAATGCTTTCCATACTTCCTTTATTTGTGTTCGTTTCTTGGAACCCTCAATGGATTATGCTGTTTTTACCTTTCTTTGCACTGCTTGTTTCGTTCAACCGGCAAAAAAGCAAATTCATATTATACAGCGTACTGTCATCCATCGCGTACATCGCTTACATATGGACACACTGGCTTCAGTATATGGATGGGTTGAATACGTTCGGCGAACACTCTGTCACCAATTCATTTATGCAGCAATACTTAAATCTGGATGTCAACACGCCAACCCTGACAGCCAGATTATTTCCGGTTCAGTTGGACTTGTACTATGTCGCTATAGTGATTGCCATCATGATATTTATTGTATGGAAAATGAATCCTTTCAAAAACGCTTCTGATTATGATTTGAATGGCGAACTGACCGTAAGAGAGCGCATCTATCTACGGTTGCATTATATAATACCCTTATTGGTCTTTTCTATCCCTGTATTGATCTGGATGACAACCGCAGGTGCCTGAAGCATCAACAATATCCTTTGGCCAAATGTCGCTTCTTCGCATACCTTCTGCTTGCCAATCACTTCACTCTTGGAGCATCAGGTATCCACGACTGATCATTTTTGACAAACCCTCCATGATCGGTGATGCATCATACGTCCTTCCGGTCTGGCCTAATAGCAAACGGATACAAAAAAAGCCCTCCTGAAGCTAATCAGGCCCCACTGAAATACAATTTTG
>DHOG01000136.1:16362-16634 GCA_002410715.1 Ruminococcaceae bacterium UBA5396 | reverse complement strand
CAATCGGTTCTTCAGCGTATCTCCGGATTGAAAGAAACCATTGCGCAATATGAAAAACTGCTGTCCGATTATCAGGATGCCTTGACGCTGATTGAGCTTGCCAATGAGGAGGAGGATGATTCTCTTCTGGAGGAGTGCACCGCAGCTGTTGAAAGGGTGCAAGCCGAGCTGAGCCGGCAAAGGCTGTCTACTCTTTTGACCGGTGAATATGACAGCAAAAACGCCATTCTAACCCTTCATGCGGGGGCGGGCGGAACCGAGGCACAGGACTG
>DHOG01000136.1:15835-16188 GCA_002410715.1 Ruminococcaceae bacterium UBA5396 | reverse complement strand
AGGCACAGGACTGGGCAGAAATGCTTTACAGAATGTATACACGCTGGGCGGAGCGCCATGGATTTGAATACAAAATATTGGATTATCTGGACGGGGACGAGGCAGGGCTTAAAAGTGCGTCTATCGAAATTATAGGGTTAAATGCATACGGATACCTCAAGCCGGAGGCAGGTGTCCATCGTCTGGTCAGAATATCGCCGTTCGATTCGTCGGGGCGCAGACATACTTCCTTTGCCGCCCTTGAGGTGATTCCCGAAATAGATGATTCTGTCGAAGTGGAGATACGTCCCGAGGATTTAAAGGTGGATACCTATCGCTCAGGCGGTGCAGGCGGGCAGCACGTCAATAAAACC
>DHOG01000136.1:15189-15689 GCA_002410715.1 Ruminococcaceae bacterium UBA5396 | reverse complement strand
GGCGGGCAGCACGTCAATAAAACCGAATCCGCCGTCCGTATCACCCATATCCCCACAGGTGTTGTTGTAGCCTGCCAGAACGAGCGCAGTCAGCACCAAAATCGTGATGTTGCCATGCGGATGCTGCGTTCCAAGCTGGTGGAAATCAAGGAACGCCAGCATTATGATAAAATTGAGGATATTAAGGGGGGTCAGGCACAGATTGCATGGGGCAGTCAGATTCGGTCTTATGTTTTCATGCCCTATACCCTTGCCAAGGATCATCGCACCGGGTTTGAAAATGGCAATATTACCGCCGTTATGGACGGCGACCTCGATGGATTTATTAACGCCTATCTCACAGCCGCGGCAAACGGAACATTGGGATATAAGGAGTAATTTTTCGGGTGGACTCACCGCTGTGTGCGAGCACAACAGCTGCGCCGCCCCTATCATGACAAAAAAGAAAAGAAGTCGTTCAACAATCGACTTCATACTACTGACAAAGCCCGCCGAAACGG
>DHOG01000136.1:8920-15010 GCA_002410715.1 Ruminococcaceae bacterium UBA5396 | reverse complement strand
GCCCGCCGAAACGGCGGGCTTTGTGTAAGAAAAATAAAAATATGAGCCTATTTTGTCACAATATGTACGCATAACCGTGAAATATTATTTGGTTATGTAGGTGCGGATTCTATATCCGCCCGGTTCATGACGATAATTGCGCGGAAATGGTTTGGCATAATTATGTATTAAGGACATTCAAAAACATCTCCCTCAGTCGCCTGCGGGCGACAGCTCCCTCCCCGAGGGAGCCGGGATAAGCCTCCCTCCATGAGGGAGGTGGCAGGCGAAAGCCTGACGGAGGGAGTAGGGGCGGATTCCATATCATCTGGTGGTATAATGATGGTTTATACCTAGAAAAAACCTGCAGTGTGCGAATTGCTCACCGCAGGTGTGGTGGAAACGAAGAGGATCGAACTGACGACCTCTGCGTTGCGAACGCAGCGTCTCTCCAAAGCGAACTGCGTTCGCTATGCTGAGCTACGAGCCCAAAAGTGCAAAAAATCCGCACCCTTCCGGATACGGATTGTGGAATGGTTGGACAAAATATATGCACTGGCGTAGGGATGTGAACCCTCGTGCTTTATTCTAGTTTTGTGAAGTATTCATAATCTAAAATACTCATAACTATATCTGAGTAATATTTACCCTCAACAAAAGCGTTTTCTCTTAACATTCCGTCTTTTTTAAATCCACACTTTTCATAACATCTAATACCACGTAAATTATACTCTAATACCCTTAAGTCAATTCTATGCCATTTCATTTGTTCAAAACCATATTTTAAAAGTAGCTTGGTAACTTCTGTTCCCACACCTTTCGATTGGTATAAGGGATCAAAAATCCCAATACGATATGTTGCAGAATTGTCTGCTGTAGAAATATGATGAAATCCAGCAGAACCAATGCAATGCCCATTTTTCTCTATTATCCACGAATATTCCGTGTCCTTATTACTTTCATACCAATTTACCCATACAGATTTATCAGGGAATTCTGGCTTTAATAGGCTTTCGCCGCCGCACATGTGTACGAACTCGTGATGTCTGCCAATTTTAAATCTATCTTCAATATCACTTAACTGTATTCTGCGCAATATTAAATCTTTCCCCAAGATTTCTGGCACACTATTCATTAAAGTATCACCTCACATAATATAAATAATCTGTACTTATATCTTATCACAAATAGCTATCTTTTTCCATTATAACATAAAAAAGACTGACGACAAAAATCGACAGTCTTTTTGGTGGACCCGAAGAGGATCGAACTCTCGACCTCTGCGTTGCGAACGCAGCGCTCTCCCAGCTGAGCTACGAGCCCAAATTGCACGTCAATGCTGTGATATATTTTAGATGAAAAGTTCCAAAATGTCAATGCCTTTATTCTGACTTCACAATGCGTAAGGGAGGGCCTGTGAATTCTACCATTTCTGCCCCCAATCTATCCGCCTGTTCGATTAGATGCGTAACCAATATTACCAGCTTATTTCCGCAGGATTCCCGAATCATGCCCGCAATCGACTTCCAAAGCGGAGCATCAAGGCCTATAAACGGCTCGTCAAGGATTAAAATATCAAAAGGTGCGGCAAGCGCACGGGCGATGGAGATACGCTGTCTCATCCCCCCGCTCAATTCGTCCGGATACTTATGCATATCCATACCAAGACCTACCCGCTCAAGCCAGAGCTGTGCATTTTTGAATCGGTTCTCTCCGCCTATAATTGCGACGTTATCGAGTGCTGACATCCAAGGAAGCAGCCGATTTTCCTGAAACACATAGGAAACACGCAAATTGTCCAGCCCTGTTATTCTGCCGCTCTGAGGCTTTTCAAGACCGGCAAGCAATCGCAGCAGTGTAGTTTTTCCGCACCCAGAAGGTCCGGACAAGCAAACAGCACCGTATTCCGGAAGAGACAGAGAAAGCCCGTCCAACACCTTTTTGGTACCATCATATGAAAAATGAATGTTTTCAAACTCGATTGCCATTTTCAGTACCCCTTAACCGGGCATAGACCCTTGCCTTGCATTCGCCTTATAATTAAAAATGAAATGCAAGTCCTGTCTGGTTTATTTTGATTCTTTACCGGCTGCTCCTGTGTGAAACCAATGTCCGAAACGCCCAGTCGCCAAAACCAGCAGCTTTTCAAGCAGCATGCTGAGCAAAACAATCGTAATCGTCCATGCAAATACATCCGGCGTTTCCAAATATATTTTGGCGTTTTGAAGCTGCTTTCCGATTGAAAAATCGGGGCGGCAAATCACCTCTGCCGCAATCCCTGACTTCCACGCCAAACCCATGCCGGTGGTGCATGCGGCTGTAAAATACGGCATTACCGATGGGATTCGGATATGCAGCAGTGTTTTCAGCCGTCCCAGCCGGAGTACCTGTGCCATTTCCAGCAGCTTATCGTCAATCTGCCTGATTCCGTTTTCGACATTGCTCCATACAACAGGTACCACCATAAGAAAAGATATAAACGCAGGCAGCCATCCGGTTCTAATCCAAACCAGCGCCAAAATAATGAAGGATGCCACCGGCGTCGCACGGATAATACGCAGTACGGGGGATATCAAGAAATCGGCAGCTTTGAATCGTGTTGTAAGGATAGCCGCCCCACTTCCGCAAAAGATACCGGTGACAAACCCCACAACAATACGCAGTAAAGACAGATAGGTTGATCGCCAGAATGTTGTGGTTACCACAAGTCTGCCCAGCGCTTTTAAAACCATCAAAGGCGCAGGAACAAGAAGCTCCTGCGCCACAAGCATACTAATCAGTTGCCATACCGCCAGCCAGAATACAGCTGCCCCAAATCCGGCAAGCAACCCGCGAATTTTATTATTTGGCGTTGTAGTAAAATGCGTCATCCGGCAACGCTCCCCCGACCGACTTTGGCTCAGCAGCAAACAGCACTTCAAAATAGCCCTTAATTTGCTTCATCATATCATTTCCGTCGATATAGGTCAAGCCGCTGCGCGGAATGGCAGCCTTGGCTACCGCTGCCTTTGGTATGATTTCATACGTTTCGCAAAGTGATGCTGAAGCATCAATGTTTGAGGTTGCCTTTTCAATCGAGGTTTTATATTCGGCAAGAAATGCTTCTATTGCATCCGGATTCTGACTGACAAACTCCTTGCGTCCGATCACACAGCCCATCAAAAGCTGACTTTCACCGCCTGATACGGCATCCCATTCGTTGGTCATATTAAGTGCTACTTGAAGCTCGGGTTTTTTGGCTTTGACTGCCGTTACAATCGGTTCGGGTACAAGGGCAATTTTGGCAGTACCATTTGCCAGCAACGCTGACAGCTCGTCATTTTCTGTTCTAAACTCGATGTTCACATCTTTTTTTGGATCAAGACCGTTTTTAGTCAGTATATAATTCAGCACAAACTCGGGATTGGCGCCCTGACCGGTTGCGTAGATTGTCTTGCCTTTAAGGTCGGAAACCTTTTTGACAGTATTCCCATTTTCCAGGATATAAAGTACGCCTTTTGTGCTTGCCGCAAGCATCTGTACATTGCCACCGGTTTTCTTATATAAAGCAGAAGCCATATTGGTGGGAGGTGTGGCAAGGTCGACTGCGCCACTGCTGATTTTAGATACAATCTCATCGGGTGAGGAAACAACCGTAAAATCATATTTATTTGACGTGGTACCATTGGCGTTGGCTTCCATTAAATTCACCATGCCGATACCCGACGGACCTTTAATCACCGCGACATTGATTTTTGTCTTTTCGGCGGGTTTTGATGTTGAATCGGAAGTTGCAGATGATTCGCTTTTATCTGGCGAGCACCCCGCCAGTATTGCCAATGATAGAAAGGCGGCAGCCAGCAATGCAGATATTCTTCTAGCCTTCATGTTTCATTCTCCTTAAATGTACAACGTTCAGTATTTCATTGCATGTAATACCTGATGGTGCAGGTATATATCAAGTATACAACTTTGGTATGATTTATCAATCGTCATCCATACAAAAAAACGCCCCTTGTAGAACGTTTTTTCGTATGGATATAGCATCAATGTATCATTACCGGCTTCTTCTCTTTTTTCTGTATCTTGACAAAGCAAGGAATCCTGCAGGAACAATGGTGGTGGTCGAAACCGTGGCTGTGGTAGTTGTAGTCGATGTTGGGCTTTCGGTCACCGCAGTTTTGCCCGCGATGGTGGATATCGAATTAAAATAATTGACAATACCATCCGCCATAGCCTGCGTAAGCTTGTTTCGATAGTTGCTCGAGATTATCAATTCTAAATCATCTTTATTTGACATAAACCCACACTCTATAAGAATAGATGGACAGTCATGCAGATTAGTAACTTCATAGTATCCCCACTTAAACCCTCTTCCATTTATGCCCGCCAAACTCTTGTAAACCGGGTTTACCCTTTCGTTTAGTGCCTTGGCAAAAGGATAAGCAAATTCATTTAAATAGAAAATGGTGTATCCTCTGGCGCTGGAATTTGAATAGCTATCCATATGAATGCTTATAAATAAATCAGTGTAGTTGTTTCTGGCGAAATCAGTGCGTACAGACAGATTAAGTGTTCCTTTAGGTGCTCTCTCAGTCGTTCTCGTCATGATAACGGTTGCACCCAATGAAATAAGTTTATCACAAAGTTGTAATCCGTATTTTAAAACTTCGGCTCGTTCACTTGTGTTTCCCCCACCGGTACCACTTTTATCTCCGTTATCGTCAACTCCATGGCCTGGATCAATTACAATACGCTTTCCTGTCAGAGGCTTGTTGCCGGAAGCAATCGCCGTCGGATTCTTAAAGGAAAATGTGATCCTACTCTTATCCCAGCCTACCGAATAGCCATAGAAAGCACCCTTATTTCTCAGATGCAGCCGGAGCGTATAGGTGTTATCGCTTCCCTTTATCCACTCGGCAGAGGTAAATAAAGGACTTGATGATACATTGGGAGTACCCTTGATGTCGGTGGTGTAGGAAAAGATAATATCAACATATGTTGCGGTGAATGAACTAATATTATAGTTTTGTTCGTCTTCGTTTACATATTTCTGGGGCAACAGCTTTAAATTATACGGTACATGCCATGTGGAATCCAACGTAATATTTGTTGCTTTTGTGTTTACGCTCACCGAAGCATCCGACATTTTATTGGCTGTGATTTTTCCGCTTTTGATAAAAGTGGTAACGTCACTCTGATATACCCGTCTTCCGCAGCCCAATAGATAATAGGAATTTGAGCCAACAACCTTTTTTACAACTACATCGGTAGTGCCTTTGGGAAGATAGGCATTATTGGGACGCGACCAGTCATCGGTTGTATTTCCATTAAAGGTTTCAGCATAATTTTTTGTTACCGCAATGATTTCCCCGCTTTTAAGAACTTTATCTCCAATCCCCGGGTCAATCGGGCTGTCGTCTCCCGTAATAATCGGCTTGTCATCGTCCGGATCCGGTATAGGAAGTGGCTTTACCGTAATCGATCCGCCTGTTTTGCTTTCGTTCATTCCTTTATAACTGCCGTAGACCATAATTTGACCTAACGTCTGTTTCTTATTAATAATTCCCGCAGGCATGGTATATTCCCCGTCGTAGTTCACATAATCAGATTCTTTTTTACCTTCGCTTTCATCTGTCTGCCTAGACACCGGCTTCATCTTAATTGTCACATTGCCAAGCTTTGCATAGACATTTGAGCCCTTATATGCTTCTGCACTGATACCGATTGTGGTGCCCCCATCTAAAGACATGTTTGATGCCGGCTGGATACTTTTTAAGACTACGACTTTATGCGTAATTCTATATGTAACGGTTAACCCTTTGTGTGAAAATGTATAGGTGTTAAGTCCCAGCGACAGATTAAAATCTAGCGAGAAAAAGCCGTGTTCCGACAGTGAAACCTTTTTGCCGTTCATTGTAAGAGGGAAATTCGGGTCGGCGCTGCCTCGAATGTTTATTTTTGATTCATAGGTTGTGAATGTTGTTTTGGCGGGGGTGTTAAAAACAAGCCTGCGACTGATATACTGTTCATTCAGCTCACCACCGAATGCTTTGATTAAAGCACCCGTACTGCCAAGAGAATCTTGTTTTAAGGCAGTGAAAGAAGTGAATACACTCCCCTGCCACTCAG
>DHOG01000136.1:6417-8767 GCA_002410715.1 Ruminococcaceae bacterium UBA5396 | reverse complement strand
CTCCCCTGCCACTCAGGGATGTTCTTGCAGGCAATTATCTGCTGGGAAAGCTGGTCGGGAGATCCCCAACCGGCTTCTGTTCCGCAAACCTTTGAGGAATCATGCGAGATATACAACGGCGTGTTGTTTTCCTTGCAGAGTCCTGACCACCATTCAAGCACTTGCCCAAAAGGAGCGGCTGTGTTAGTGGTGGAATAAAGGTTTTTGACCATGACAAAATCAAATAACCCCTGCACAACCCACTCCCGTGTATCGGCATATCCGTCGGTCAAAGATTCATATACCGCACTTGTTTTTGAACCTTTCGGTTCCGAGGTGGCGTGTGCCCAGACACCCTCCGCAAGCAAACCTACATAAAGGTTTATGTTTACATTCTTGATTGTCTGGATAATATCTGTAGCAGCAACCGTTATGCTTTCCCGCAGAAAGCGGTCGAAACCGATTCCGGGCATGGTTTTCATGTACTCGGAGAAGCTGCCCCCGTTCCCTGCGGCATAGCCCGGGTTTTCCAGCATCCAGCCGTCAAACGAATAGCGCGCAGCGGCTTCGGCAGCCATTTTTCGTAGCATGGCTGCTCCGTCGGCTGTGCTGGGATCGTTGCCATCCTTAGCATTTACCCTTAAATCAATCACGCCGTAGGTGAACATGCCGCGCTCTCTTGCGCATTTTAGTAGATAGGCAGGTGCATCAAACTCTGTTCCGTCGGTATTTTTGATTGAAACCCGATTTTCCATGCTGTCGGATATGTAAAGCGGTCTGCCGTTTAAATGCACCGGAATAATGATTGAATTAAAGCTCCACTCGGCAATTTTGGCAATTGCAGCATCAATCTGTGCCTTTACCTCTTCCCCGCTCTCAGAGCCGTTGATAAAATAATCGGTGCCGGCTTTCAGCCAAACTCCTTTCATCTGATCGGGGCGCGCAAAAACGATATCCTGTTCCACCGGCTGTTCAGGCTCGGTAACTTCGGATTCATCCGGCAGATCGGATACATCCGGGATGTCAGATACATCGGATTCAGGATTGGATGTAACCGGGCTTTGTGATACATCATCCGACACTCCAGATATCAGCGAAGCCATGGTGGTCAATATGCCATCGTTGATTGTTAGCAGCACTGCTGCCGACAGAAAAATGACGGATACTGTCGAAATGATCCCGACAACAAGCTTAGGATGTTTGAGTTTTTTTCTTTTCATTTGAATGATGATTCCTTTCGGTTTGTACATCCTCTATCTTATGGCTTCATAACTGTGAGCAGATTTTCCACTTCACGGATTGCCACATCCCTTGACCAGCTTGACTGGGTAAGAGAGGCGGGCGTGAAATACCGATAGCTAAAGAACATAACCCCGCCGCACTCCGGTTTTGAGCGAACAGACAGCAAGGATCGCTTCATAATATCGTTGTGCTGTGCCCATTCAGCTTTGCCGGCGTTTGTACCTGCGTATTGATCGCTTAATATACCGATTTTATGCAGTGCAAGCCCGATATACAGTCTCACTGAACTATGGCGGGGCATTGCAATCCAGCTGTCAACATTTTTATCAAACGCCTGTGTTTTATGAAGAAACCCGAAATAGACCTGCGGGCAGATATAATCAATATACCCTTTCTCCTTCATCCACAAGGCTACATCAGCATAAACAACATCATAATTCTGATCCTGCACCCCACGCGGACTGACGCCAAAAACACAGCCGGAACGAATGCTGTGAACCTTTTTGTAAACGGTGGCAATCAGCTTGCTGACATTGGTGCGCCGCCAGTCGCCGACGCTCATCTTCCCGCCATCTGATTTATATTTATTATAATCATCATTCGGCAGATTCTTTAAATTTGAAGGATAAAAATAATCGTCAAACTGAACGCCGTCAGTCTTATAATTCCTGACAATTTCATCGACGCCGGATATAATTAGCTTTTGTGCATCGTCTGATGCCGGATTATAGTAATATCTGCCATCCGATTCAAAGTAGTCATTACATTTGGCAAAGCTTTTGTTTGTTCCAATTCGATACGGATTCACCCATGCATGCAGCTCCAGCCCACGGCTGTGGGCTGCCTCAACGGCATAGGCAAGCGGATCAAAGCCGGCGTTCAGCAGATTTTTGACACTGGCTGCCGGGCTAAAGACCTTGGACTTATAGTATGCATCGCTGTTTGCGCGGACATGGAAAATCACAGCATTCAGTCCGTAAGCCTTACAGTTCACCATCACCCCGTCAATTGCCGCCTTTGCCTGTGCCACTGTTTTACCATTTAACATGCTGTTCAGTTCGATGTACGAAACCCAAACAGCCCGCATCTCTTTGCCGGTGTCCGGCTTTGTGGTCGTTGTGGTAGCAGA
>DHOG01000136.1:0-6197 GCA_002410715.1 Ruminococcaceae bacterium UBA5396 | reverse complement strand
CAGATGAGGTGCCCGATGTAGTCTGTGTCGTGCTAAGCTGGGTGTCTGTGCCGGAACCGGTTTCACTGCTTTCTTCTGTTACCGTGCTTTCCGGAAACACAGAGCTGCTGTCAGAAGCTGCTGTTTCGGAGCTTTGGGTGGTTTGGGAAGTGTCTGATTTATCAGAGCCTGAATTTGAAACAAACCAAAGCGACGGATAACAAGCCGTCACCGCAAAAGTAAGAATCAGTAGGTAGGCAACAATCATTGATACTCGTTTCATAGGGACTCCTTATAAATCACGCACATGCATCATCTTATATATCGGACATTTGTTTTTTGTTTT
This sequence comes from Ruminococcaceae bacterium UBA5396, assembly GCA_002410715.1. Lineage (GTDB taxonomy): Bacteria > Bacillota > Clostridia > Oscillospirales > Acutalibacteraceae > Avimonas. Next base: position 5,872 of record DHOG01000136.1, on the reverse strand, counting down.
TATAATAGCAGACACTTATATATAATAAAACGTAAAACTGCATTGGTCAACAGATTCAGAGGAAATTACTCAATTTTCCACATGCAAGCCATTCCCGGCTGAACACCATTTAAATACTGCAAATAATGCATATCCCTTTCCTATTTCTATGCGGACATGTTATAATAAATTACATCCTAATTAAAATCGCAATCGGGAAGCCGCCTAAGGCTCTTTGACTCGTATTAATGCTCAAGCTGCATGAAGCAATTTCTTCATGCTTGCGGAAGGGTTGTAGTAAGCATGCAAATCATTTCGGAGCTTTCTCCTTTTCAAATTGTATTGCTTTACATCGCGGCAGTCAGCGTTATATCTGTAATCACCACAATTGCAGATAAGCTTCTCGCGGCTGCCCGTGCAAGGCGGGTGTCTGAAGCGACACTATTTATGCTTTCGGCACTCGGAGGTTCGGCCGCCATGTTTGTGACCATGATAATTATAAGGCATAAAACCCGAAAGCCCAGCTTTATGATCGGTATACCTGTAATGGTTGTATTTCAGGCAGTTGCCTTTTATATAATCTATAAGAATATGTTTGCTTTTTAATGTCCAAAAAAATACGCTTAATTTGCCTTGATTTTATCCGAAGGTTATGCTATAATTCCCTTCGCAGTACAATAAGTGCAGCATTTATATATCCGGGTGTAGCGCAGATTGGTAGCGCGCTTGAATGGGGTTCAAGAGGCCGCAGGTTCAACTCCTGTCACTCGGACCAAAAAGAAACGACAATTTTCGACAGAAAGTTGTCGTTTCTTTTTGTGCTATTCACTCTTCACTTTTTTCGTTCTTCTCTCCTCTCTGAAATTGTCGCTTCCATAGAAAAGATAAAAGAGAAGAAATAAAAGAATTGGTGGCTTTGCTTCGCAAAGCATTGATTTTCAACGAATATTCTGCTACAATAAAATAAGAAATGATTGACATTTTGTGGAACAACTGATACAATAATTACATTACAAAACGAAAGCGAGGTGGACAAAATGACAACCTATATACTGATAAAATCAAACGTCGTTTTGTCCATTACGTAAGTGCTTTTCGATGGATGTACAAGTCGCTTCTGATTTTATCAGAGGCGACTTTTTATATTCATCGAAAAGAGGTAATTTTATGAGTAAACTACAATTCGTCCAACTGCACTCAAACAATCCGGAAATTCAATACTTATGTTTTTCATCCAGACAAGAAAAGAAACCAAGGTAAAAAATCATTGTTTGAAGCTTGGGGATATGACATATTAGACTCGAAATGCTGCAAAAGGAATTTGGAAATCAGGCAATGGATAAGTATATTCGAGGCGAATATACATCTTTCTTGTGAGGCATTTGATTATGATTTAAAACAGTTTCATCGGCATCTTTTTCGCTATCCCTTTACAAATGAAAAGTTAGAAAACCCTATTCCTTCACAGTAATAGCAATTAAGAATTTTCTATAATTGTTTTTATTATTATATAGATCAGCACCATCAATACAGCGGCGACAATACATCCGCTATTGTCGCTATTTCCATTATTGCTTTTTCGGGGTCCGCCGCCTGAAGATCCTTTTTGCGACTCCTCAAATGCCTGCATATAGTGTGAGTACCCCTCAAAGCCTTTGCCATAGATACCATAGTCACCGTCACACATTGCATATTCCCCCTTATTGTATTTGATACGAATCATTGAAACCGGCTTATATTTATCTATGTTATGCTTGTCTACAAACCGTCGGTCACTGCATAATATGATATTAACCAGAAGAAAGAGGTGAGATAATGCTAGAAGATTTTGATATTAAAAATGTACGGCACGAATCCCAGACCTGTCCTGCGATAGGAAGCCAATCTGCGACGGTTTGCTTACCTGTAAAGGTAGTACCCTTTTCATCTGCCGGCCCCGCTAAGGTGAAATGCTGCGGAGAACCGGAAATCAATCCCTGCTGCGATTTCTGCCGCGGTAAAAAAGACGGCACCTGCGAATTTACCATCAGTCAGAAAATTCGTGTAGATATACCCGTCGATTTCGGAGCAACCGTGTAAGTAGGCGACACCTATGTAGACTGCGATTGTCGTAAAGGCGATAAGCATGATGACGACTGCGGCTGCGACGACTGATTTTCCAAATCAAATATAAATTAATAATACTGGCTTTAGATTTGGGTTATCACTATCGCACACTAACCATAATTTAGAATGATAGAATTTATTGAGCAGGAAGACCGCTTCTGAAGTGTTATTCCTGTTTCTGGTTGATAAAGCCAGATCGTTATAGTCAAATTGGCTTACTAATAGTAGAAAATATTCGGTTTTACTTGAATGTCCAACGAACATGGACTAATATAGGATATAACTTGAATTGTTGGGAGGAATCATACCATGCCATGGACATCCAGTTTATCGGTGGGTGTATCGATAATTGACAATCAGCATAAAGCGCTGTTTGAAAAAGCCGAAAAGCTTTTTGAAGCCGGGAAAAACAAGCAAGCAAAAGAATATATAGGCGAATTGCTTCGTTTTCTTGATGACTACACAAAAAAGCACTTTGCGGATGAGGAAAAATACATGTTAAGTATTCGCTATCCGGGGTATGATGAGCAAAAAAGGGCGCATACCACTTTTATCGCAAAGCTTGAAAAACTACGGAAGGATTTTACTGAATCCGGCGGCAATATATTGGTCATTCTTGGCGCAAACCAGATGATGATTGATTGGCTGACAATACATATTTCCAAAATGGATAAGAAGATCGGGGAATTTGCAAAGAGCCGCCTTAGCAGTGAACATCATTGATGCTTGCTGTTTCATCTAAAAGGATATGGGGTTGTAATTTATGCAATCTATATTCGCCCATAACAGGATTTTTATTTTCATAATCGGCGTATACCAGACAATTTGCTGTATAGAGAATGGCCGCCCCCCGCTTGACTCCCCTTTTTGGGCAGGTTTGCGGGGTTTTTTTCAATTCCTTCAGCGCCGCTTTGAGTCTGTCATCCTTTACATCCAGCACAGCAGGCAGCCTTCCACTTGAATTTGTGGCAATCCGGTCACACGACATGGTGTCCCGCAGGATGGCTTTATCTACACAGTTTAACTCCCCGAACCAGTCGTATACCAGCCCCGTATATGAGTCCAGTGAAATCCTATTGATATTCTTTGATGTGCAGTGTTCCCCAAAATTATAAAACAGTTCAAACGGAGTCAAATTGGTCTGCCGAAGTACATATCCAAGCGTCCGCCTGAACCGTCCGCTGTTGTAAAGGCGATCCAGAGCATCCTCGACGTTATGAAGACGGGCAAGCTCTTCCTTTGTAATCCACGGGGTGTCAATCACTTCATAAGGGGGACTTTGTGAAAACCTGCAAGGAAAGCACTCAGGATTTTCGCGCATGGGCGAACCGTGCAGCAGCTTCAAAAAGCCCAGCTGTAGCATATGGGGATGCAGACTGTATGCTATGTTGAAGCTGTTTGCAAAGCTGTCAAAGTCTTCATAGGGCAGTCCGGCAATCAGGTCAATATGGATATGCATATTTCCGCATTCTACAAGACGCTTTATGTTCCGGACAAGCCGCTGGATATTGGTTTTTCGGTTGATTGCATCCAGTGTTTTTGTGTGAAAGCTCTGGAGCCCAATTTCAAATTGGATTGCCCCCACAGGGGCTGTCCGCAGCAAATCAATCATGGCATCATCAAGGATATCACCGGCAATTTCAAAGTGAAAACAGACTCCTTTCGGAATATCTCTGCCATAATGATTAATGATAAAGCCGAACAGTACTGCCGCCCGTTTGGGGTTGGCGTTGAAGGTTCTGTCCACAAGCTTGACGGTTTTCGCCCCGCTGTTTGCAAGCAACAGCAGCTCGCTTTTTGCCCGCTCGACATCATAGTATCGCACATTCCCGCATCTTCCCGAAAGGCAGAATGCACAGGAATAGGGGCAGCCCCTGCTTGTTTCCAGATAGGCGATTCGCCCGTCGAGGGCATCGAGATATTTCTGTGTATATGGGCTCGGCGGCTCTTCCCTCGTCAAATGCGGCGGCGATGTGATGATTTTATCCCCCTGCTTGAAGCACAATCCCGGTATGTCACCGGTTGAACCACCCTCGCAAATCGCATTTAAAAGCTGTGCAAACGGCTTTTCACCCTCGCCTGCAATGATAAAATCCACATCGGGCTGGGATTGCAAAACTTCCTCTGCATTAAAGCTGACTTCCGGGCCGCCCAGAACAATGATACAACGAGGCAGCCTTTGTTTTACCGACCTTATCAGCCGTTTGACGGCATCGATATTCCAGATATAACAGCAAAATCCGATTGCATCGGGTTTTGCGGACAGAATCCGCGGCACAATATTTTCGGTGTTTTCATTGATGGTGCCTTCCACCACCACGGTTTCAATCTGGCTGCCGCACCATGTATCAATCCCCGCAACAAGGCACCACGGTGCAAGAGACGAATGAATATATTTTGAGTTTAATACACATACAGCGGCTTTTAAAATCTTGTTCATTACAGAAAATCCTTTCAAAAATAAAGCAAGCGTATAGGATAGAGCAGAGCCCTATCCCTACAGTTTTACTGAATCAAAATGTAGGGCAAGGGATTACTCTTGCTCTCCAAGGTTTTGACTGACGTATTATAAGGAGGCGGTTGGCATGACGGAGGTTTGTCTGCCGGGAACAGGCGGAATGGTACCGCTTCCCGATCGATGGCTTACCTGCTGCTGGATTGAGCAGCAGGGGTGTGCAGTTCTGATTGACTGCGGGGAAGGCACCCAGATTGCACTAAAAGAAGCAGACTGCAGGCTAAGCCGGCTTGATACCCTGCTGATTACACATTTTCACGCCGATCATATTGCGGGATTGCCCGGGCTTTTGCTGACGCTGGGCAACAGCGGCAAGACAAGCCCTTTGACCATAATCGGGCCGGAGGGACTAAACAGCATCGTAACCTCACTAACCTGCATCGCCCCTGCCCTCCCGTTTCCGCTGGAGATTTTGGAAAAGGACAGCAGCCACGGCGGGGAGTGGCATATAAATAATATTAAGATATCCTGGCTGCCGCTAAATCACCGTATTCCCTGTTTCGGTTACAGCGTCTTATACAGCCGCAAGCCGATATTCAATCCTCAAAAGGCAGCGGTGCTCGGCATTCCCAAAACGTTGTACAAAACCTTACATGATGGCAATTCGGTAATGTATAACGGACAGCTGATTAAACCGGAGACGGTGCTGGACGGGCAGAGAGCGCCTATAAAGATATGCTACTCCACCGATACCCTTCCGATTGAGGCTCTTGTGGAGTTTGCCTCGGGTGCCGATCTGCTAATAAGCGAGGGCATGTATGGCAAGGAAGAAATGCGCCGAAAGATGACCGATAAAATGCATATGCTATTTTCGGACAGTGCCAAGATCGCCAAACAGGCCGATGTCGGTCTGCTGTGGCTTACCCACTTCAGCCCTGCACTGACCAACCCGGATGAACAACTGGATTCTGCCCGCCAAATTTTCGGCAATACGGTGGTAGCATACGATGGAATCAGAGCAAATATTGTGAAGTAACACGTATGAGCATGGACACTTTTAGTGCCCCTGACTTACCCTGCATTTATAATATAATCGGAAGAGGTTTCTTTCAACTTAATTTACCACTTTACAAACACTTTGTCCATTATGGAGGGAATTGTAATCAAAACCACGCGCCTCACCGTGGTAAGCCCTAGCCCTAGAAGGGCGTATTGCCGGCAAGCATCTCAAGACGCACTAAAAGTTATTTCAACTACACCACTTGCCCTAACGGTAAAAAGCTCCCTCCGTCAGGCTCCGCCTGACAGCTCCCTCAAAGAGGGAGGCAAATT
>DHOG01000118.1:34792-56212 GCA_002410715.1 Ruminococcaceae bacterium UBA5396 | reverse complement strand
TTTTTTAAATCCATTATGATAATCCGTATTTTATCCTGATGCGCGTTAGCTTATCTCCGATGGGTTTCACCAAAAATAACAAAAAGGCAACATTCGAAACGCAGTACGTTACAGTATAAGGTGCGGTGGCTGCCAGCGCGGCAAGATACATATTCAGATTAAACTCACTGCTATACCACAGAACTGTCCATATATCCATTATAAATGAATATACCATACCTGCAAAAACTCCATACAAAACCAAACATATTTTACTGTTTTTTAACGGACGGGAAAACAATCCTGCCAGAAGTCCCAGCATACCCCATGCAAACATCTGAAACGGCGTCCATGGTCCTTGACCGAAATAAAAATTTGAAATGAATGCAGAAAGAACACCCGTCAGAAAGCCCGTCTCCCCGCCAAAGAACATCGCCGTTATAACAACAATCGCCGTTACCGGTTTGAACCCGGGCACCACCGCAAAAATAAAACGCCCGATAACAGAAAGCGCCGTCATAACAGAAATGATAATCAATTTCCGCGTACCCAAGTTTTTCTTCTCAAACGTGAGGAAAACCGGGATGAGTGAAAGAATTACAACCATCAGCGAAATAAAGGCAGGCTGCTTGTCGTCAAATATCACAGCACCAAGCAGGATAACCATCGGGATACAAATAAGCATCAGTATATATTTAGTGATTTTTTTTGACATGGCCGATCCCCATTCAGCTTGCATATTAAAGCAGCATCCTCTGCCGTTACGATATTATTATAAATATAGCGTGTCATACGATTGGCGGCGGTTGTATAAAAGTTGTTTTCTGAAAAGAAAAGTGAGGGAACATCACACGAGGTGATTTCACCGCAGAAAAACATTGCACACCGGTCCGCACAGGATGCCGCGAACTCTACATCATGCGTAACCATTACCACCGTCATTCCCGTCTCTTTCAAATCATGCAAGATGCGCATGATCTTTTGTTTCGCGTATGCGTCGATCCCCTTGGTCGGCTCGTCCAGCATTAAAAGACGTGGCTTCAGCATCAAAATCTTTGCCAGTGCACAAAGCTGCTGTTCGCCGCCGCTGAGATCATATGGATGCCGATCAAGATAAGCGGATATATCATAAGGAATAGATGAAAAATCCCCGCTGATTTCTTCAAGATCTTCACGAACCGTATTTTTGAGGAAAACGGTTTGTACATCCTGGGGCAAAAGTGCAAGGTTGTTTTTATAAAGCTCGCCGTTTTTATAGCTTGTTATCTTTTTCCCGAATATGTTTACCCTGCCGTCGTATGGGCGAAGCAGACCGGAGGCAACACCGAGAACCGTTGTTTTTCCTGAGGCATTTCCGCCTAGAATACAGACTGTCTCGTTTTCGTAAACGGTAAGCGACGTCCCGCGGAGCACATCCGGAAGGTCTTTTTGATAGCGGAACCATACATCCTTCAGCTCAAGCGCAGCCGTTTTTCTGTGTGTATAATGCGTTGGTGCAAGATTTTTAATTGTAGAATTGAAGTTTTCTTCAATAAAACGCCTGCCTTCCTTGACCGTTAACGGACAAGTCTCGGTTCGATCAAGCTGATGATACAGTCTGACCGCACAGGGCATTGCATAAGACATCGGATCGTTTTTTTCAAGTGAGCCGGCAACCATTTTAGGTGTGTCGTAATGTGTTACCATCCCGCTTTTCATCACCAATACCTTATCAGCAATAGGCAAAACCTCCTCGAGACGATGCTCAACCAGAATGATTGTCAGCGACAGCTCTCGGTTAAGCTTTTGCAGGGTGGCAATAAAGTCGGAGGCAGCAATCGGATCCAGCTGTGAGGTTGGCTCATCAAGAATCAGCAGTTTCGGCTGCATCACCATTACAGCCGCAAGATTTAAAAGCTGCTTTTGACCGCCGGAAAGCTGGTTCACATCCCGCAAAAACCAGTCCTCAATCCCAAAATAGCTGGACATTTCACTGACTCTGCGGCGAATGACTGATGTTGGCAGTCCCATATTCTCAAGTCCGAAGGCAAGCTCATGCCAGACCTTGTCGGTAACTATTTGATTTTCAGGCTTTTGCATAACAAAACCGATATCAAATGCGGATATGCGCTCGTCAAGTTCCACCTGATTGATACCTTGAAAATAAATAACGCCGCTTCGTTCTCCCGCAGGTGATAGCTCTGGCTTGAGCAATCGCAGAAGGGTGGTTTTGCCGCATCCCGTTTCCCCGCAGACAACAATAAAATCACCGCTTTTAACGGTAAATGAAACGCCGTTTAGTGATTTATCGGCACAGTTGGGGTATTGGAAGCTCAAATTTTCGACTTGCAATAGATCCATCGGATATTCTCCTTAATCTCGTATAGTAGGGGCAAGAGTGCAAACAATCCGTATGCCGCATAGCATATAATCGCCTCCGGTGCCACTGATATTGTACTGAGCTTGGGGTAAAATGAAAACTCTGAATAGCCGAAGGCGATTCCTAGAATTGTAATTGCAAACAATATGACACTAACTATAATTAGTTGCAAGTCGCGAAGCCGAAAACGAAAGATGGAAAACAATGTCCGACCCGGCTGTCCATAGCCCCTGGCTTTCATGGAATCGGCAGTATCTATGGCATTTTCAAGCGACCATGTAACCATGGCTGAGAATACACGCATTGTGCCGCTAGCACCATCAATATAGCTGCCTTTTGAATAAAGCCCCATCGCCGTTTGCAAATTCATAATCTTTTTGGATTGACTGCGGAACAAAGGAATGTATCGGAGTGCCGATGATAATATAATCGAAAGCCCTGGTACTGCTCTGCCAAACAGGTGAAACAGCTTGTCACTTGTCATAATCACGCTGAATGATTGGAACCAGCAAAGGGTTGCAATCATCATAGCTGCAAGCGCAACACCATAGGCTATCGCTTCAAAGGTTATTGGGTTGTCATTTAAAAAGAACAATATCGTCATGCCTTTATGAGAAAGAAGTGGGTTTGCCAATGCAATTATAATAAAAGCCAGGATATAAAATAATAAATCGTGCCAAAATCGTCTCTTTGCTTGAAACGCGTAGAAACCGACAGCGCCGATTAAAGACAGGATATAAAAAACCGGGTTGCCTGCAAACATAACAATCACGATTACGCAAATGAAGTAGATCAGAAAAGACACCGGATGAAAAGTAGAAAAGCTTCTCACTTGCCGCCCACATCCTTTCCGAGATTGAGGGAATATACCCATTCAATTACATCACCATCTGATAGAACATAGTCGGAACAACCGACGCCTTCTAATTCTCCGTTCACCTTGTAAAGCCATCCCGAAGTGGGGCCAAAATCATATTCGTATAAATTCTGGATTCCTTTGATATAAGCCGTTGCAGTTAAGTTCCCGCCATCATATTCCACCGGAATTTTATTATGTTTTGCTGCCCGGATAAGAAGGTCAAAAACCGTATCGCTGTCACGCAATACATATTCCGTCTTCTTGAGGATGCTCCCATCTGCCGGAATATAATCTGCTGTCTGCTTGCCCAAAACGGTATCGCAGCGAATACTAATTGATACCGTTTTGCTATCAGGCTGAATATCATCAATGTGGACAAGGTAATATTCGTCTACCGACTGAATTTTTGAAAAAAATACTGAAAGTAGCGCGACTGCGGTGAGAGCGGCTATAAGTAAAATGTTTTTTATATGATTCTTCTTTTTTATAAAAAGAAGTGTGATTAGAAGCAAAGCCAGCAAACAGATACCACCGTATGCCCAGCCTTTATAACGGTATAAAGGCTTCGCAGTCTGTGACGGTGCAGATGATTTTGCTGTATGTGAAGTATTTTGTAAGCTTTCGGTTTTGGTTGTCGCATTAGAAACATACGATACGCTTGTTGATTTTGCCGATTCGGTCACTGTTGTCTGTGTGACTGATGTGCTCTGATTTCCTGTTCCGGTACTCTGTGTTCCGGTTGTAACTTCAGGTTCTGTCCTGCCTCCGGAGCCCGTTGTAGTATGGATTACACGCGGAACCGACTGGACTGTAAATTGATAGAATGAGCCAAGTCCCTTTGATTGGCGCCATGCTGAGACAAGCGAAACCATGGCCTGTACGCTGGCTGTGTTATTTGAAGCGCCGCCAAGCGTATGACTGAAGCTGCCGTCGGGCAGCCGATAATTCATCAGTCCGTCAATCAGGGTTTTCCCTTTTTTAATAAATTGGCTATCGGTTCGGCAATCCCGACCCAGCGCAGATAACGCAGCAATTACCTGCGCTGTGCTTTCGGCATTTCTCGTACCCCAGCTTGAATAATCCCCGCTGTCAAGCTGTCGCTTTGAAAGCAGCGCTAGGGCTTTATCAACCGCGTTTTTTACATCGCTGTCCTCATAGTATGGAGCCAGCGCCTGAATCGCCATTGCTGTAATATCATTATCGGATGCGCCTCCGGTCAGCGCCCATCCGCCGTCAGACTGTCTGAGTGATAATATGTTGATGATAATATCGTTCCGGTTGAAAGCCGTACTCGTATAAGCGTCGGAATCAAGCAAAAGCAAGCCATAGATATAGCTCATAACGCCTAGCTTTCCTATTGAGCTGCTTATGGTGCTGTGAATGTAATCCGTGTTGCTTCCCGTTGCGGAATACGCAATGGCAATCCTTTGCAAATCGGTTGCTTTTTGGTTTTTGATGCCTTTTATATATTCATCCAGGGCAGCAGTATAGGCGGTATATCTGTAGCCGGTTTTATATTGGCGCAGGGCAATGATGAACCACTCGGTCGTACCTGTTCCCGCATGTGAAACCAGCCCGTTGTCAATCAGATCCTGCACCGTATCACTATTTGTCTGTGCCATTTTCCATGTGACAATACCGTTGATGAGATTTTCCATCTCATCAACGGTTAATGTCTTGCCTTGTGCAGGTATTCCTAAGAATACAATCAGAGACAGCACAATGCTTATTAACTTTTTACTATATGCCGTAAAAAGCTTATTTTTCATAGCTATGTATACGCCCTTTACCAACTATCATTATGATACCCGTCAATATAATTGACAAAAGATAGACCAGCGGATTCGTTATGTCTCCTGTTTGCGGTGAGGAGGACTCTGTTTGCGTAGCGACAGTCGATGTTGTAGTCGGTATCACAGTCGACGATGTGGTCTGGGAATTGTTTTCGGTGACTGTTACCGTAAAATCGGAAGCAAACCGTAACACCAAAGGGATTCCCGATTCGCCTGTTTTGGCAACCTGAATCCTATGTGCACCCTCTGTAATCTGTGCTGCGGCAATCTTTATTTCACCGTTTGAGTCTGTAGTATAGGTCGCACTTGAATTCCCATAATACCAGGTGACGGTTGCTCCCACAACCGGATTTACCGTTACGACTGGATTAAAAGACTGGTCAAAGGTTGTATCGGAGCTTGTAAACTTAATGATACCGTCCACAATTCTTGATGTGTCGGCTACCGGAAATTGCATACCGACGCCATAAGGATCACCGTAATAAAGCAAAACATTGTCACCGTCTTGGAGCAAAACGCCATCTATGCCTACGACAGGCTCTTCGAAATTGACTTTATAAAGCCATCCGTCCCAACCTCCGAACACCCCTCCGGCTTCATCATTGATGTCACTAATATAGCCGGAATCCAAGCCGGTGATTGTAATGCTGTCTTCCTGTGCATCGACATATTGAAGCGCTGCCTGAAGAGTCAGCGTATCCGTATACGGTACTTCGACCGTGTCATAAAACATATTGGCATCTATTCCTTCGATACGCAGGGTAATGTTCATTGTTGTTTCGTTTTCTGCAAACAATGTAATGGTTGATATGCTGAGCAACAGCACAACCGACAGTACCAAGCAAATGGTTCTTTTTAAAATGTGATTCATTTTGACAACTCCTTTTGTTTATAAAACTCCATTTTACTCTATAATACAGCGATAAACGCATGTACTCAGTCTTTAATAATCAAGGCTTACTTTGAATAAAAAAGAAAAGCTGCCCGCTCGAAAGAGCAGACAGCATAGTGACGTTACCGCAAATGCTATGTAATCAATAAAGCGATTACATAGCAAATCTGTTTGTCCTTACGCCGACTCTATCTTCCGTAGAGGGGGACATTCCAGCGCAGGCAGGTCTTCTGGCTTAAAGCAGCAGGCTTTCGTCTTCCCGGAATTATCCAGTGACATTATGAAAGCCATATTCGCTTTTTACAGCGGCGGGACCGCGCGGGATTTTCACCCGCTTCCCTATTCTCCCGGTATCATCCGGGCACCTGAGCTTATATAGGTGTATAACACATACATGTGTACACCATTTCGGAAAGCAGTCTTATTTTACAACCGATTGTGAGGGGTGTCAACTCAAATATCGTAAGTAACAAATATATTACTAAAAAAAGTGTGATTTTACAAAAACACTCGGTCTTTAATTGATGGTTACATTATTGTTATTTCAATTTCACTTCTGTTACTTTCATTGACCGCTTCCTAATCTACATATTATAATTGTACTTGAAAACGGAGGTATAAAAATGAAAAAGCTTAATGGAACACATAGAAAGCCGATCAATCGTTCGAAAATACGGCTGTTCCTCGGAAAGTACTATTATATATCTAAACGTTTTTTTCTCTGGATTTTCGGAAATATAAAATTTGCAAAGCAAAACAAGAAAACCTGTTTACAACATGAACATTTCAGGCATCAAACACCACTTTTGAGAAAACTGAAGGATGTGGATATGCGCCTTCAATACAATAAAATTGTAAATTTGAAACTAGCGATTCAGCGTTTAAATCAAGCTATCATTTACCCTGGCGAAACTTTTTCATTCTGGAAGCTCGTAGGAAGGACATCGAAACGAAAAGGGTATCTGGAGGGCATGGTGATCTTTAACGGTTCTTTTGGTCCGGGTATCGGCGGTGGGTTGTGCCAGCTATCCAACCTAATTTACTGGATGACAATTCATACACCGCTTACTGTAATTGAAAGGCATCGTCATGATTTTGACGTATTTCCGGATTCAGGCAGAACCCAGCCTTTTGGAAGCGGGGCAACCTGCTCTTATAATTATCTTGATCTAATGATAAGAAACAATACCTCTCAGCCTTTTCAACTCACACTGGAAGTGACTGAAACAGATTTAATCGGGTACTGGAAATCAGACAGACCCCCAGCCTGCCGCTATCAGGTATATGAAAAAGATCACAGGATTGACAGTGAATACTGGGGCGGATATAGCCGCCACAACACGCTTTTTAGGAAAATCTATGATTGGGATAATAACTTGATTTGTGACGAATATATCACCGAAAATCACGCTATTTTGATGTATCAACCTTTTCTTGAAAGTCATGCTTAAATCAGTAACTTCCGATTGTTGCTACAAACACCCCATAAAAACTTAAGTCAGCACCTTAATTGTGAAGGCGCTGACTTTTTGATTTTAATATTAATCTGGCATTTTTCTTAACAGAAGTCACTACTTATATAATCCATATGTTTTGTTAACATTCTGAACATATATAATACCATTGCCTGCTTCATCAATTTTCAAACTTTCTCTAATCGAGTTAACAATTGCTTCTGTCAACTCGGCTTCTGAGAGGATCATTACGATCTCCTTTTCCGGTTCAATATCCATTGAAAACAGTTTGCTGGTTTCGTGAATTCCTGATCCTCTTCCATTAATTATGGTGCCGCCTTTTGATCCTGCTTTGGTTGCAGCGTCTATTACGTCTTCCGCCCTACCTTTTTCGACAATCGCTGTAATAAAATGATACATTGTATCGTCTACTCCTCTTTTACAATTATAGTTATCACCTTTTATTAGTCTTGTTCCCGCTGCGAAACAAATCGAAGTAACGAAGGCAATACCATGATTCGGCTTTTCAAATTCAAACTTATTGTTCAAATGTTCAATTGTCTGGTAAGCTAAATTATTCTCTGCAACAATCAGTACAATCTCTTTTCTTATATCGGAAAGTCCTAGAAACTCTAAGATCCGATTGTTAGCAGTTCCTTTTCCAAATAATATTGTTCCTCCGGTAACACCGCATCGCTTGGCTTCATGCATTAACTTGCTTCCTTGACCGTAATTCGATATTACACAGATTAAAGCAAAGCTTTTATCTTTGGGACTATCCATCATTACTTCCAAGTCCTCCCTTTTTCGATTTCACTTTAAATATAAAACCTAATATTTGCAGCGCAATCAGCGGAGTCATTGCAACCATTGCAATAATTCCAAAGCCATCCACCAAAACATCAGCGCCTTCAATTGCTTCGGCTGCTCCTTGTGCATACGCCAGAATAAAAGTAGCCGTCATCGGGCCGGATGCAACGCCTCCCGAATCAAATGCAACACCAATAAACAGTTTGGGAACAAAGAACGTTAAGGCTAAAGATATAATATACCCCGGTAGCAAAAAATGCCACAGCTGCATTGAGGGTATAATAATTCTTACAATAGACAAAGCAACTGCCAAAGCCACACCCAAGGCCAACGAAACCATAACAGCTTTTCTTTTTACATATCCACTTGTAACATCCTCAATTTGATGAGTCAATACATAGACAGCCGGTTCGGCAAGTATTGTAACCATCCCCAATAAAAATCCAATCATAATAACATATGCTTTATTGTCCATTGAGGCAAGCTTAAATCCTACCGTACTGCCAACCTCCATGAAACCGGCATTTACACCCAGCAAGAAAAGAACCAGCCCTAAATAAGTAAACAGCATGCCGAATAAAATTTTTCGGACGGCAGAAGTAGACAATCTAATTAAAATTATCTGAAACACTATAAATATTATGATGATTGGGGCAAGCGCAATCAACACTTCCAGCGAAATGATTGGCAGCTTTTGCACAAATGGTCCTAAGATTGCTGACGAGTCATCTGTATGGCTTTCAAGCGCGCCGACAACCTTATCCGATTTTGAAAGTATGCTCATAATCATTACAGAAAAAATTGCACCGGTTGAAGTGATCCCCACTAACCCAAAGCTGTCTGTTTCAGATGACTTACTGTCTTTTTTTAGTATAGATACACCAACTGCCATCGCTAACATAAACGGAACGGTCAAAGCGCCCGTAGTAGCCCCGGATGCATCAAAGGATATTGCAAGAAATTCGGGCGATGTAAATAATGCAAGAACAAATATAAAGCCGTAAACTATTATTAGTATTTTATTAATAGAGAAATTATATACAATTCTCACCAGTCCAATTGTAAGCATAATCGCTATCCCTACGGAAACCACCACCACAATACTCATATTAGAGATCAACCCTGAAGTAACAGAGTCAACCTGCCCAGCAAGAATATGCAGATCAGGCTCAGCAACCGAAATAACAAAGCCAAGCAGCAGTCCCGTAAAGATCAAAACCAAAATCTTGTTTGATTTTGTGATCGCTGTACCTATATGATTACCAATCGGAGTAATTCCGATATCAACGCCGGTTAAAAACACTGTTAAGCCTAATATAGTCAATATTGCACCGAATAAAAACCGTATAATCGACAGTGTCTCCATAGGTGTTAGTGTGAAATTGAGCACCACCACCAAAAAAGTTATCGGCAATACAGAATATAAAACTTCTTTGAATTTAGAAATAATTATATTCAAATCTAAATTCCCCTTTCTTCTATATAATTTTATTATTTAAATTCGCATCACCTCACAAGTTTATCGCTAATCCTTTGATTGTTTACTTGATCAACGACGGCTTAAGCTCCTCCATATCTTCATATTGTTGTCTATTGCTATCTGCGTAAGTAAGCATTGGGCTAATTCGGCAATATAAAATCACTTTTTCAATGTTTGCAGGGAATGATTCGTAAAATTTCCATGTTTACTCAAAAACCACTGCGCAATAACATGATGGATTACTTAACAGCTCAAAAGACTATTTCATCAAGGTCACCATAACCGCTTTTTGGGCATGCAATCGGTTTTCTGCCTCGTCAAAAATTTCATTGGCATGGGCTTCAAAAACCTCTTCGGTTATTTCCTCACCTCTATGAGCGGGCAGGCAATGCTGTACCATGCAATCCGCATGTGCAAGTTTCAGCAGTTCCTTATTCACCTGATAACCCGAAAAAGCAGCGCGGCGTTTCTCAGCTTGGCTTTCCTGCCCCATGGATGCCCATACATCGGTAAACACAACATCGGCATTTCTGACAGCCTCAGTACAGTTTTCTGTCAGTACGAATTTATTGCCGTATCCCACCGCAAATTCAAGCACAGATGAATCGGGACGATAATCGGCAGGGCACGCTACAGATACGTGCATACCCACTTTGAGACATCCAACGATCAGAGAATTCGCCATGTTGTTGCCATCACCAATATAACACATATTCAGCCCTTCAAGTGTCCCTTTATGTTCTCTGACAGTCATCAAGTCGGCAAGGACCTGACAAGGATGGCAAAAATCCGTCAGTCCGTTGATTACCGGTATGCTTCCCGCTTGCGCCAGTGTCTCGACTTCTTCCTGATCGAAGGTGCGGATCATGATTCCATCAAGATAGCGTGACAACACACGTGCAGTGTCCTTAACCGGCTCACCGCGTCCAATCTGCAAATCGTTTGATGAAAGAAACAGCCCATATCCTCCAAGTTGATAAATACCTGTCTCAAAGGACACACGGGTACGGGTGGATGCTTTCTGAAATATCATACCAAGTGTTTTTCCCGCAAGATGTTTATGCTCGATACCATGTGCAAGCTCATACTTCAGCTGATCCGCAAGATTCAGAATATCAATGATTTCCTCCTTGGACAAATCCAGCAGTTTTAGTAAATGCTTCATTAAATTATGTCCTTTCCATAGCTTTATGTCCCAAATGGCATAAAACAAAATTTGAAAATAGTATCCTCATTCAACCTAAAGCTTTTAGTGAGGTTTCCAGGATCGAAAGTCCTTTGTCAATTTCTTCCCGGGTAATTGTAAGTGGAGGCAGCAGACGAAGAAGGGTTTTGGCCGTCAAAATAAGCAGACCATTTTTCAGACAGTCCTGTGCCACAGACTTTGCCTCACCATGTTCCAGAGCGATACCTATCATCATTCCGAGACCACGCACCTCGCTAACGTTGGGCATGGACTGGATCCGACTGCGTAAATATTCGCCTTTTTCCGAAACCTGATCCAGAAAACCATCTGCTGTCAGCTTGTTAAGCACAACATTTGCACCTGCGCAGACAACCGGATTTCCACCAAAGGTTGATCCATGTGTTCCTGCCGAGAGCACACCGGCAAGCTTTTCATTGCACAGGCAGGCTCCAATCGGAAGCCCGCCGCCAAGCCCCTTCGCCATTGTGACAATATCAGGCTTTACATCCGAATGTTCACAGGCTAAGAACCTTCCGGTTCGTCCCGCTCCGGTCTGCACCTCGTCAATAATCAACAGAATATCCTTTTCATCGCAAAGCCGACGCACCGCCTGTAAATAAGATGGCTCCAGCGGAATGACACCGCCTTCGCCCTGTACAGATTCCAACATAACAGCGCATACATCATTACCGGTTTTTGCCTGCAAATCCTCAATATTCCCCACTTCGGCAAAAACAAAGCCCTCGGTGAACGGAAAAAAATACTGATGAAACGAATCCTGCCCGGTAGCGGAAATGGTTGTCAGCGTCCGCCCATGAAAGGAGTTTCGGAGGCTAACGATTACTGAACGACCTTTTCCGTAATGATCAAAACTGTATTTACGTGCAAGCTTAATGGCGCACTCGTTTGCTTCGGCGCCCGAATTTCCGAGAAAAACACGGGACATATTGGTTACTTTACATAGATGCTTAGCAAAGGAAACCTGAACCTCGTTGTAGTACAAATTTGATATATGAGCAAGTGCAGCAGTCTGCTTCTGAACAGCTTCCACCCAATCTGGATCGGCATACCCCAGCGAATTGACACCGATTCCGCTTCCAAAATCGATATAGGTTTTACCCTCTATATCGGTTACCGCCGAGCCCCTGCCGCTTTCAATGGCGGCATCGAAGCGGTTGTACGTTTGCATTAATGTCGCATAATCGTGTCGACGTATATCATCCAATTTCATATTACCATCTCCAGTTCTGCATAGGGAGATAAATTCCGCTATTTATATAAGATACTTTCTAATATCTTCTGCCGATTTTTCGGAGAGATAGGCAGGCGCAATATCCACCACTGTTTTTGCACCCGATACCCCCTCCAAGTTTAAGCGATAAGCCGCTCTGGCATAGGCAAGCAACACATTAGCCGTAAAGTTTGGGTTTGAGTCTAAGTTAATTTTATATTCGATTGTGTGTTCATATTCTTCATTTCTCCCTGTTTTGCCGTAACGGATTACCAATCCGCCGTGAGGCAAACCGCCATGATTCTTTTTCAGTTCTTCCTCTGAAATAAAGTGTACTTGTGTGTCATAGTCTGAAAAATAATTCGGCATTGACTTTATTTCCTGCTCTATCCTTGCCTTATCAGCGCCTTCTTCCGCAACTACAAAGCATTCTCTTCTGTGTCTTTGCTTTGGTGTAAGCTCGGGCATATCGCCTCTTTTTACTGCTTCAATAGCATTACCCATTGGGACTGTATACTGTTTTGCATCCTTTACGCCCTTTACTCTTCTAATGGCATCTGAATGTCCCTGGCTAATGCCTTTTCCCCAGAAAGTATAGGTTTTCCCCTGCGGTAAAATCGCTTCTGAGTACAATCTGTTTAGGGAAAACATTCCAGGATCCCAACCACTTGAAACAATGCATACTTTCCCTGCTTCTAATGCTTTTTCATTAACCACATTAAAATAATCAGGAATTTTTGCATGGTTATCATAACCATCAACTGTATTAAACATACCTGCAAATAATGGCCCTTGCACAGGCATATCCGATAAGCTCCCACCGCACAGAATCATAACATCGATCTGATCTGTCATGTTTTTTGCCTGTTCAATATGATACGCCTTTACCCCTTGGAATGTGGATGGATCACGTCTTGTAAACACTCCGACCAATTCCATATCTTTATTTTGCCGAATTCCGAGTTCTGCGCTTTTCCCGAGATTTCCATAACCTACAATTCCGATTTTGATTTTTTTCATAATCGTTTCCCCATTAAAATTCTATATTTTACACGACTGTACTACATGGCTATTACAGGAACATGGTGCCAATCCCTTCGTCGGTCAGCATTTCAATCAGGATGGAATGCTCGATACGCCCGTCAATAATATGGGTGCGCTTTACGCCGCGCCGAACAGCTTCAACACAGCAGTCAATTTTCGGTATCATACCGCCTTTAATAACTCCCTTGCGTTTCAGACTGGGCACATCACTGACATTCACAATCGAAATCAGGGAATTCTCGTTATCCTTGTCACGCAGAAGACCTCTGACGTCGGTCATCAGCACCAGTTTTTCGGCAGAAAGAGAAGAAGCGATCTGTGCAGCTGCAATATCGGCATTGATGTTGTAAACCCCATCATTTTCGCCTGCCGCAACGGTTGCGATTACCGGAATGGTTCCATTATCCAAGCAATTGCGGATGAGTGTCACATCGATACTTGTTATATCGCCTACCAACCCCAGATCATGTTCACCCTTCATCTTTACCGCCTTTATCATACCACCATCAAGACCACAAAGACCAATTGCCTGACCTCCGTGCTGTTCAAGGCGCTGAACAAGTCCTTTATTCACCTTACCTGCCAGTACCATCTGGACTACATCCATGGTTTCTTCATCGGTATAACGGAGACCGCCAATAAATTTCGGCTCCTTACCGATTTTGGCGAGAACATCGTTAATTTCGGGGCCTCCCCCATGCACCAAAACCACCTTGATGCCTACCGTGGACAACAGAACGATATCCTCCATCACGGCAGATTTCAGGTCATCGCTAACCATAGCGTTTCCGCCATATTTAATGACAACTGTTTTCCCCGAATACTGTTTGATATACGGAAGTGCCTGTGTCAGTACCTGCGCCCTGTCCGAAGTTGATATATTTATTCTAAACACTACCTTTCCGTGCAAATACCAAAAATTGAATGAAGCTTTGCAATCCAAAGCGTTGGGGTCACAGCCTAGCTTCTGTAATCTCCATTAATGCGAACATAGTCATAGGTGAGGTCACACCCCCAAGCGGTTGCCGATGCGTTGCCATCATTAAGTGTAATATCAATCAGGATTTCCTTTTCGTTCAGCACCTTTTTGGCATCATCCTCGCTGAATTCAATTCCGGCTCCATTTTCACAGACATGCACACTGCCCACAGATGAACGGAAAATAACCCTTACTCCGTTTATACACACGTTTGCACCTGAATATCCGATTGCACAAAGAACACGTCCCCAGGTTGCATCCGCTCCAAACATAGCAGCTTTTAAAAGTGACGAATTAATAACCGATTTGGCTATTAATTTCGCATCCTTTATGGACGCCCCGCCTGACACACGGCATTCCAGCAGCTTGGTTGCGCCTTCGCCATCGGATGCCAGCGAGCGGCAGATGGTTGTGCAAAGTTCCCGTAAAGCAGCTTTAAATATATTATAATCCTGGTTTTGGCTGTTAACAACCGAGTTTCCCGCAGCGCCGTTAGCAAGTAGCACCACCATATCATTGGTGGAGGTGTCGCCATCCACCGACATCATATTAAAAGTATCTTCCACAACCTCAGTCAGCGCGCTCTTCAGCAAAGCGGCATCAATCGCCGCATCTGTGGTTAAGAAGCAAAGCATGGTTGCCATGTTTGGTGCAATCATACCGCTTCCCTTTGCCATGCCGCCGAGATTACAAGCCGTACCGCCCAGTGTGAACTGCACAGCGAATTCCTTTTTAATGGTATCAGTCGTCATAATTGCTTGGGCCGCATCGGTATGCCCATCCACCGACAATGCGGATACCAGCGATGACATACCCTTTTCAATTGGAGTTATATTAATGGAAGGGCCGATTACGCCGGTGGACGCAACCAGTACATCCTCCGAAACAATGCCGATTGCATTGGCAGTCAGCTCACACATACGCTTTGCCTTTTCAATCCCATCGGCGGCACAGGTATTCGCAATACCGCTGTTGCAGATTACGGCGCGGGCGATACTGTTTTCAAGATGCTGTTTTGTTACCGTACAGGGCGCACCAATCACACGGTTTTTTGTACAGACCGCTGCGGCGACGGCCGGGCGATCCGAAACCAGCAGCGCAAGATCCTTTTTATTTCGATTTTTGCGGATACCGCAATGGATTCCCGAAGCGGTGAATCCTTTTGCTGCCGTAACACCACCGTCAATATATTTAAAGCTCATCATCCTATCCTCCAATGAAAATTAAAACGCAGGCGGAATCATATCGATGCCGTCGGTTTCGCAAAAGCCAAAAAGCAGGTTCATATTCTGGATTGCCTGACCGGCCGCGCCCTTGACCATATTGTCGATTACAGAGGTCACGATCAAAAGCCCTGTATGCTTATCGGTATACAATTGAATATCGCAGTAGTTAGAACACCGTACATTGCGGACATCCACGCTAACACCCTTTGGGAGTACACGCACAAAATACTCATTGCTATATGTATCCTCATAAAGGCGGCGTATTTCCTCCCCCGTCACACCTTCTTTAAGTTTGGCGTACATGGTTGACAAAATACCGCGATTAACAGGGAGTAAATGCGGCACAAAGGTAACTGTCGCCCTTTCTCCCGCCATTTTGGTAAGTGTCTGCTCAATTTCGGGCGTGTGTCTGTGTGCCGCAACTTTATAGGCTGAAAAGGCTTCATTGCATTCGGGGAAATGCGTATTCTGGGTGGGTTTGCGTCCCGCACCTGTCACACCCGATTTTGAATCAATCACGATTCCCTGAGGCTGAATCATTCCTTGGCGCAAGGCGGGAGCAAGCCCCAATGCAACGCTGGTAGGATAACAACCGGGATTGCCAACAATTGACTTGCCCTTTATATCATTGCGAAACAATTCGGGAATTCCGTAAATCGACGCATCATGAAGCTCCGGATATTTATAATCGCTTCCATACCATTTTTTGTAATCCTCACGAGCATCCAGACGGAAATCTGCACCAAGATCAATAAACTTTTTACCTGATTTTATACATTGCTCGGCAGTATCCTGTGACAATCCATGGGGCAGAGCCGCAAACACGACATTGCTGGCAGCAATTACCTCTTCGGAAGAGCCGCAAATTCGTTCACAGATTTCACGCATTGAGGGGTATACATCCGAAATTTGCTTCCCCTCAAACGAAACCGAACTGATCGCTGCGACATCCGCATGCGGATGTCGCAGAAGCAGCCGTACAAGTTCAACACCGGCATATCCGGTTGCGCCAATGACTCCGACTTTTATCTGTTTATTCATTCTTTATTATCCTTTCTCTTGGATAGGGTCATAGCACTCTTGCCTGCGGGCGGCATAAATCAGATGAAACAGCCCGTAAATCAGCAAAATACAAACAGCCGCCATACACGAAAATGCCGCTGCAAAGCCTTCAAAATCCAGGATGAGCCGCTGTACAAGCGACCACGGTCGTATAATATCCCATGAATTGAGCCGCAGAAAACGACCAATGTAGACCGCATACCCGCTGATTAATGAAACTGCAATTACCATCAGGCAGGCGGCTCTGCGCCCTCTTCTCCGAAAGACTTCCTCCTGAATAACCTCCAACGACATCATCCCCGTAATCAACCCCAGCATAATACCCGTTATCATATAAAACAACCACGCCCACGCAGGAAAATCCTGCAAAAACATGCCGCTGCCATAATACTCGAATAAGTGCAAATGAATCAAATCCGTTATCATATATGGAGCATTAGGAAAAAACAACAGCCACAGTACGCCCGCTGGCACGGCAAATGCCGTCCGTCTCCTTCCGACTAACAACCGTACCAGTATCGCAAATATCAGCGGAAGCATTGCCAGAAATAGGTTCCACGCCATCACACGGGGCAAAAAACGAAACCCACCGAAAATAATCAGAGCCGCTGACAGAAGAAAATAGGCAAACCCGGCAGCTGCAAGCACCAGAGCCGGTATCCCGATGTGCAGTTTGATGTTGGTCATAAAGCCGGGAAACATTTTTTTAATCATATTTTCTTTGCATTTCATAACGTTTCCCTCCCTACTCATCAGACAAAGCGGAACGCGCTGACCAAGCCTATAGCAGCTCTCTCACCCTTTTCACCTGCGCACGTACATTTTCAGGTGCGGGACCGCCGTATACGCGGCGCAAGGCTACACAGCGATCCAGAGAAATTGCGTCATAAATATCTAAATCAAACAGCTCGCAGACTGTTTTGTACTCATCAATCGGCAATGTTTCAAGTGTAACTCCCTTGTCGATACAGATTGCAACAAGGGCACCTGTCACCTTGTAAGCATCTCGGAAGGGCAGTCCTTTGCCAACAAGATAATCGGCACAGTCGGTAGCATTGATAAACCCGCTCGCCGCTGCTTTCCGCATGTTTTCGGTCAAAATCCGCATGGTATCTACCATGGGGATAAACGCTGTAAGACACATGCGGACGGTGTCAAAGGCATCGAATATCGCTTCCTTGTCCTCCTGCATGTCCTTGTTATACGCAAGCGGCAACCCCTTCATTACAGTAAGCAGCGTCATAAGGTCACCGAATACCCTTCCGGATTTCCCACGTACCAGCTCGGCAATATCGGGGTTTTTCTTCTGCGGCATAATGGAGGAACCGGTTGAAAAAGCGTCGTCCAGCTCAACAAACTTAAATTCCCACGAACACCACAGGATGATTTCCTCAGAAAAGCGGGACAGATGAACCATAATCAGAGACAGCGCACAAGCAAGCTCTACCGCAAAGTCACGATCAGAAACACCGTCCAATGAATTGTTTGTTATACCACTCATCCCAAGCGTTTCAGCGACTGCTTGCCGGTCGAGCGGATATGTTGTGGAAGCCAGCGCACCGCTGCCCAAAGGAGAAACATTCATACGCTTTACCGCATCATCCAGCCGCCCAATGTCACGAATGAACATTTCGGCATATGCCATCAAATGATGCCCAAACGTAATGGGCTGCGCACGCTGCATATGGGTATAGCCAGGCATAACAGCGTCTGCGTACGCCTCCGCTTTATTGCATAGCACCAAAACAATCTCGGTAAGCTGCTGTCTGAGCGGAGCAGAGATATTTTTTAGGTAAAGTCGGATATCAAGTGCCACCTGATCGTTCCGGCTGCGTCCTGTGTGCAGGCGTTTGCCCGCATCACCGATTCTGGAGGTCAGCTCTCCTTCTATAAAGGTGTGTATGTCCTCCGAATTTATGTCAACGGTCAGCTTGCCCGTTTCCAAGTCGCCGAGGATATCCGCGAGACCGTTTCGAATCGCTTGTGCATCATTGGTAGAAATGATCCCCTGCTTTGATAGCATTGCGGCATGTGCCATACTGCCTGCAATGTCCTCTGCTGCCATTCTGGAATCAAAGGATATGGATGAATTGAAATCGTTTGTCTTTTGATCAAGCTCCTTACGAAACCGTCCTGCCCAAAGTTTCATAATGGTACCTCATTCTTCCTCTAAGTAAAAGGGCAGCTGCATGATACGTGTGGAAGCAACCCCACCTCTACACTTGTTGTAAGAGCTCAGGTGTAGAGCAAGGGCTCAGCTCTTGCCGTATTTATGTTTGCAATTGCCCCTATTAAAGTCTATCGGTTTTATTATTTCCCCTGCTTCATGGCCTTGACCTTAATCGGCAACCCGAACAGGTTGATGAATCCCTGCGAATCCATTTGGTCATAAACATCGTCTTCATCGAAGGTGGCGATCTCCTCGTCATAAAGGGAATTGGGCGAGGTGACAGATGCCAGAATCATATTGCCTTTGTATAGCTTGAGCTTTACATCGCCCGTAACATTCTCCTGCGTGGTGTCTACAAAGGATGAAAGGGCCTCTCTGAGCGGTGTAAACCACTGGCCGTAGTAGACCAGCTCACTAAACTTGCCCGATACCATCTGCTGCTTGTAGTGCAGAGTATCACGGTCAATGGTCAGTGTCTCAAGCGCCTGATGTGCCTTATAAAGAATGGAGCCGCCCGGAGTCTCATAAACGCCGCGGCTTTTCATGCCAACCAGACGATTTTCCACCATATCAACGATTCCGACGCCGTTTGCGCCGCCCAATTGATTGAGCTTTTCAATAAGTGCAACACCATCCATTGTAACGCCGTCAAGGGCGACCGGAACCCCTTTTTCAAACGAAACGGTAACATAGGCCGCCTTGTCGGGCGCTTTTTCCGGTGATACACCCATCTCAAGAATGGCGTCATAATTCGGCTCGTTGGCGGGATCTTCAAGATCCAGACCTTCGTGGGACAAATGCCACAGGTTTTTATCTTTAGAATAATTGGTCTCACGGCTGATATTCAACGGAATGTTGCGCGCTTCGGCATAATCGATTTCGTCATCACGGGATTTAATATCCCACACACGCCACGGAGCAATAATTTTCATCTTTGGTGCAAATGCCTTGATCGCGAGCTCAAAACGAACCTGATCGTTGCCTTTGCCTGTACAGCCGTGGGCAATCGCGTCTGCCCCCTCTGCCAATGCAATCTCCACAATACGTTTTGCAATGATGGGACGGGCAAATGCTGTTCCCAGCAGATACTGGTTTTCATACACTGCCTGTGCCTTCAGCGTCGGAAAAACGAAATCCTCAACAAAGTCTTTTCGCAGATCTTCTATATACAGCTTGGAAGCACCGGTTTTAATTGCCTTTTCGTTGAGCCCCGACAATTCCTTGCCCTGCCCCACGTCAGCCGCAACCGCAATCACTTCACAGCCGGGATAATTTTCCTTCAGCCACGGGATGATAATGGATGTATCCAACCCGCCCGAATACGCAAGCACCACTTTTTTAATTGTTTCCATCACACAACGCATCCTTTCCCGCTTAGGGTTTCCCTTATTTCTCTTAATAATTTATGTTGTTCCTATTATACTCATCAAACCTAAATTTTGCAAGATAGAATTATGTATATTTATACTATATAATAAATTTTGTATAATTAACTAAATATCAATATCATCCAGCATTTTTTATATAAATAGCGATATTATATTATTCATTATTTGTTACATAAATGTATATTTATTCGTTAGTATTGTATGATTTTGACTATTGTTAATATTTCATATAACCAGCACAAACGGATTTGACGAGGGCAGCGAAACTGATGAGGGATTTTACACAGATGCAATCGGCATCCGCTCTCGTGTATAGTCCACTCCTTTAACAGAAGCCATCTATCAACTTAAATATAACTTCTCACCTACAAAGATAATGCAAGTCATTTCCATCCCCATTATATATTTCGATTATGCAAATTATAATTTGTTTTCATAAAAGGAACTCCCATATTCTCAGTCGAAAAATGCACCGCGTAATTGCGGTGCATTTTAAAACCGATTATAAATTTGTTCAACCGCCGAGCCGAATCATTTCATCAATGCATTTCCGTGCTTTGTAAAGCGTCTCGGCGGGAAGAACAATCTCCTCGCCGCCCTGCCCACTCACAGCATTCAGAACATCCACAAGGGTTGTCGCCTTCATATTAGGACATATAAGCTTTTTTGAAAGCGGATAAAACTTTTTGTCAGAACACATATACTGAAGGTGCTCAGCAATACTGTTTTCGGTGCCAATGATAAATTCGCGTTTCTCCGATTTTTTTGCATAATCCATAATCCCGGAGGTAGAGCCGACATAATCAGCCCTCGCAACCACTGCCGGCACACATTCAGGATGAACCAGCAGCAGCGCTTCGGGATAGCGCTGACGCGCAGCATCCACTTCACGCACAGTAACCGCCGCATGAATCGGGCAGCCCCCCTGTAATACCCTAATTTCCTTTTCAGGAATCTGCTTTTGAACATAATCGCCGAGATTGCAGTCAGGAATGAACAGAATTTTATCATTCGGTAAGCTTTTGATAATCTTGACAGCAGTGGAAGAGGTCACGCAGACATCACAGACGGTTTTGAGCTCGGCCGTCGTATTAATATAGGCAACCACGGTATAACCGGGGTTCTTCTGTATAAAGTACTCAATCATTTCGGGTTCCATCTGCTCCGCCATTGGGCAACCCGCAATGGGATTTACAAGCACTACCTTCTTGTCCTCGGAAAGCATTTTTACGGTTTCGGCCATGAAGCGTACGCCGCACATGAGCACAGTTTTCTGAGAGGCTTTCTGCGCCATGACGCTAAGCTGATAAGAATCACCGCTGAAATCGGCAATCTCTACGATTTCACGCGCCTGATAGCTGTGTGCAAGAATACAAACATCGTTTTCTTTTTTCAAACGAATAATTTCATCCTGCATATCACGTATTTTCATATGAATCATACCCTTTCCTGTCTATTATGTCTATTATTCCCCCACCTACAACAGTGTCCCCAATGTAGAACACCGC
>DHOG01000118.1:34194-34566 GCA_002410715.1 Ruminococcaceae bacterium UBA5396 | reverse complement strand
AAAACGGCAGCCGCTTCAGGCTGGTGATAACGAGTTTTAACAGTGACAGACATAGGTTCCAGCAGTTGGTCAATCGAAATCCAGTTAACATCCTTAACAATAAGACCGGATGACAACAGCTCTTCCTTACCACCCAATGTCACGGTGTCGCGCATTGCATCTTTTTGAATAACATACCGTGGCTCACCAAAACCTACTCCCAGACCTTTCCGCTGCCCGATGGTGTACCTGTGGTGGCCCTTATGCCGGCCAATCACGTTCCCCTCGCTGTCAATATAATCGCCCTCTGGTGCACCAACTCCCATAACCCGCTCCAAAAAACCTGCATAATCGCCATTAGGTACGAAGCAGATATCCTGGCTGTCCGGCTTT
>DHOG01000118.1:33194-34012 GCA_002410715.1 Ruminococcaceae bacterium UBA5396 | reverse complement strand
CAGATATCCTGGCTGTCCGGCTTTCGGGCATTGACAAGATTGCGTTCCTCTGCCAGCTTCCTTACCTCAGACTTGAGCAGGCCGCCCAGCGGAAACCGTGTATGTGCAAGTTCATCCTGCGTCAGGGCGTATAACACATATGTCTGATCCTTAGACAAATCTCTCGCCTTTTTTAAAAGCCATCTGCCGGACACCTCATCAAACTCAACCCTGGCATAATGTCCTGTGGCAATGCCATCCATACCCAGCAGCCGCGCACGGTAAAGCATGCGGGGGAATTTTATAAACCGGTTACAGTCAATACATGGATTGGGCGTGCGCCCGGCGGCATATTCTAAAGCGAACCGAGATATCACATCATGACGGAATTCATCGGCATATGAGAACACAACATGACGAAATCCCATTCTGGCAGCAACCCGACGGGCATCCTCAACATCAGCAAGCGAACAGCAGGTTTTTTGACTGCATACGCCAATGTCTTCATTTTCATAAAGCTTGAGGGTGACGCCGCATAGCTCATGCCCTTGTTCTTTAAGAAGCGCAGCCGCAACCGAGCTGTCCACGCCTCCGCTCATCGCAACCAGAATTTTTGGCATCCCAGGTTTCTCCTTTTAACTAAAAACGATAAGGCTATCTCAAACACATACAAAAACGACTTAGCAGAGCCTTTCAGGCAAGAGCAGAGTTTGTTCTGTATCTACAGGAATGCGTTTCGACATGTATTATGAAATAGCCCTTATATTATATGTGCTTATCATTATTATTACAAGATATATATTGAACAAATCTGAACCACCCTCAGCTTACAGCTGAGG
>DHOG01000118.1:32799-32962 GCA_002410715.1 Ruminococcaceae bacterium UBA5396 | reverse complement strand
TTGAAAGATAGCGCTCTCCGGTGTCAGGCAGTATGACTACAATGGTTTTTTCAGCGTTTTCAGGACGTTTGGCAACCTGTGCCGCTGCCCATACGGCAGCCCCTGCTGAAATACCCACAAGCAGCCCTTCGGTATGGGAAAGCTCTCGCCCGGCGGCAAATGC
>DHOG01000118.1:31195-32535 GCA_002410715.1 Ruminococcaceae bacterium UBA5396 | reverse complement strand
GCCGATTCCCTGAATTTTATGCGGACCGCTTCTGCCCTCGGACAATACCGGTGAATCGGTCGGCTCGACCGCTATAACTCTGATATCGGGATTTTGCGATTTTAGATACTCTCCTACACCCGTAATGGTACCGCCTGTGCCGATACCTGCAACCAAAATATCAACCTTACCGTCGGTGTCGTTCCAAATTTCAGGACCCGTTGTGGCACGATGAACAGCTGGATTGGCTGGATTCTCAAACTGACCCGGAATAAACGCATTTGGTATCTCCTTTGCCAGCTCATCCGCCTTATCAATTGCGCCCTTCATACCTTTTGTGCCTTCGGTCAGCACCAGCTCGGCACCATAAGCTTTCAGAAGATTGCGCCGTTCAATACTCATGGTTTCGGGCATGGTCAATATGATTCGGTACCCCTTGGCAGCTGCAACAGATGCAAGCCCGATTCCGGTATTCCCGCTAGTCGGCTCAACAATGACACTGCCGGTCTTTAACACCCCTCTGGCCTCAGCATCCTCAATCATTGCTTTTGCAATACGGTCCTTCACACTTCCTGCGGGGTTAAAATACTCCAGTTTACCCAGCACGGTTGCTTTCAGCTCCAGCTTCTTCTCAAAATTAGATAGCTCAAGAAGCGGTGTCGCACCGATTAGTTCTATAAGGCTCTTATAAATACGTGCCATGTTTATTTCTCCTTACATAGTTATCATATTTGTTTACTATGTTTTAAGTATATAATTACTTTACGTGATTGTCAACACATTATTTTATTTATTTTCTAAATCGAATTCATTTATTCTCCAAAAATACGCATTTTGTGTTTCTCCTGTATTTTTAATCCGCATTTCTGCAAAACATGAACGAATCAGAATCCTCACATGGTTCCGATTCGTTCGTGTTTTCTCATACAAACAATTTTGCAATATTCGCAAAAACAAAGCAAACCACGATTCCGATTACAGTAGGCAGCGCAAATGAAATTGCAGTCCATCTCAAGCTCTGCGTTTCTTTTTTAATTGTCAAACAAGTCGTGGAGCAAGGCCAATGCAAAAGTGAAAACAGCATAGTGCTGACCGCTGTAATCCATGTCCAGTCATTCTTGACCAAAAGCTCCTTCAGTGAAGACAAGTTTTCAAAATCCACTATACTGCCTGATGCCATATATGCCATGATGATGATTGGCACGACAATTTCATTCGCAGGAATACCGAGGATGAAGGCAAACAGGATCACACCGTCCATCCCGAGAAGCTTTGCGAACGGATCAAGAAAGCCGGAGCAGTGTGCGAGCAAGGTCCCATCTCCAGTAGTTACGTTGGCCATAATCCAGATAAACAATCCC
>DHOG01000118.1:30606-31010 GCA_002410715.1 Ruminococcaceae bacterium UBA5396 | reverse complement strand
CAGGTGCCGCTACTGCAACCGCCCTGCCAAGTACAAACAGCGTCCTGTCAAATACTGAACGGACGATTACCTTGCCTATTTGCGGTTTGCGATAAGGAGGCAATTCCAGCGTAAAAGATGACGGTATTCCTTTTAGTATTGTTTTTGAAAGCAGTCTGGAGACCGCAAACGTCATAACTACCCCAAACAGGATGACAAGAGTCAGCAACGCCGCCGACAAAACAGACCGAAACACCCCACCGGCAGTTCCCACAAAGAACATGGTCAGTATGGCGATTAGTGTCGGAAACCTGCCATTACAAGGCACAAAATTATTGGTCAGCATGGCAATCAGCCGCTCCCGCGGCGAATCAATGATCCTGCATCCGATAATTCCCGCTGCGTTGCATCCGAACCCCATGCAC
>DHOG01000118.1:29560-30432 GCA_002410715.1 Ruminococcaceae bacterium UBA5396 | reverse complement strand
GCATCCGAACCCCATGCACATGGTTAGCGCCTGCTTTCCGCAGGCACAACACTTTTTGAAGTATTTATCCAGATTAAACGCAACACGGGGTAGGTACCCCAAATCCTCCAGCAACGTAAACAATGGAAAAAAAATCGCCATTGGCGGCAGCATAACTGAAACCACCCACGCAACGACTCGGTACACCCCAAGCACAATCACTCCATGCAGCCAATCCGGCGCGCTGACATATGTAAAAAGCTCAGTTAATTTGTCCTGAATCCAGAATAATCCGCTTGATAAGAGTTGAGACGGATAATTCGCGCCGAAAATGGTCAACCAGAATATTCCCATAAGCAGCAGTATCATGACCGGGATTCCGGTTCGCTTGCTTGTCAGTAGCTTATCAATTTTTCTGTCGCTGCTATTATAATCTCGTTTTTGATAGACCACCGCACCAGAACAAATTCTTTCAGCGTTATGTACTATACCGGAAACGATTTTGTCGCGTAGGTCTTCACTGTTGATTCCTTTTTCGGATAACATGCATTTTGCTGATTCAACCGCCTGCTTTATCTCTTGATCTAATAAAATATCACAGCCAAAATAATCAATAAGTGATTTTGCCAATGTTTCATCAAAATCCAACAGTCTGATTGCCAGCCATCGTGAATTGATTTTACTTCCGTATTTTTGAAAAAGAACGGGCTGAAGCTGTGAAATGGCATTCTCTATGTCCGGGACATACTCTATTTTAACCGTTTCTGTTCCCTTCGAATTATTTAATAAATCATGGACTGCCTGCATCAGTTTTTCAAGACTGTTCTTTTTTCTAGCCGTTGTACCGATGACCGGGACACCAAGTCTGGCTGATAGCAGGTTCAAATTTATTG
>DHOG01000118.1:14826-29390 GCA_002410715.1 Ruminococcaceae bacterium UBA5396 | reverse complement strand
CTGATAGCAGGTTCAAATTTATTGTTATGTTCTTTCTTCTGGCTTCATCCATAAGATTAACGCAAACCACAACTTTCTCTGTTATTTCTATGGTTTGTAATACAAGATTGAGGTTTCTTTCAAGGCATGTCGCATCACAGACTACAACTACAGCATCAGGATTTCCAAAGCAGATAAAATCCCTTGCTATCTCCTCCTCCACCGAATGTGCCATTAAGGAATAGGTACCCGGTATATCGACCATCACATAGTTCTCGTTATGAAAGCGGCAAATTCCCTGTGCGTTTGTTACCGTTTTACCGGGCCAATTCCCTGTATGCTGATTTAGTCCCGTAAGATTATTAAACACCGTGCTTTTACCGACATTTGGGTTCCCCGCCAGTGCGATCACCTTATCATTAGGAATTATTTTCTTTATAACCAAACCGGTATCAACTGATTTTATGCCCATTGAATTATATGTCAGGCCCAAATAAACCACCTCTTATAAGTTGAATATATTTAAGGATGAGCAGCATTGATAAATAAAAACAATTCCATTATTTCTTGGAGTAGCCCATTTTCTATATAGATTCTATGTCCTTTCCAGGCATAAAACTCGGAAAGGACTATAGATATTATTATCAAATACTCATCCAAACCCATGTTTGAAGTTATGATACTAAAACCTTGGATGAATCTTCCGACCGTAGTGCGATGACTGCACCCCTAATTAAGTAAGCAATGGGATCTCCGCTTGGACTTTTCTGTACACACTCGACTTCTGTACCTTCTATAAGTCCGATATCCTGCAATCTTCTTCGCATACTTCCGGTTGTCAGCAGCTTCCTTACTTTTGCGATCTGTCCATTCTTTAAGTCACTTAAAGAATATATTCCATTCATAAAATCTTACTCCCCTAAATAAGTATTAATATATTTAGTCTAAGGAAACTTTATTTCCTTGTTGACATTATATGGTCAAACACACCCCCTTGCTACATCGGATATGTACAAACCTGCATAATGGAAAGGATAACTATATAAATGGATAACAGTTCTGATTTCCGTACCTTGAAAGGCTATCAGCTGACCGATAAACCACAGATAACCGCTTCCATGGAAGATTATCTTGAAATGATATATAGAACGCTGAAAACTCAGCCGCTTGTCAGAGTAAATGATTTAGCAAGGAAGTTAAACGTCAAGCCCTCCTCTGCTTCAAAAATGGTAAGTCAACTAAGCAATAAGGGGCTTATCAGTTTTGAAAAATACGGGTATATCAAGCCAACTGAAAAGGGAACTGCTTTTGGAGATTACCTGCTGTATCGGCATGATGTGCTGATGGATTTTCTATGCTTTATAAACAATTCAAACAGCGAGCTGAAACAGGTTGAAAAAATAGAACACTTTTTAGATGAAAGAACAATATATAATTTGAAGAAGGCTTTAAAAATACTAAAGGCTCACAAAACAAAAGAATAATGTCTTGCCACAGCCAGGTGCTGACATATATTTGTACTAAAAAACCACTTTCGAACCATAGGTAGCGGTTCGCAAGTGGTTTTACCTTGCAAGGTAATTATTATGAATCTTTTTCACATCTTCGCTTCAACATCAATAAGAGTCCTAGATAAATACTGACAACAAGTAGCGTAAAATTATATCCACTTCGTATTAAAAGAAAAAATCCGATTGTAACAAGCGGTATTAAAATAAAAATCGAAACACCAAGACAGATAGACTCGGCGCGTTCTTCACCTATATACGCTGCAAGCAGATAATACAACGCCTGACCGCCATCCAGCGGTTCAATCGGAAGCAGGTTTAAAACTGCTATAATGAAATGAACAACCGCAGCAATGTTTATCCCGGTTGTAATCCATAACACCATAAATGATATAAGATTGATAGCGGGACCCGATAGTGAGATCAGTATATTTTTAAAATAACCAACACGTCTGTTTACATTCTGCTCTACTCTTATACCAAAAAAGCCGATACTTACAAGGGACGGCTTGCACCCAAATAAATACATAGTCACAAAATGTCCGGCTTCGTGCATGGCTGAGGCTGCCACGCACCAAGCCGGAATACCAGTTTTGTCGATTGTAAAAATAATCACAAGGGCTGCCGGAAACAGAATACCCAACCGAAATTCTATATCCGAAACGATAATTTTAAACATAATCTTTTATCTGTATGACGCCGGATGGATCATACGCTGTCCCATTTAATGTCACTTCTACATGTAGATGCGGGCCGGTAGAATCTCCGGTCGATCCCATTCGGGCCACGACCTCGCCCGCACGTATTACAGCATCCTCACCTACAAGTATCTGAGAACAGTGTGCATAAAGCACCTTTAAACCGTTTCCGTGATATATCTCCACATAATTGCCGTAGCTTTTATTTTGTCCTACTTCACTGACAACACCAAAAAATAACGAGTGTATCGGCGTGCCATAGTCTGCGGCAATATCCAGCCCCTGATGAAAGCCCTCTTCACCGCTGGTCGGGTTGCTCCTGTATCCAAAATAGGATGTGACCTTACCGGTTTCTAGTGGCTTACATGCCACCCTGTTGATTTTTATTGGCACAAATGTTGCCCCTTCAGGTGCATAAAGTATCTTTCTTTGTGAAACCGGAATATCATTACCGCCCGTCGCTTTTGTCCCGGAGGTAACTGCTAGGGTTGTTGAAGCTGTCACGGATGCGCCTGTGCCCGGCGGCTCTTTATCAATCGTCCCGGTTGTTTCGGTTCCCGTTGTCCCGGACGTTTCATCGGTCGGATTGCTTTTATCAGTCGCGGATTCACTTGGCACTGTTGTACTGCCTACAGTTGTTGACTTTGAACCGGATTCCTCTTTATCCGGATCTTCTGACGGCGCTTCAATCAATGCTGCCAATGTTGCAATAATTGAATTGCTCATGATTGCTTTATTAAAGCTTTGGCGAAGCTGAGTAAAAGATTTTCCCCCAATTACACGAAACAGAAGTACAATCAATATGACAACAACACAAGATATACTTTGAACCGCAATAAGTTGCCATCCGGACGACTTGTTCTCCCTTTGTTTACTTGTGTATTGCATTCTTCGTGGCCGCCTGTCTTCCGGCATTTTACTTCACTCCTTTTGGGGGTGAGTAATTTTCAGTCAGCGGTAAGCGCCCCTACGCTTGTAGGGGCACGCATTCTGTCCATTTCAACTCACCCTAAGGGCGTATAAAATTGTTAAATAATATCGCCTAACATTTTAATTGTTACCAGTATGCATTATTGTTTGCTAGACAATAATGCAAATCAAGCCGCTGCAACCTTCATTAATAATACGTTCAACCGTTTCCTTAAGCTTAATTCGGGCATCGCCCGGCATTCTATATAGCTTATTATGAAGTCCTTCATTAACTAGTCCGTACAGGGAGGTTCCGAAAATATTAGACTCCCAGATCTTCCCGGGACTTTCCTCGAATTCTCTGAGCAGATAATTGACAAGATCCTCTGATTGACGTTCAGAACCAACTATAGGGGATACCTCAGTTGTGATATCGGCTTTCAGCATATGAATCGATGGGGCCTGTGCGCGGAGCCTGATACCGTATCTACCGCTCTGGCGGATGATTTCAGGTTCATCAAGCATCATTTCCTCAAGTGCCGGCATTACGATCCCATATCCGGTAGCCTCCACCTCATCCAGAGCGTTTTTAACCTTATCATATTTTTTCTTGACAGCAGCCAGCTCTACCATATGCGACATCAACGACGCTTCACCATCGATTTCAAGCCCTGTGGTTTCTCCAAGCACCTTATAGAATAGGTCCGGGTTGAGCGAAACATTCAGTCCCGCACTGCCTGTACCAAGCTCAACTGATGTCATTCGAGCATTCTCCACATACTCACAATTGACGATTTCATTGGTCATGGATGAAACCTTGCTGATCTTGGTTGCTCTTTCGGCTGCAGAACGGATGGTATCAAACACAGCACGACGAATTGGATGATTCTTA
Source organism: Ruminococcaceae bacterium UBA5396 (assembly GCA_002410715.1). GTDB lineage: Bacteria > Bacillota > Clostridia > Oscillospirales > Acutalibacteraceae > Avimonas. The sequence goes on along the minus strand of DHOG01000118.1, from coordinate 25,404 downwards.
TCAAGCCCTGATAACCATCTCGGTAGCTCTACTCCGATTTCCCGAACCGGAAATTCAAATAGCACCTTCTCAAGAATACGGCGAATTTCATTTTCGGTCATCTCAAGACAGTTTACAGGATAGACAGGTACTCCGTATTTTATTTCAAGCTCGCTAGCCAGCTGAACCGCTTCTGCAGAGGTGGGGTTTATTGTATTTAATAAAACAATAAACGGCTTATTGATTTCCTTCAGCTCAGAGATAACGCGCTCCTCGGCCTCAGCATATTCTTCGCGGGGAATCTCAGTAATACTTCCGTCGGTTGTGACAACCAAACCAATGGTGGAATGTTCATTAATCACTTTTTGTGTGCCGATTTCAGCAGCCATGTTAAAAGGAATTTCTTCTTCAAACCATGGAGTTTTAACCATACGCGGCGCGTTGTCTTCAATATAACCAAGCGAAGACGGAACTATGTAACCCACACAATCTATCATTCTGACATTCATTGTAGCCGTTCCGTCAATTGTAATTGTTACTGCCTGCTCTGGAATGAATTTGGGTTCAGTCGTCATGATGGTACGTCCTGCCGCTGACTGCGGCAGTTCATCATTGGCACGCTCGCGGCGGTAGCTGCTATCAATGTTTGGAATCACAAGAGTATCCATAAACCGCTTTATAAAAGTGGACTTACCTGTACGTACCGGTCCGACGACACCGATATAAATGTCACCCTGGGTACGCTGGGCAATCGTATCGTAAATATTTGTTGCTTCCATTCTCTATTCCTCCTTTCAACATAATGGTACAAGCAGCATAGTATCTTTTGTCAGAACATCACCGCTCAGTGCGTTTTCTTCCATTACCGCATCCATTGAGGTGTGACAAGCTTTGGCAACCTCCCAAATGGATTCGCCGCTGTTTGCATAATATATTTTTAATGCAGCTTTTTCGTTTGGAAATGCAGCATTTTCATCTACCATCACTGAGGATACGGCAACCATACTATCATCTGAGAAACAACGCCGTACGACATCCATCTGCGCCCGGATTTCCAGTTGCTCTGCTCCAACCATGTTATAGTCTACACTCGTTATCGCCATATCTGAAGAAACACTGGTGCAGTTATCATCATATTCCAGATTGAAATCAGCAGGTCTTTCATAAAACGAAATGATGCCTTCACCATCCTTTGCCAGCATGTAGATCATCAAACGACCTGCGATATGAGAAATACCGCCCTCACAACGCTCGGAAATCGGCGATACATCACACCAGACATCAATAATGTTGGTGACGCCATCCGAAGGCAAGTCAAAGGTTTCACGAATCGTAGATGCGTCTCTATGAATTGCCATAAGATGACTGGTATCAATCCGTTTCCTCTCCAGCATAACAGGGCAGCTTGATGAATAGGCGTCTGATACGATTTCGCACATTCCCGTTTTGTAACAATCAACCGCGGTTGTCATCTTGATATTAACCTCTAAAAGCCTTCCCTCACCGTTTTGATTGGAACTAATGTGAATATCTCTTGAAATCACATCGGGGCGTATATCGCACTGCCATTCCTCATCAATCCCCTCAATATCAATAATCTGACTGAATGGGATTTCATGCCTTGTTTTCCGTGCTTCACCCGTTGTTACATCACTTGTATATAAGTTGCTGATATGAAGCTCGCCTTTGATGATTGCTTTGTTGGTCATAATCTTGCAGTCGCTCAAAACCGGAACGCACTCGCTGCGAATCAGCACTTCAGCTGCAGGCTGATTTTCGCCCAGCTCAAGCACCTCGCTTACTGTAAAGTTCTTTTCCGCAGACATAACGGGAACAGAATAGGTTACGACATTTTTACGGGTATACATTGTATCTCCGTTAATTGTCGAAACGACCTCTTCTCCCCCCTCAGCCGTCATCTTCAATTTTACTGTAAATGCGCCGTGAACATCCAGCCGCCTCGGGCTGACAGCCCTGCAGTTGACATATTCAGTTTTCGCTGTTACACGGATTACAGGATTAACGGCCCCCGATTTCACAGAAAAAGTACTGGTAAACGGTTTTGTAATCTCGCAGTTGCGCACGCACCGACGTGCCTCGTCTAGATAGAGCACTTGAACCATTGCCGTCCCATCAACAATGAGACGGTCGCCGCTGAGCTGCTTGGATTGAACTACCGGTGTTAGCGTACATTTGAGTACTGCCGCAATGTCTGGATAGTAATCCGGCAGGACAAAATCGCAATCGACCGGACGCTCGTCAAACCCGTCATACAAGGTTTCGGTGACCGCGATTGCCTTGTTTATTACCTTATAATCCATGAAGGCTCCTCTCCTTTGCGATTTCTCTACAACCAAATATATTCGACATGTCCATCAAGTATGCAGTAAGCACTGAGATTTTGATAAAATAAATTTTTTACTAAAGGAATTTTTTATTTCTGTCATAGTATTGTATAAATTTCTTTAAATGCTATAATGAGTTGGTATTTATTATCTATATTGGCAGGTGCGCGTAGATATGACCATATTTTTCAAACGAGTTCTATTCATCCTGTTTTGTTTTTTTATTATAGTCTATTCGGTTCAAGCAGACAAAAAGGATGAATACAGTGAAAAAAAGATAAGAAAGACGGCTGCATCTCTTTCGATTACAATATACAACAATCAAAACACAAAGAAAATCAAGTCACTAACTGACAATAACGTTTCCACTGTATGGAAATTCAGCAAAGGAAATGTACTTCATATTAAATCCACAAAAAGTATTGGTGCATTATACATACTATGGGATATTGAACCGGTGGAATGGACAATTATTCAGCCGAATAAGACAGCCACAATCCAAGATGTAACTTCTACCACTACAAACAATACCAACAACACTACTTCAACCGCCCTGGAAAACAACACAATCGCCTCAACGAGTACAACTCCTTCTAAAAATACAGCGACTAAAACAGAGCTTTCGGAGAATACGACTGCTTCAGATGAACATTCTCAAAATGATACAGTATACAGAGGGGGAACAAACGGGTTTTTACATGAGCTTGCTGTAATCGATCGCCCCAGCGGTTCATTAACAATGCATTTTAATAAAAGCAAGGGCAGTATCGCAGATATATTTGCATTTGAAGCAGATCAAATTCCGGATTGGGTGCAGCAATGGCAGCCAATGCTGGATAAAGCAGATATGCTGGTATATCCGGCCCATGCAGATGATGAATTGCTTTGGTTTGGCGGTACTTTACCGGTATATGCGGGTGAATACAAGAAAAAGGTTCAAGTCGCATACTTAATCCGCCACGGTAAAGCGCTGAATGAATTTCATAGAAACCATGAGCTGCTTGACGGCCTTTGGAAAACAGGTGTGAGAAATTACCCCATGATTTCCGATTTTGAGGATTACTATTCATCAAGCCTTAAGCATGCGAAAAAAATATATAATGAAGAAAAAATGCTTGAGTATTCTGTTATGCTGCTTAGGCGCTTTAAACCCGAAGTCGTTGTGGGACACGATCCAAACGGCGAATATGGGCACGGTGTGCATATGCTGTGCTCTAAAAGTCTTCAGGATGCCATTTCGATTAGTGCCGATCCTTCAAAATTTCCGTCTTTGGCATCAAAATACGGAACTTGGAAAATCAAAAAATGCTACCTACACCTTTATAAAAAGAATCGTATTGAGATGGACTGGAATGTCCCGCTAAAAGCTTTTGAAGGCAAAACCGGACTTGATATTGCAAAGGAAGCCTATAAGTTCCATACATCACAAAACAGTAAATGGTTCCGTGTAAAAGGAAAGGGAAGCAAATATGATTGTCAGAAATTCGGGTTATATCATACTATAGTTGGAGCCGATATAGCTAAAAATGATTTTTTTGAACATATCGATCCGGTTATTCCGATAACGACCGCGGCCAAAACAACGATTACTTCTCAAACTACACATAAAACTACAACCACTACAGCTTACGTTTCTACTACAACCAGTCAAACCAAACCAACCACTGAACCCATCGTGACAGCCGTAGACAAACCCGTAAGCATGGATAACTCCATGCACCATTATGTATTTATCGGTTTTATGTCAATACTGATTTCTGTCTTCACGGCAGCCATTATTTTTATAATTCGCTATGGTGTAATACAATTAACAATTTGATTTCAAAACCTTAACTTTCAAAAAATCCACCTCGGATTGTAGATTTAACTGCTCCCTAAGGGGCTGCCGGCAACTGTTTATATACTCTTTCATCACTTCGGCTGGTGTCTTTTCCATACAAAAAGCTTCTTTTCAGATTTGAATTATTTCTAAATTCATATCTAAAAAGAAGCTTTCATTCACTTTTCATGACTTTTTTATTTATACTTACAATTTAATCATAGATATATTCAAGTATACTCATTTCAACATCTCTAAAAAAGTCGTTTCATCAATAATACGAACACCAAGCTGCTGTGCTTTCGTAAGCTTACTTCCTGCATCTTCACCAGCTAAAACGATGGTAGTTTTCTTTGAAATACTTGAGGTTGTTTTTCCACCGTATTTTTCAATTAATTCTGCGGCTTCATTTCTTTTTAGGGTAGGCAAAGTGCCTGTCAGTACAAACGTCATGTCCTTAAATCGGTTATCAACTTGTTCACTCTTGTTTTTCATATTAACGCCTGCCGCACGAAGCTTTTCAATAAAATGCCGTGTCTGCGGCAATGAAAAAAAGCGGGCTGCGCTGTCGGCCATAATTCCGCCGAATCCCTCGATTGAGCCGATCTCCTCTGCCGATGCATGCATAATCTGGTCGATATCTCCAAATCTGTCTGCAAGAAGCTTGGCGGCTTTTTGACCGATGTGCCGGATACCAAGTGCATATATAACTCGGTACAAATCATTTTCCGTAGACTTGTTAATTGCTGATAAAAGATTCTCAGCAGATTTATCACCCATTCTTTCAATTTTGGTAATTGATTCCTTATCAAGAGTGTAAAGGTCATACGCATTACAGACGAGATCGTTTGCTACAAGCTGTTCAGCTACAGCTGGGCCCAAACCTTCTATATCCATTGCATCGCGGGAAGCAAAATGGATAAGATTACGAAGTCTTTGAGAAGGACATTCCGGGTTTGAGCAGCGCAGGGCTGCCTCTCCCTCCTCCCTTGATACTTCAGAATCACAGGACGGACAATGCCGAGGCATCTGATATAACTCGGCATCCGCAAGATGGGAAACGACTCGAACCACTTCGGGTATAATGTCTCCCGCTTTGCGAAGCACCACTGTATCCCCGATGCAAATACCTTTTTCCTGCATAAAATCCTGATTATGAAGGGTTGCACGGCTTACGGTTGTTCCTGCAAGATCAACTGGGTCAAAAATGCCAATAGGGGTTAAGACTCCGGTCCTACCGACATTGATTTCAATATCTTTGAGTATTGTCTGCTTTTCCTCAGGCGGATACTTATAAGCAGATGCCCATTTTGGAAATTTTGACGTACTTCCAAGTTTAACTCTATGTGAAAAGTCATTTACCTTTACAACAGCGCCATCGATATCATAGGGTAGATTTCTACGGATTGAGCCAATTCTTTCGACTTCATGGATTACTTCATCTATGGTTTTTGCAACAGTATAAAATGGAATAATTGGAAATCCAAGTTTTTTCATAAGCTCAAGAGATTCAACATGGGAATTAACAGCTACACCCTCAATCAGCTGCAAATTAAATACAAAAAGATCGAGATTACGTTTGCGCGTAACTTCGGCATCCTTTTGACGTAGTGATCCTGCAGCTGCATTACGGGGATTCTTGAACGGTTTTTCCCCATTCAAATCCTGTTGTGTAACAAGTGCAGCAAAGCTTTCCTGCGGCATATAGACTTCACCGCGTACAATGATTCTGGATATCGCCTGTGATAATTTACAAGGAATCGATTTAATAACCTTAAGCGTATGTGATACATCCTCGCCTGTCTGACCATTGCCACGGGTTGCCCCGCGTACCAACGTTCCGTTTATATATTCAATTGCAACCGAAAGGCCGTCAATTTTTGGTTCAACTACATAAAGCGGATAATCGACAGTATTTCGAACGCGTCTGTCGAATTCTCTAAGTTCATTATATGAGAAAACGTCCTGAAGACTTTCAAGGGGAACTTCATGCCTTACCGGAGCAAACAATTCCGAAACTTCTCCTTGAACCCGCTGTGTATATGAATCCTGAGTAATGAATTCCGGATAAGTCTCTTCCAGTTCCCTCAACTCACGGGTGAGACCGTCAAATTCATCATCTTCGATTGCGGGTGCATCCTGTTCATAATATAATCGGCTATATTTCTTTATCAGCTCCCGCAGTTCCTCAATACGGCGTTGGGCAGTTTCACGTTCCATTTTGTAGCTCCTGTCTTTACCATTTCTATTTCAAAAGGATCCTGTATAAAAATAATACCATAAAATTAAGAAGTCCAGAAAAAGCGCGATGCTGCATAGCAGCAGGAGAGGGCGTATAGCCCGAACAGCGATTTTTCCAATTCACAAAGTAGGCGATAGCCACCTTTGTGATATATTATACCATACCAAGCTTTAATTCAAGTACTGTAATTATATTTTCTGATATCAGTGCTGTTATGCAGTTGGAGTCATAATCCATTGAGGAACTTCTCCAACCAGTATACGTTCAGCAATGGTAAAGTTCGTCTCTACCACATTTTCCGTGCTAACTCCCTGAACTACAGTGAATATTTTCACTTTTACATCAAGTGAAATATCATGTTTCGTCTGATTGATACCTGCGCCTTCAAATTTATTATTTAAGACTGTTTCTACAGTCGAGTTCATAGGTACTCTAATTGTTATGTTTGGACCCCTACCTGTCAGTAAGCCGCCTGCCAAAGACCCTAACGGGATATTCACCTTTTGTATTTCCTGATTATCCAGCTGCTCCAATATTTCCTTGCTAACAGTTGATTTAAAAATATTTACATTGGCTGTATTTGTCTCAATGGAAGACACTTCCCCATTTTTATCCAACGTGACAGAGGAAAGCTTCTCATAGTCAATACCGAGGTTAGACAACACCTTTTCTACCGCATCATTTACAGCTCTTGTCGCTGCGGTAATTGCTTGATTATCCCCGTATGTTTTTATCATTGGCCGTACACGCCAGTCGATCAGCCATATCGATAGTATACTAATTAACAAAAAAACAAAAAGTATGTAAACAGTAATTCTTTTATAATGATTTTTTTTGACATATTTCACCCTTCACGCCTCCCCCTATAAATCCCTTATACATTATCGTACGCTGCAAGCATATTTCGGGTGAATAATTTCATAAAGATTTCAAAATTCTCAAAAATGCTAATGGATTTTAAAAAACAAGTGCTGCAAATTTTGAGCTGCAGCACCTGCTTTGGGAATTCACTCTATGTAGTTTTTCTTTCTTATTCCAAAGATTTTACGGAGAATACCTCCAAATAATTTTGGGCTTTTTACCACGACAACCTTCATTCGCGACTCCTCCATTCAGTTTTTGACCAGAGAAAATCCCATTAATACAAGCACCGCAGCCGCCAATATCAGTATTAGTTGGGCAGGACATATTGTTGCCAACAGAAGCCCCAATCCAAAAGCGGCAAAAATCCAGCCAGCGTAGTTGCATCGTTTCACTACCAACACCGTCCCTTATACCGATATTAACCCTGCTGTTATCCGTGTCTTATTACAGCATATTCCGGAACGGCAATTGTGGTGTCAATCTTTTGAGATAAAAATTAATAAAACTCCTGATTTAAATTCTATTTCGACAGGCCTGCCAATGAATTTATTGCTGACGCCCAATGGAAAATCTGGGGATAGCAACGCATTCTCAAGCTCATATTCCGCATTGCGAACATATAACCCATCTACACACCCTCCATATGGTAGCAGCGAAAAATGTGCATTTTCTACCGGATCGACAATCCGTTTGCTCGGAAGCAACATTTGAACAATATTCTTTTCATCGGCAAGAATCGCTTTTGCAGCGTTCTTGATTAAAAAATTCATGACCGCAAAATTTGCAAAAGTATGGTCTAACCGTCCTCCGCTTGCCCCTAATAGAAGAAAATCGCTGTAACCGAGTTTCAACCCCAATCTTGCAGCTGCCATTGTATCGGTATCATCTTTTTTTACCGGCAGCTCAGATACAGGTGCACCTGTATTAAAAGCCTGTTCTCGCTGTATAGAATCAAAATCAGCAATAATATAATCAATATCAAGACCAAGTTTTTTTGCAAGATGGATACCGCCGTCAGCGGCAATTACCCAATCATCTTTTCTTAACAACGGGATAAGGCTATTCGTATCATTCACGGGTCCTGCCGCACAGATTACGCAGCGTCGTGATGTTAGAATTTTCTTTTCCAAGACAGCCTCCATTAGTTCCAGGTTTTAAAATTCCTGACCTCATTGTATATTATCTTATAGTTTTCATGGCGCTCTGGCATGATTCCACCATTTTTCACAGCTTCAATTACTGCACATCCGTGTTCTTTGGTGTGAGAACAACCGGTGTATTGACATTTATCCGCGTATTTTACAAATTCACGAAAATATAAGCCCAATTCATCTTTATAAATTCTTTGCGTTCGTTCCATATCGATTGATGAAAATCCGGGCGTGTCCACAATTCTTCCCCCGTTAGTAAGCTTAAATATTTCAGCAGTACGGGTTGTATGCCTTCCACGCCCAAGCTTTTGGCTGATTTCCCCGGTTTCGAGTGCGTGAGAAGGTTCAAGTGCGTTAAGAAGGCTTGATTTACCGACACCCGAGTTGCCACTGAAAGCGCTTAATTTCCCTGCAAGACGCAGCTTCAGAGATTCAATACCTTGGCCTGTAATTTTTGAAACTACAAAAACGTCAAAGCCAGAGCTCCTGTATATCTTTTCAAGTTTTTCAGTATGCTGTAAATCAGATTTTGTTATTACAATGATAGGCTCGATATCATTCTTTTCAGCAATCGAAATCATTTTATCCATAACCAGTGTATTTGGTTCAGGTTCAACAATAGACGCGACGATTGCCAAAATATCAAGGTTTGCAGCAGGCGGACGCACAAGAATGTTACGCCGCTTTCCTATTTCCTCAAGCCATCCTGTTCCATCCGGCAATACAGATATACATGCTATATCACCGACTACAGGCGTAATGCCGCCTTTGCGGAAAATGCCGCGCGCCCTGCATTCATATACCGCATCGGCGGCTTCTACATAATAGAAGCCGCCGACGCATTTTAGTACTATTCCACTTAAGAACTGCGCCATACGCGTTCCTTTCATATTAAAAATCAAAATCTGTTTCTGTTGTGTTTGTGGTTGGGGTTGCGGTAGTAGTTGTCACTGGTAAACTATCAGCGAACACACTGTCATCCATCAATTGCTCTTCGCTGACGCTTTGATTAATTGAATTAATAACATATTGTTTGTATGACAACCATTCCGTTGTTCCATGCTTACGGAGCTTAACCAATACTTGATATTGCTCTTTTTGCTCTTTTAAAAGAAGTATTTCTGTTTCTACAGGTACAAAAGTATTTTTATTGAATTGTGAGGCCAAGGAGCCGTTTATATAAACACTCATATCAAGCGTTGCGGTGGTATCCGGCAAAGCGACAGGCAAAGAAAAATCTTTAAAACCGGATGCAACAACAAGATTAATCTTCGATTCCGGCTGAGCCATTGTATCTTTTTCTGGATTCTGACTGATAACGATGCCTTTGGGATAGGAAGCATGATTCTGATACTCAACTTTTCCTACTTCGAATCCTGCATTCTTTATGGATTTTTTCGCATCTTCCAAGTTTGTCAAAAGTACATTCGGTACAGACTTAGGTTCAATGGGTTCAGGGCCTGAGCTGACAAACATAGTGACCGTACTCCCCTTTGCAAGCATCTCGCCGGCAGCAGGAGTGATTTTTATAATAAAATCTTTTTGTACATCATTGCTTGTCTGATAAGTTGTTTTCACGTCAAAACCGGCATCCTCAAGCTTTTCTTTCGCCATATCCTTGTGTTCATTTTTTATAATATCAGGTATTTTTATCAATTGGGGACCGTTACTTACATAGATGGTAATTTTGCTTTTTAGCTTTCTGGTTTGGGGCGGCTTGGGGGTCTGGTCATAAATCTGCCCTTTGGGAAATGAATCGTTATTGACTGCAACCGGTTCAATCGTAAATTTATCGGTATATTCTTTGTTATTAAGAACATCGGTATAATCCATGCCGATCAGATAAGGAACAGGTGCTTCCCCTGTATCCGGATCATTAAATAAACCCAAAAGAGAAACCGCACCGACAAACAGTAAGGCAACAAGAACGAAAGCCCCTGCTACAGCTGCAAGAATCGGAATAACAGGTGGATTCTTTTTCTCGCCGTCTTCCTCACCGCTTTCATCATCGCCCTGTGAGTCGGAATCATCGGACGGTTCGGAGCCTTTTACCCTTGTGATTGCATCAACGAATCGGGTTGGCGTTTCGTCCACAAAATATTTATAGGCAAAATGAATGCTGGGATTCCGCTTAAACTCGTCAATATCATAAAGCATTTCTGCCGCTGACTGATAACG
>DHOG01000118.1:14323-14662 GCA_002410715.1 Ruminococcaceae bacterium UBA5396 | reverse complement strand
GACTGATAACGTTTTGCAGGGTCCTTCTGCATTGCTTTGATTGTAATTTCCTCGAGCCCGTCGGGCGTCTCCGGATTGATTTCACGAATCCTTTTCGGCTCTGTCTGCATCTGCATAATCGCAACCGAAACGGCGTTATCGGCTTCAAAAGGAAGTTTTCCGGATAGCATCTCATAAAGCATGACACCAACGGAATATATATCAGCCTTTTCATCCGTAATATCTCCGCGCGCCTGCTCAGGACTTATATAATGAACCGAACCGATCGCTTTTTCAGCCGCACTTGTCAGGCGTATATCACTGCGGGCAAATCTTGCAATACCAAAATCAGTAACTTTT
>DHOG01000118.1:0-14146 GCA_002410715.1 Ruminococcaceae bacterium UBA5396 | reverse complement strand
CAATACCAAAATCAGTAACTTTTATGGTTCCATCAGGAAGGAGCATAATATTCTGCGGCTTGATATCCCTGTGCACAATCCCCTTATCATGGGCATGCTGCAGAGCACGTAAAATCTGAACCGTAAAGTGTACCGCTTCTTTCCAGCGAATATCTTTTTGCTGTTCAATATATTCCTTAAGTGTTATGCCGTCGATATATTCCATTACAATATACTGAATTCGCTCACCAAAGCTGACATCAAACACCTTCACAATATTCGGGTGAGAAAGAATGGCAATCGCTTTGGACTCATTCTTGAAACGGCGTGTAAATTCTTCGTTGGCAAGAAACTCATCCTTTAGAATTTTGACGGCAACAATACGATCATCGATTGTGTCATGAGCTTTATAAACATACGCCATGCCACCAACACCGATAACCTCACGAATTTCATAACGTCCGTCCAGCCGCTTCCCGATATATTTATCCATGAAAACAATCACTCCCGAGTTCACTATTTAGGCGATGATAACTGCAGTTATGTTATCACTTCCGCCCGCCATATTGGCTGCATGTATCAATTTTTCCGGTGCATTCTCCGAATTATTAAGTTGAACAATTTTATATATATCATCGGTCTCTATCATGTTTGTAAGACCGTCTGTACAAATTAGGATACGAGCTCCGTTTTCAACAATTAGTTCGCTATAGTCACATTCAACCGAATCCTCGACTCCAAGCGCACGGGTTATAAAATGCTTTCTCGGATGGGTCCGTGCCTCGTTCTGCGTTAGCTGTCCCTTTTCCACCATTGCCTGCACAATTGAATGATCTTTTGTGATTTGTTCAATTCCTTCAGGCTTAATAAAATAGGCGCGGCTGTCGCCGACATGGGCTATATAAAAATGCTGATCAATCAAGATAGCAGCGATAACTGTAGTTCCCATACCTTTTAAATCTAAATCTGCCATGGCTGAATCATATATCTCTATATTCGCGGCCGCAATCGCTGTTTCCATGAGATTCCTGATAGAGTTATCGGATAGTCCTTCACGATATACATCCATAATTCGGTCGGAAATAATCTTGACTGCCATAGCGCTTGCAACATTTCCACCGTTTACACCGCCCATGCCGTCACAGACAACGCAAAAAAGAGCATTTTCAGAAAGGTGCCCGCATATAAATGCATCCTGATTGCTTTCACGAACGCGACCTGTATCTGATCTTCCATAAGCCTTCAAGAAATTCCCTCCCTTCCGATATTTCTTTATATATAATCTATAATCAGCTGATTTGATTCTGACGGCGAAGCTGACCGCAGGATGCGTTTATATCTGCACCAAGTGTTCTTCGTACCGTGACATTTACACCTGATTTTTCCATAACTGCTTTGAATTTATGAATTGTCTCCTGACTGCTTCTGTATTGATTTTTTTCTGGCACAGAATTTAAAGGAATAAGATTTACGTGACAAAGAATTCCTTTCAGTTTGTGTACAAGCTCCTTTGCACAAGCTTCAGTATCGTTTACCCCACTGACCATAGCATATTCAAATGATATACGGCGTCCGGTATGGCGAGCATAATCGCGGCAGGCCATCAGCAACGTATCTACAGGCCACTTTTTGTTAACCGGCATCATCCTTGAACGAATTTCATCATTTGGGGCATGGAGTGATACCGATAGTGTCAACTGCAGCTTATATTCCATTAGCTTATAAATCTTGTCCACCAGTCCACAAGTAGACAATGATACATGTCTCATCCCAATCTGTACCCCGCCTGGTTCACCAAGCATCTGCAAAAACCGAATTACGTTATCGAAATTATCGAGGGGCTCTCCCATTCCCATAAGGACAATTGATGACACTCTTACATGATGATCAGCCTGTGCCGTTTCTATCTGTGCCATCATTTCGGATGCCAGCAGGTTACGTACAATTCCACCCATGCCGGTGGCGCAGAAAGAACAACCCATTTTACACCCTACCTGAGTTGACAGACACTGCGACCAGCCATGATGATACTGCATCAAAACTGATTCCACATTCTCCCTATCAAAAAGGGTATATAGATATTTTACAGTATGATCCCTGGCGGATACAAGCTTTTTTTCAATAATTACGTCTGGTATCCAAAACTTTTTTTTCAATTGCTCTCGAAGGGATAAGGGAAGGTTGCTCATTTCATCAAAATTTGTAACTCCACGATCAAGCCACGTACGAATTTGGGCAGCACGAAACGCAGGAACATCCAGTTTTACAAGCTCGGTCCGAAGTTCCTCAGACGTTAATGACTTACAGTCAATGCGATCCAAACAGCCACCTCGTTTTATAAGTATCAGCATTCTCAAGCAATTGAGTTTAAATTGTTTGAGTTTTTATAAAACCGGCAATAAAGAAGCCGTCGGTATTATGAATATGTGGAAATAGGGAGATCATATGAGACGGCTTACTGCTAAGAACGTCAAAGCATTCACGCAACTGCAATATTCGTGGTGAGAAATTGGTATGCTCTTTCAGAAAACGTTCCGCCACATGTTCATTCTCGGCGGGATTGAGCGTACAGGTTGAATATTGCAGAACCCCGCCGTCTTTAACCATTTTTGAAGACTCGTGAAGTATTTTATATTGAAGCTCCGGTAATTCTTTAAAACTGCCTATAGGTTTATATCTGATTTCAGGCTTACGGCGAATAACACCAAGACCGGAGCAAGGAACATCGCACAAAACGCGGTCAAAACTGCCTGTAAGAGATTCCGGACAGGGTTCTGATGCATCTCGGATAGCAGTCCTGATGATTGAAGCGCCCATCATATACGCACGCTTTTCCATGCCATCACATTTATATGAATGGATATCAGAGGAAAGAATTTCGCCCTTATTTTCCATCATCTGTGCAATGGTGAGGCTTTTACCTCCGGGGGCTGCGCATACATCAGCGATTGACTCTCCAGGTTGTGCTTCCAAAGATTTACAAGCATACTGTGATGCTGTATCCTGATGATAATAACAGCTTTGGTCAATTTGTGCAAGCCTTTTAATGGAAGCTACTTCCACAAGATCAAAGCAGGAAGCTAAGTGCGGATGCTTCTTATATGCAAGGCCTTTTGTTGTCAGCAACTCTTCAAAGGCATTGGCAGTCATCTTGAGAGTATTGACACGTATAGTATTGGGCGGATTCCCATTTACATATTCAGCCAGGAGTCTTGTATTCTCTTCCCCGTAAGCATTTTTCCATAATTTAAGAAGTTCAACCGGACATGAAGTCTTAATTGAAAGACCTTTAATATCATTTGTGAGGTCGTCCAGCAAGTGACTTCGGCCTCTTTCTATAGCACGAAGAACTGCATTTATATACCCGCTTGAGCGTCCCTGCCTCATGACTTTTGCTAGTTTAACAGATTCATTTACTGCAGCAGAGGGTGGTATTTTATCCATGTAAACCAGCTGGTAACAGCCCAGTCGCAGCAATTCAAGCACAACAGGATTTATTTTTTTCAGTTTCACACTTGAATGCTGCTCTATAATATAATCAAGTGTAAGCAATCTTTCCAACACACCGTAATACAACCGAGAAAGCAGAGCCTGATCTGCAGACGTAAGCTTGTAGCCGCGTCCGCCTGAATTCAGCATCGCGTCAAGAACAGTGTTTGAGTAGCTGCCCTCCTGATGTATCCGCACCAAAGCTTCGACCGCCAGTCGGCGGGCATTGGCCGCCATCAGCGATTTCTCCGTCCGTGGCCTGATATAATCAGCAATAAACGCAAAAAGCTCATGAGCGATACCAGAAGCGCCGCGACATATGTCAACGCAGCTGCTGACAGCACCTTCTTGGCGCCATCCAGTTCCTCACTATTCAATATCCCCTGCGCTTCCAGAGCGCGTACCGCCCGGGCACTTGCGTTGAATTCAACCGGAAGGGTAATCAACTGAAACACAACAGCCATCCCAAACAGCAAAACTCCAAGATAGGCAAGATACTGATAGGAAAATATTATTCCCGCAATCACTAGCCATGGTGCAATACCAGTTGAAAATTGTGTTACAGGAATAATCGCCGCCCGCACCCGAATCGGAGCATAACCTCCTGCATACTGCAGTGCGTGTCCGGTCTCATGTGCCGCAACGCCGATGGCTGCAATCGAGTTATGTGAACCTACCGTTTGTGACAAGCGTATGACATTGCTTTTGGGATCAAAATGATCGGTCATGGACCCTTGTATTGATTCGACAGGGATGCTTATCCCATTCATTTTTTGAATTGCTATACAGGCTTCCCGTCCGGTCATACCGCTTCGTGTTCCAATTTTGCTATACTTGGAAAAAGCCGTTTTGACCCGTATCTGCGCCCATACTGATATTAAAAACGCTGGAATTACCAGTATTATAAACCATCTATCGAAAAAGATCGGCATAAAAGTCTCTTCCTTTCCCTTTAAATGCTTAATTAGTATAACCCAAAATTATGAATAGCTTTTGAATAGGGCGTAATATTATTAAGTATCTGCCACTTTAATCGGGCAATATTCGTCCGATTTTAATTGGATGACCTCTCAGAAAATCTGCGGCTGACATTCTTTTGGTCCCTTCAAGCTGAACCTCCAATATTTCAATAGAAGTATTTTCACCGCAGGCAATTGTAAACGGTGAGTTTTCAATGACCGTTCCGGGTAAATGATTGCAGCCCGAAACGGGCTTTGAACAATATATTTTAAGCGATCTGCCGCCTATCGTCGTCTTGGCAGCAGGCCACGGATTTAACCCCCGTATGAAGTTATGAATTTGCCAAGCAGGTTTATTCCAATCAATCGGACTAATTTCACGGCTGAGAGTGGGAGCATAGCTGGAAAGGGAGTCATCCTGCTTCTCGGCTGTCAGTGAACCCTCCTCCAGCGCTTTTAATGTATCAGAGATGGCTTTCGCCCCCTCTGCCGCCAAAAGATCATGCAGTTCACCAGAGGTCATGTTCATTGGTATCTTCACTTTTCGCTTGAGCAGCATATCGCCAGTATCAAGACCTGCATCCATATACAATGTTGTAACACCGGTCTCAGATTCACCATTAATTACCGACCACTGTATTGGGGCGGCTCCACGGTATTTCGGAAGGAGTGAAGCATGGACATTGATACATCCGTATTTCGGTATGGATAAAATCTCAGGAGGCAAAATACGCCCGTATGCAACAACCACCGCTACATCGGCGTTATATCCCGCAAGCTTTTCACATACCTCTCGGTTGTTTCTCAGTGCTTCGGGCTGAAAAACATCTAAACCTTCTGTCAATGCATATTCCTTTACAGGCGGAGGGGTTAAATTTAATTTTCTCCCTTTTGGTTTATCAGCCTGTGTTATTACCAATACAATTTCGTGTCCGTCTTCTATAAGCCTTTTTAGGCATGAAACAGCAAAATCCGGCGTTCCCATAAATATAATTTTTAAAGCCATATTTATGACCATCCTTTCGCGCACGTACCGGGTGTACGTACTGGGTGTTTAAGCTGTGTTTGCACCGATTTTCGGCGCAAAAGGACAAAGCTCCTGTTGTACTTTCAAAGATTAATCAGGATCAAGCATACGAATTACATGCTGTTTAAAAATAATACCGTCAAGATGGTCGCTCTCATGACAAATACAGCGGGCTTTTAGATCTTCTCCGTCAAGAAAAAAATCTTTACCAAAACGATCCTGTGCTTTAATTTTCACATAGGCTGGGCGCTTGGTGATTCCGTATTCACCGGGACAAGAAAGACAGCCCTCAACATCTTCCTGTCGCCCTTTTTTCTCTACAAATTCAGGATTAATTACTTCGATTACCCCTTCACCATCACCCATATCCATTATAAACACACGGCGTAATACACCTACCTGCGGAGCCGCAAGTCCTACACCGTCGGCTTTCTGAAGTGTTTCTGCCATATCATCTAGCAGCTGCCATAAACGTTCATTGAACTCGGTAACCGGACGGCTTACCTTATGAAGAAGCTCGTCGCTCTCATTTATGATATTTCGTATTGCCATTCTCATTTTCCTTTCTGTTCGCATATATTTCGGCAACCATTTAAATAATACCGATAGGGTTGATATCTGCAAAAATGGCGACTGACTTGTTCTCAGATAATCTGGAAAACTCCGTAATCAGTTTTGCCGTCATTTGACGCATCATTCTATTATTCCGCGTTTTCATTAGAAGCTTATAACGATACTTGCCGGCAACCCTGCTCACAGACGCAGGAGTCGGATCAAGAACAATTACCGGTAACTCCTTATACTCCTGTGTGACCGCATTTTTCAGCATGCTCATAAAACGCATAGCAGCTTGTTTTACATCCGCCTCAACCAATCCTGTAAACCCAAACAGACATAAATCAGTATACGGAGGATAGCGCATCATTTTTCGTGCGGCAATTTCAGTTTCATAAAAACTGGCATAATCCTGTCTGGATGCTAATTCAATCACATAATTTTCGGGTGTATAGGTCTGTATAATTGCTTTTCCTGTAGAGTCTCGTCTTCCTGCCCTGCCAACCACCTGAGTCAGCAAGGCAAATGTAGTTTCAAAGCTCCTGAAATCACCGCCATACAGTGATTGATCTGCAGATATGACTCCAACAAGACCGACATTGGGGAAATCAAGTCCCTTTGCTACCATTTGCGTTCCGATCATCAGGTTGTATTCGCCTTTTGAAAACTGACTGAATTTCTTTTCGTATGAAAGCCTTGACAGGGTCACATCGGTATCCATCCTGAGGATGGAAGCTTTCGGAAACAGCTCCTCCAGCTCTTCCTCTGCCCTCTGGGTCCCGAGTCCGGAATACCTTATCTTCTGAGAACCGCATTCAGGGCATACACCCACTGGATCTTGGGCATGACCACAGTAATGACACATTAGACGTCCGTTTGCACGGTGGTAGGTCAGGCTGATACTGCACGACGGGCATGTTATTACATGGCCGCAGGTGCGGCAGGATACAAATGTATGGTATCCACGGCGGTTTAACAGCAAAATCGCCTGTTGTCCCTGTTCAAGCGTTTGATCGATTTCTTGTTTAAGACGGTCGCTCACTATACTTCCGATAAGTGAATCGGATTGTTGCCGCATATCAACAATTTCAACCTCCGGAAGACCAGCCTCTCCGAATCGAGATGTAAGCTTTTGAAAGGAATAACGTCCGTTCTGGGCGGCATAATATGTTTCAACAGATGGTGTTGCGGATGTAAGCAACAACATCGCGTTGTTTCTAGCACAACGAAAACGTCCTACATCACGTGCATGATAGCGAGGAGAGGATTCAGATTTATAAGTATGTTCTTGCTCCTCATCCATAATAATCAGCCCCAGATTGTCTACCGGTGCAAAAACGGCCGAACGCGTACCTACCGTTATTTGTGCTTCACCGCGTTTAATCCGTTTCCATTCATCCATTCTCTCACCTATAGCAAGACCGCTGTGTAGAACTGCAATACGGCTTCCGTATCTTTTTAAAAACAAAGAAAGCATCTGAGGGGTAAGGGATATTTCAGGAACCATAACAATCACATGACGTCCATCGGCTATAACCCTGTCAATTAAATTCATATATACTTGTGTTTTACCGCTTCCGGTAACTCCGTATAAAAGGGAAGCTGATGGCGAACCACTTGTATATAATTTTAATAGTTGGTCAAATGCTAGCTGCTGTTCAGCATTCAGTTGTGTTGACATAATTTCAGGTTTAACTGTTTCAGCGTAAGGAGTACGAAGCATCTCGCTGTCATAGCATTCCACCAGCCCTTTTTTCTCAAGGGTAGTAACCACCGTAGAGGTAACAGCACAATAGTACCCGATCTCACGAACCGAAGCACACTCCACATCCTCAAGCAACTTTAAAACACTCTTTTGTTTTTCTGAACAGCGGGCAGCAACAATGGCTTCATGCAAGCTATCCCTGCCAATTGCAAGCCTGACCATTCGTATTGTTGCATCACCAAGACGTCGAAACGCATCATCGGAGCGAACCAGCACGCCCATTCGCACCAGTCGCTCCGGCAAATCATGATCGGTACTAAGCCCCATCTTTGACAAAAGACGCTCTCGCTCAATCCCTTTGGTATAGCCGCTAACATATGAAAAAGCCGCCCGTTCTTCCCTTGATAATCCTTCAAAAATCTCCGATGGACATTCTGCCGCTTTATACACAGGCTTGATTCTTAAATATAATCCTGTCGGCAGCATTGCACGGACCGCATCGAACACGCTGCATAGAGTACGCTCTTTCATCCAAAGAGCAAGTTCAATCATTTCCTCACTTAATAGAGGCTTGTTATCCAATACCGAAAAAACAGGCTTCAGTTTTCTCACGTCGGGTGCAACATCAAAATCTACAATGATTCCCTGTCGTTTCCGGTTTCCTCCCCCAAAAGGCACCATTACGCGGCAGCCACGTTCCACGGCACCGAGAGACTCCGAAACATAATAGTCGTAAAGCTTATCGAAGTGAAATGCAGTCTGCTCAACTGCTATTTTCGCAACCTTAGGCAGTACCATCCACTTCTCTCCTTTGCTTTACGACCAAAAATATAGTAATATGTCTTAATTCTATTCGTCCATCGGTAGAACTTTATAGGCTCCGTTAGTAAAATCATCGATTGCAAGGCTTACCGGTTTTTCAGTCATAATAATATTTTTCTCTTCAGACTCAGATGCAATCTGCCTTGCCCTCTTCGCAACAGCAATCACCATTGCATATCGACTATGACTGCCTTTTATATTATCAAGATCTGTTGGTTTAAGCATTATTGACTACCTCCAAAATATAATTTTCCATTCTGAAATAACGCATTTCTTCTGCGTTGATAATGGTTTGAATTCGTTCTACAGCAAGCGGTACTTCATCATTAAGTACGACATAGTCATAACGAAATGCCCTAGAAAGCTCTCGTTTTGCTATTTCCAACCGCATTTCAATGGTTTCCTTTGTTTCGGTGCCTCTATCATGCAGTCGACGCTTCAATTCACCCATTGACGGTATTGTAATAAATATTGAAACCAGATCGGAGCGATGGTCCATTACTTTTTCCGCCCCTTGAACCTCTATTTCTAATATAACGTTTTTTCCTTCATTCAGCAGCCGACGAATCGGTTCCTCTAGTGTACCATAGTAATGTCCATTATAAACAGCATATTCAAGAAAAGCACCTTGTTTTATCAATTTTTTAAATTCATCTTTGGTTTTAAAATAATAATGAATTCCCTCTTCCTCCCCCTTTCGGGGTGCCCTGGTTGTAGCGGATATCGAAAGGATAGTGTCATCTCGTTCATTTAAAAGCTGACGAACTATGGTGCCTTTGCCTGATCCGGAAGGGCCGGACAGTATGATTAATATCCCGTGTTTATTCATCCTCGTCAACTTCCTCCACTTCCGCCCCTTCGTGATTATTCAGACGATTTGCAACGGTTTCAGGCTGTACCGCGGACAAAACAACATGATCGCTATCCGTAATCAGCACAGCACGCGTGCGCCTGCCGTAGGTTGCATCAATTAACATTCCCCTGTCTTTTGCATCCTGTATGATTCGCTTAATGGGCGCAGATTCGGGACTAACGATCGCAACCAGTCTATTTGCAGAAACCATGTTGCCAAACCCAATGTTGATTAATTTCATTTAAGTAACTTGTCCTTTCATTTTTTAGATATAAAGCAAGTAGGTCCCAACAATGTCAACCAGTAAGACAGGGAGACAATTTATATGTGGGATTATTCTATATTTTGAATCTGCTCTCTGATTTTCTCTATCTCTGCTTTAATGTCAACAACAATGCGGGCAAGCGCAACATCCTGAGATTTCGAACCGATTGTATTGGCCTCTCGATTAATTTCCTGAACAAGAAAATCCAATTTTCGCCCAACAGGCTCGTTGCCCGACAGCATTAATTCTAGCTGTTCGATATGGCTTCTTAGCCTGACAGTTTCCTCGGCAACCGCAATCTTATCGGCATAGATCGCAGCTTCCGTAAGAAGTCTCTGCTCATCGATGGCCGCACCGTCTAAAAGCTCTCGCATACGGGTCTCTACTTTAATCATATGCTCTTTAACAGTGACAGGAGAACGCTCCTCCACCATTTTTACGGCTTTTAAAATCGTGTTGGCACGGGTTAAGATATCATTCCGCAAAGCTGCTCCCTCATGTTCCCGCATCCTAACAAAACGATCAAGGGCAGCATCAGTAACCTGACAAACTGCCTGCCATATCTTGTCTTCATCTTCCGCAATTCGATGCGCCGTGAGAACATCAGGAAACCTTGCAAGATTTACGACCGAAGCGTCATCTTTGAGACCATATTTTTTTGTCAGCTCTCCGAGCGCTTTTATATAGCTTTCGGCAAGCGTGTAATTAATCGTTACTTGACTTCCGGGTGCATCCAGCGTTTCAATCCAGACATAAACGTCAACCTTACCACGAGAAATAAATTTTTGTATATAGGATTTCAATTGTTCATCCAGAAAGCCGTAGGCTCTGGGTACTCTCGAAGAATATTCAAAATAACGATGATTCACCGATTTTACTTCAACCGAAATATCCATTCCGTCAATCGTTTGTTGAAACCGCCCATAACCGGTCATGCTTTTTACCATGTTATCATTCCTTCATGGTTTTATTAATTATTTTACCAATAAAATCAGTATTCTGTCAACCTTACTATTCCTAAAATATAAGGAGCTGTATATCATATAAATATAACCTAAGTATAATTTTAATTCATAAACTTTTTATAAGAGGGTGCTGCGAAATACAGCTTACTCCGCAACACCCTCCTATTACGCATCAAACCGGATGAACCTGTGCTTCCGTATTTAGATGCTTACTGTCAATGCCATACTTTTTATTTCTTCTGTCTTCAAAAAACTTAACCGCAACCTGATCAAACTGAGCATAGGTAAGAATATCCTCTTCCTGCTCATACCATTCGCTGACTTCAGAACGCATTTTATCAAGCTCTGGCTCAAGCAAATCGGCAGGGCGACATGTGATCGGCTGCTCATCATCAATAATCTTTTTCGAAAATTCCGGTTCAATCGGAACAGGTGTACGTCCGTACTCACCACGCACAAGTCCTTTAAATTCCTTTGTAACCATCTTATATCTTTCACCGCCGATAACATTGAAAACGGCCTGAGAGCCGACGATCTGAGATGAAGGTGTAACCAGGGGCGGATAGCCGGCATCCTTGCGAACGCGGGGAACTTCCTCAAGAACCTCCAACAGCTTATCTTCTTTTCCGGCCTGTTTTAGCTGGCTTACAAGATTGGATAGCATGCCGCCAGGAACCTGATAAATCAATGCATTGGTATCAACTTCCAGCATTTTCGGATTTAGCTGACTGTTTTCCAAATATTTATGGCGGAGTTTCGAGAAATACTTTGTCGCCTCATTCAATTTTTCAAGGTTAAGGCCGGTATCGTATTCGGACCCTGCTAGTGCAGCGACCATAGATTCTGTTGCAGGATGGGATGTCCCCATAGCTAATGGAGAAAGAGCAGTGTCAATAATATCCGCTCCGGCTTCAATTCCCTTTATCATCACCATATCGGCTATACCTGCGGTGAAATGGGAATGAAGCTGAATAGGAATTTTAACGTTTTCTTTTAACGCTTTGACAAGTTCGTACGTTTCATAGGGAACCAGCAAACCTGCCATATCCTTAATGCAGATAGAGTCTGCACCTGTATTTTCAAGCTCTTTTGCATATTTAACAAAATAGTCAATGTTATGAACGGGGCTGGTCGTATACGATACTGCAACCTGAACATGCGCACCCGATTCCTTGCTTGCAGCCTTTATGGATGTTTCAAGATTTCTAATATCATTCAGTGCATCAAAAATCCGGATAATATCGATGCCGTTTGCAACCGATTTTTGCACAAAATACTCAACAATATCATCTGCATAGTGGCGATATCCAAGCATATTCTGTCCGCGGAAAAGCATCTGCAGCTTAGTTTTTGGCATTTTTTTTCGAAGGGTACGCAATCGCTCCCATGGATCCTCGTTCAGAAATCGAAGACAGGAGTCAAATGTCGCACCGCCCCAACATTCGAGTGAATGAAAGCCGATATCATCAAGTATTTCCAACACCGGAAGCATTTCTTCTGTGGTCATGCGGGTGGCAATCAGTGACTGATGTGCATCACGCAAAATTGTTTCGGTAATACCTACTTTTCCCAAGTGAATCATTCCTTTCTTTCCAGGAGCTATTACTGAAGCGAGACGAGAAGCTTTCCGGAATCCACACTGTCACCCTTATTGACATATACACCTGCAATCACGGCGTCACGCGGAGACATGATTTCATTTTCCATCTTCATTGCTTCAAGGACAAGAAGAACTTGTCCCTTTTCAACCTTATCCCCTGCCTGAACCAGCACATTTACAATCGTACCGGGCATAGGTGCATTTAGCGATTCCGTGCCTTCGACTGCAGCAGGGGGAGCGGCGGGTGCCGGCTCGGGGGCGGCTACCGGGGCGGGTGCAGCAACATGAGCAGTTGCCGGAGCGGGTGCAGCGGCAGGAACTGGAGCCGCTGCTGCCGGAGCAGCGGCTCCGACTTCTTCAACCTGTACATCATAAGCATGTCCATTTACGGTAATGTTAAATCTTTTCATACTAATCACAATCCCTTCGGTATTTCAAATTAAAGAACAATATTGGAATGTTTTTTGGAAAGACGAGATACACGTTTGCTGGAAAGCATATCCAGCACTGCAATCAGTTTTGATTTTATTTCAGAAGGTGCAATCACGTCTGTTACGATTCCTTTCGATGCAGCAGTCAGTGCATCTCCCTGTGTCTGAGCAAATTCCTCCGATAACTTCTTTCGATCTTCAACAGGATTTTTCAAATCAGCAAGGCGATCCTTCCAGAAAATATGGATGGCAGCCTGAGGGGCGAGCGGCAATATTACAGCACTAGGCAGAGCAAATACAATATCGGCGCCGGCGGCTTTACCCGCGACTGTAATGTAAGCTGAGCCGTAGGCCTTGCCGACAATTATCGTGATTTTTGCGGTTGTGGCTTCGGCATAAGCATGAGAAAGTTTTGCCGCTCCCTGAAGGCTTGAAAATCCTTCCGTATCGACAAAAGTGATCACAGGCAACGAAAAGCCATCGCACAGGCGAACAAATCTTGCAATTCTTGAAGCTTCGTCCCCAGACAACTTTTCTTCGGCTAATGTAACAAGTCCGCATACAATTCCGCCGATGCGGGCGATCACAGTCTCATTTGTGCCGAACCCAAGTACTACAGCTGTATCGGGATCTGAAACTGCCTTGATTACATCTTTAATACTATCACATAAAGGCATTACTGCGCTGTCAAAATCATAAGCGGCAGATACCGATAAATTATTGGAGGGAAGCATGGTAATGAGTTTTCTGGCAATGTTTATTGCGTCATCAGCATCCTCGGCAATCAGATCTGCCTGCGCATTTTCGTCGCCTGGGTTGAGATAATAATCACAACCTTTTGCTGCGATTACAATATCCGAATTAGCGGCAACAATCGATGAAGAACCCACACAAGCGCCGACAATTACCGCAATCTGCGGAACAACGCCGGACAAGTTGTTCGAAGCAAACAGTATTTCTGCTATGGAATCCATAGCATCTACACCCTCGCCAAGCTTTGCCCCGTCACTATCAAATAATCCCACAACAGGAGCTCCGTTCTGGGCTGCAAGCTGATAAGTTTTGCATATTTTTGCAGCTTGAACTTTGCCGATCGCACCAAAGCATACATCGCGGTCCTGCGCAAAAGCATAGACAGGGTTTCCGTCCACAGAACCAAACCCGACAACCACTTCCGCCGGCTTATCCCCGTCCTGTACCAACCTGTCTATTTCAATAAAAGTAGACTCATCAAACAGCCGCATGAGTCTGGCACGTGCCTGAGAGCCTTCCAATGCAAATGAGGCATCAGATAACTTCTGCAGCTGATTTTGCTTATTCATTCTTTTTCCTCCTATCGAATGGTCAAGCCTTGGAAATGATACCTCAGCTATGTTATAAAAGATTACGTTAATAAAAAACGCAAATTAATACTATTATATCTTATTTTGAAGAAAATAACAATACATTCATGATTATAACTCGGTGTAAAATTCTGCGGTTGTCAAACATATGGT
>DHOG01000098.1:2949-4713 GCA_002410715.1 Ruminococcaceae bacterium UBA5396 | reverse complement strand
TACAGCTGTAAATATGTTTTGTCATCTGTCTGTTTACATATCACAAACTCCGGTTGGGCATAAAGAATCTCAACCTTTTTGAACGCAACGGTATCCCCCGCCAGTGTATACACTCCCTGCTCGTCCTTATCGTTGGTGATGATGCGGTTGCTGGGAATCCGAAGCCCTTCATATCTTTTTAGGCGAATCTGCACCGATTCCCGTCTTATGGATGAGAGCTCGCTGGACATATATGAGCATTCAAATATCACGACCACACTCCCGTCTTTGTCGCGGTTCACAGCCACAACTTCTGAGGGGATTACTTCGTCGGTAACAAACGGAAGCAGTAAATCAGGCTTTGCACCCTGCCTGAGCTCTCCGGCTTCGGCAGACGGAATGATACAGGCAAGGTACCATTTATAGTCCCCTACAATTTTACCGATTACATCCTTTTCGGCCTTGTTGGGTTCAGCGGCCAAAGCCCCGTGCAGCTTGTCGGCAGACAGAGATTTTACATTATTAAATTCAAAACGATCTTCAAAACCATCTATCTTGTTGACAAAATAACCTGCAACCGGAGACTTCACCGACGATGTCGCGGCTGAAAATGAGGATGTAAGCTGGTTTTTTAAATCGGTAAGGGAATTGATGCGGCTTTCGAAGCTGGTTGCTCTTCCGATGGTTATCTGCTTTTTATTCATAAGAGCCAGCAGCTTTGACTGCCAATGGTTCATATCTTTTAATACCGGCTGATTCACACTTACAGCCAGACTGCTAAGCACCTGATCAATCTGCTTATCGATTGCATCAAGATTTACTTTCCCCGTTGTCCCCTGACTTTGAATCTCTTTTAACTGATTGAGGCTTTGAATCAGGCGGTCAAGCTGCTGCTGTGAACGCGAATCCTCTTCGGTGGGAAATACCTTTGCAATTACGCCGTTTTTGGAAACTCGGCTGCCGTTTTCGATTGTATAAAACAGGTAACCGTTCTTTTTCTCGGTAAGCACTGTTTCGTTGCGAATTGTAATTCCCTCGGTATCAACTGTTTCGTATTCACTCGCACTGTATACTATTTCGGTTTTAACAGGATTATAAAACACCTGTACGCACTGATATCCCACGTATGAAATCAAAAATAGTGAGACACAAATCGTAATAATTCGTTTAACAAATGTGTCCATGAGCATATCCCCCCAGAATTTCAGATGCTTTTTTCGTGAGACATGCCGCATCCGAATATTCATCTATATACAGAAAATGCGCATCCTTACGGCGGCGGAACCAGCTTAACTGCCGCTTTGCGTATCTTCGGGTGGCCTGCTTTAGATTATCCACAGCCTGCTGTAAAGGAAGCACCCCTTCAAAATATGGCGCCAATTCCTTGTATCCGATTGCCTGCATGGCAGTAGGTGCGGAAGACTCAGTGTTTGAATTGTATGCCAATGCAGTACCGGCCTCCTCAAGCAGCCCTGCCTCCATCATGGCGTCTACCCTTCGGTTAATGCGATCATAAAGGAAAGCGCGGTCACGACAGTCAAGGACAATAACACAGGCGTCATACGGCGATGGCTGCGTTCTCGAAAGCCGTACCTGCTCACTCATGGTCATGCCGGTTGTATTGACAAGCTCCAGCGCCCTGATGATTCGTCCCAGATTATTGGGATGCAGCTTTGCCGCAGTCGATTCATCAACACGTCGAAGCTCTTCAAGCAAAGACTCGCCGCCCTCCCGCTCAGCACGCCGGCGAAGCTGCTGCCTAAATTCCGGGTCGCCTCCGCCGCC
>DHOG01000098.1:354-2672 GCA_002410715.1 Ruminococcaceae bacterium UBA5396 | reverse complement strand
TAATCACGCGGCGGGCATCCTCGACATAACAGGCAACGCTGTAACGCTCGGAGAGCGGAAGAAAGCCTTGAAGATGATGGGGAATTCCTTTCATCTCCTGCTCTGTGGGACGAGCGGTTCCGATCTGCACCCCGCTGTAAATCTGCATGGAGTCGGCAGAAACAACTTCACCACCATGACGTATTGCCAGGTCAATCGCAAGTGAGGTTTTGCCCGAGGCGGTAGGGCCTGCAATAACAGGTAAAAACAGGCGGCTGTCCATCCGGCATCTCCTTTCGTGATTACAGTGGGGATATTGGGTTCCACTTATTTTGTCCGTCCAAACTGCTTTTCAAGCTCACGCTTGGTAATCTCAAAGCATACCGGACGTCCGTGGGGACAGGTTCGGATATCATGGTTTAATAAAACCCTTTCGGCAACTGCCAGCAGCTCGGCGGACTTTGATAAATCCCCTGCTTTTACGGCTGCACGGCAGGCAGCCGAGTGATAAATCCAGTCCAGCTTGTCCGAGGTAATCTCGTGTTTTCCCGCCGCAAAACCACCTGCGATCTCTTGAATCAGTGAAGCAGCATCTTCTTTGTCAAGCATCATCGGGAGCGCACGCACAATCATACTATGACTGCCGAAATCCTCAACTTCAAATCCGGCTTTATAAAGCGTATCCAGTTCAGGCAAGAGCGCCGCATATTCATCGCGGCTGAGCGTTACGCTGACAGGCGAGAGCAGCATTTGCGCATCGGTATGCTCGGAAGATCGAAACTTATCATATAGTATACGCTCATGCGCGGCATGTTTATCAATTAAATAGAGAGAATTTTCCATTTGAACAAGAATGTAGGTTGAAAACGCCTCACCAAGATAAATGACCTCGGGCTTCTTGGGAGTCTTTTGCGCTTGCGTAACCTCCTGTGTAATGGGCACATCTGCTTTTACAGCCGCCTCATCTTGGCTTGTTTCGGATTTCATCGCATCTTCAAAGAATATCTCCGGTACTGTCACCGGACGGTTATACGGGAGTTCACCGCCATCTCTAAACGAGACACTGCCCGGTTTTGAAACGCTCTCTTTGCTTTCAGCGGAGCGAATTCTATCTATTGTATGCAGCGAATCAGAAAGTATGGTGCGTGCAGCGGTTTGGGTGGCTGTCGTGCGTGCGGTTGGTGCTTTTTCCACATACTCGTTTGTCTCCGGAATCTGAATCGGTACAGATACCGGACTTGACTGCAGTGCCGACTTCACACCATAATACACCGTATCAAAAACCGGTCGTTCATTCACAAAGCGAACCTCAATTTTTGACGGATGCACATTGACATCCACCGTCTGGGGCGGCAGATCAATATGGAGCACACATGACGGAAATTTTCCGGTCATAATAACCCCCTTGAACGCCTGCTCCAAAGCCGCCATGGCTGTACGTGTTTTGACATATCGTCCATTTATAAAGAAATGCTGCATGGTGCGGTTACCGCGCCCGGCAGCGGGTTTGCTGACAAATCCGTGTATATGTATTCCTTCAAGCCTGTAATCAACCGACAGCATTCCTTTTGAAAACTCCCGGCCAAAAACGGTATAAATGCAGGATTCCAAAAGACCGTCTCCGGGCGTCAGCAGCTCTTCCCTGCCGTCCCGTATCAGGCGAAATGAAACCTCGGGATGAGATAGTGCGATACAATCGACCACACCCGCAACCGCGTTTGCCTCGGTCACATCTTTTTTCAGAAATTTCATACGTGCCGGGACATTATAGAACAAATCCCGCACAATGATTGTCGTACCTTGGGGACAAGCCGTATCCTCCAAAAGCCGCTCCTCTCCGCCCTCTATCACATACCGCGTACCCGCCATTTCATTCGCGGTACGAGTCAGCAGTTCCACCCTGGCAACCGCGCTGACCGATGCCAGCGCCTCACCGCGAAAGCCCAGCGTTCCGATTGATTCAAGGTCATCCTGTACACGCACCTTACTGGTTGCGTGGCGTAGAAAAGCCGTAGGAACATCATCCCTCAGAATACCGGACCCGTCATCTGTGATTTTGATCAGCGATACACCGCCGTTTTCAATCTCTACACAGACGAATGAAGCACCCGCATCAATCGAGTTTTCGATTAGCTCTTTTACTACAGAGGCCGGGCGCTCCACCACCTCGCCCGCCGCAATCAGCTCGGCGGTATGCTTGTCCAGTACATGAATGTTTGACATGGCGTACCCCTTCCTCATAAAAATAAATATCACTCCCTCCGGCACTTCGTGCCACCTCCCTCATGGAGGGAGGCTCATCCCGGCTCCCTCTAAGAGGGAGCTGTCGCCCGTAGGCG
>DHOG01000098.1:0-186 GCA_002410715.1 Ruminococcaceae bacterium UBA5396 | reverse complement strand
GAGGGAGATATTTTTTCACTGCCTCGTTTATTGGTGTTACATGAATACACGATATTTCACAAAAAACTCATATCATAGCTTGCGCTTTTGCGGTGTTGCATTCTTCTTTAAGGCTTTCCCATTTTTTATCAGACTTTTGTTATATGTATGTGATATTTGAAGCACTCCCTCCGGCACTTCGTGCCA
>DHOG01000170.1:45210-64208 GCA_002410715.1 Ruminococcaceae bacterium UBA5396 | reverse complement strand
ACCCTTAATTAATCATTTTGAGTTACCGAATCCAGAATTTCACGAAGCCCCTCTACCCCCTCCCCAGTTTCTGATGAAAAGGTAATAAGCTTTACACCATCGAAATCAGCCAACTCTTTTTGTATTTCTGTAACTCGGTTCTTACGCGCAGTTTTTTTAAGCTTGTCCGCTTTTGTAAGAATAATAATAAATGGGATTTCACATTCAGTCATATAATCCAACATCCGAAAATCATCTGCCGATGGTGTGTGACGAATATCAATAAGCTGCACAACAAGTCTAAGGTCGCGATTGGACTCAAAATAACCTTCAATAAGCTTTGCCCAGCGCTGCTTTTCATCATTTGCTACCTTTGCGTAACCATATCCGGGTAGATCAACCAGCCTCATTGTATCCAGCCTGTAAAAATTAATGGTAGCTGTTTTTCCAGGGGTAGCGCTTACTCTAGCAAGAGATTTACGGTTAAGCAGCCTGTTAATCAGTGATGATTTGCCTACATTTGACCTACCTGAAAAAACAATTTCAGGTAAAGTTGAAAGTGGAAGCTGACTGGATAGTGCAGCCGACATTTCAAAAACAGCCGATTCAGGTTTCATACTATTTTTATATCCTTTCCCGGTTGTATGCATGATTATTGCGGAACGGTTGACTGGTAACTATCATCCGTAACCGGATGAATATAAGGCTTGTCCGTTATGCCCTCTGCACTGCGCTTGGGTTGTGATATTAGCGCAGTGCTTATTATAATATCGAGTTTGTCTGCTGTAATAAACTTGATATTTTCTCGGACGATTTCGTCAACCTCAGCTAGATCCGATTCGTTTCCGCTGGGTATCAAAACCGTCTTAATCCGGTGTCTGTATGCAGCCATTGCTTTTTCACGTAGACCACCGATCGGAAGAACGCGACCGCGGAGCGTAATTTCTCCGGTCATAGCAATATTACCGTATACTGGAATCCCTGTCAATGCTGATAAGATTGCAGTTGCAATTGTTACTCCTGCTGAAGGGCCGTCCTTTGGTACTGCTCCTTCGGGAACATGAATATGAATGTCTTTTGTTTTATAGAAATCATGATCAATCATAAATTCTTTGGCCCTGCTTCTGACATAGCTGACCGCAGTTTTTGCGGATTCCTTCATAATATCTCCCAATGAACCTGTCAATTCAATTTTACCTGTACCTTCAAGAACAGCTACCTCAACAGGCATCATCTCTCCGCCGACTGAGGTCCACGCCAGTCCATTTACAATCCCCACCCCATTGCCATTTTCATTGATATCATCCTTATATTTACGTGGTCCCAGAAATTGGGGAATGTTATGACAATTAACTTGAACGGTTTTGGTCTTTTCATCAACCAGTAAACGGGCAGATTTACGGCAGATTTTAATGATACAGCGTTCAAGTGAGCGGACTCCGGCCTCGCGCGTATACCCTTCGATTATATCATAAAATGCATTGTCCATGATTTTTATTTGTCGCTGATTTAGTCCATGAAATTTGATTTGCTTTTTATACAGATGTTTTTTGGCAATATGAAATTTTTCTTCAGCAGTATAGCTGGGCAACTCTATTATTTCCATACGATCATATAAAGGTTTTGGAATATTATTCAGATCGTTTGCCGTAGTGATAAATAAAACCTGAGATAAATCATAAGGAATTTGAATATAATGATCACGAAAAGCCGAATTTTGTTCGGAATCAAGCACCTCCAGCATGGCAGACGCGGGATCTCCTCGGAAATCATTTCCCATTTTATCGACTTCATCAAGAAGTATAACAGGATTGGATGAGCCGGCCTGTTTAATAGCATTTATAATCCTGCCCGGCATAGCACCGATATATGTACGTCTATGACCTCTTATATCTGCTTCGTCACGAACGCCTCCCAGAGATATGCGCACATATTTTCGTCCCATTGCAGATGCAATCGATTTGGCAATAGAAGTTTTACCCACTCCGGGAGGACCTGCCAAGCATATAATCTGCCCTTTAATAGCGGGTGACAGCTTTCTTACTGCCAATGTTTCTAAAATGCGTTCTTTAACCTTTTTTAAGCCGTAATGGTCACGATCCAATACCTTTGCAGCAGTATTTAAATTAAGTTTATCCTTAGTGAATTTGTTCCACGGCAGAGATATGCATGTTTCTATATAGCCGCGTACTACGGTTGCTTCATGTGATCCTGATGGCATACGGGACAGCTTATCACACTCTTTTAGCAGAATTTTTTCAGCTTCTTCACATAAATGAAGACTTTGTATACTATCTCGATAATTCCTCGCCTCGTCTTGAGGATCATCAGCATTACCCAACTCCTGGTTAATTACCTTGAGCTGTTCACGGAGATAAAACTCCTTTTGATTTTGATCAATCTGTTCGTGCACGCGTTTATGTATTTCCTGTTCGACAGAAAGAATAGAAATTTCACGCTCCAAAATAATAATTAATTTTTCTATCCGTTTTTCAGGATCCAGCGTTTCAAGAAGCTGCTGTTTTTCCTCAGGCGAGAGTAATATGTTAGAGGCTATGTAATCGGAAAGGTGAGCTAAGCTGTCGGATGCGGTGACACCAAGCATGACGTCCGGCGAGATTTTAGGAGCCAATGCTGCATAGTTATCAAAACTGGAGCGGCATTCTCGCAACAGAGCCTGGACCCGTACATTGTCTACAACAGGCCTTGAAATACATTCACGAATATTTGCGACGTAATACGGTTCTGTTTCAACGATGTCAGTGAGCTTTGCACGGTATAATCCTTCAACCAGAACGCGTACATTATCTCCGGGCAACCTTAAAACTTGACGGATTCTGGCCACAATACCGATTTTATATAGAGTGCTTGCATTCGGATCATCATCCTGTAAATCCCGCTGGGTTACAAGAAATATAGTTTGATCTGTTGACATTGCTTCATTTAGTGCGAGCATTGATTTCTTTCGACCTACATCAAAATGAAGTACCATGTCTGGAAAAATCACCAAACCGCGCAATGCCAGTATCGGCAAAGTTGCGAGACGTGCAATTCGTCTTTTAATTTCCATACAAAACCAATTCCTTTCCACATGGAGCTATGGGGTAAAAAAGGCCAAACGTCAAATACTGTGCTGCTTTCAGCAGCTTGCAGCATTCATCATCTGACCCTTTAGTCTATTTACTTTCTATAAAAGCTTCTAATATACCGCAGAGCGCCTTCCCTGCACGATATAGAAGTAATGTTAGGCTGTAACCTGATGTCTTGTGCTGCGTCCTTTTGAAGGGAGCTTAGGTTTGCACGGCTTGCGATCCGGGTTCCTAATAAGCTCTGGTTTACCCTTACCTTCAACATAATCGGAATTAATAATTACGCGCTCAATCTTATAGTCGGACGGAACTTCAAACATTAGATTTGTAAGCAATCCTTCCATTACTGAACGAAGCCCACGCGCACCGGTGTTGAGTTCAACAGTTTTTTTGGCTACAGCAGACAAGGCTTCCGCAGTAAATTCCAAAGTTACATTGTCCAGTGTAAACAACTGCATATACTGTTTCATAAGTGCATTTTTGGGTTCTGTAAGAATCTTGACCAGCGCAGCCTCATCTAAGGTATCCAACGTTGTAATTACAGGTATGCGTCCGACTAATTCGGGGATCAGACCAAATTTGATCAAATCCTGCGGAACAAGTTGTTTGAGCAGTTTGCTTCTTTCAATATCCTTTTTGGACCTGACATCATTTCCAAATCCAAGGGATCCGGAAGCAATTCGACGTTCTATTGTTTTTTCGATCCCGTCAAAGGCGCCACCGCATATAAACAGGATATTTGATGTATCGATCTGAATAAATTCCTGCTGAGGATGTTTACGTCCTCCTGAAGGCGGAACATTTGAGACAGTTCCTTCAATGATTTTGAGAAGCGCCTGCTGAACTCCTTCACCGCTTACATCTCGTGTAATGGAAGGATTCTCACTCCGGCGGGTAATCTTGTCAATTTCATCAATATATATAATACCGCGTTCTGCTTTTTCAACATCATAGTCTGCGGCTTGAATCAACCTTAACAGAATATTCTCAACATCCTCACCCACATAGCCTGCTTCGGTAAGTGTGGTTGCATCGGTAATTGCAAATGGAACATCCAGAATATGAGCCAGTGTCTGAGCAAGCGCAGTTTTACCAACTCCGGTAGGGCCCAACAGCAATACATTGCTCTTTCCTATCTCGATGTCCGATGTATATCCAAAATAGATACGCTTATAATGATTATAAACCGCAACCGAAAGTGCAATTTTTGCATCATCCTGCCCGATTACATACTCATCCAGCCCTGCTTTAATTTCTTTTGGCGAGGGTAAAGTTTCGGGAACTCCATTGGTGACCGACCGTTTTTTTGTTATAACACCGCCGTCTTCTAAAATCGACTGACAGAGTTCGATGCATTCGTTGCAGATGTATACACCCTGCCCAGCAATAAGACGCTGTACTTCATTCTGGTTCTTTCCGCAGAACGAACAGCTAATCATTCGGTTCTCCTCATTTTTTGGCATTGTCCGCTCTCCTCATAACTGGAATATCAAGAATTAACTGCGTTTTGTAATAATATGATCGATTATGCCGTACTTTTTAGCATCTTCTGCAGTCATAAAATTATCACGATCAGTATCTCGTTCAATAGTCTCAATCGGCTGACCGGTCATTTCGGATAACAGCTTATTCATACGACCACGGATGAATAATATATGATCCGCTTGAATTTTTATATCGCTTGCCTGACCGCGTGAACCGCCTGACGGCTGATGGATCATGATTTCACTGTTCGGCAGAGCTTTACGCTTTCCTTTTGTTCCTGCTGCCAGAAGGAAGGAGCCCATACTCGCAGCCATTCCGATGCATATTGTGGAAACATCACATTTTATAAACTGCATAGTATCATATATCGCCATACCGGCGGAAATAGAACCACCAGGACTGTTGATATATAAGTCAATATCTTTATCGGGATCCTGACCTTCAAGATAAATAAGCTGGGAAACAATGAGAGAGGCTGTCGTATCATTTACTTCATCAGACAGCATAATAATACGGTCATTCAATAAACGGGAAAATATATCATAACTGCGCTCTCCCCGACCTGTCTGTTCGACAACATAAGGAACCAAACTGCTCATACAACATCACTCAACCTTTCATTCATTATTTGACAATTTAAAAGACAAGCCAATGTAGTATTGCCATAATAAATCACTTTCAAGCAACGATCAGGATATGAATTACGCTGATATTTCAGCGTTTTCTTTAACGAGATCCATCGCTTTACCGACTGCAATATCTTTTACAAGCTCAGACTTCGGAATAAATGCTTTAACCTTCTCTACTTCCAGTTTGTATTGTTCTGCCATTTTTGAATATTCGGCTTCAACTTCCTCGTCTGTAGGAACAATTTCCTCAAGAGCAGCAATCTTTTCAAGCGTAAGACGAATCTTTACCTGTTTCTCTGCCTGATCGCGGAATCCTTTTCTGAATGCCTCCATATTCATACCTGTATATTGCATATATGAATCAAGATTCAAGCCCTGCGACTGAAGTCTCTGCTCAAATTCCCTTACGCTTTCATTGACGCGATTTTCAAACATTGCTTCGGGAATTTCAGCTTTTAATCCATCCACAAGCTGTTCAATTAACTGTGACTCAAAGGCGTCTTCTGCTGAATGTTCTCTTTGATGCTCAAGCTTAGATTTAAGATCTGCCTTGAGCTCATCAAGTGTGTCAAACTCACTGACATCCTTTGAAAAATCGTCATTCAGCTCAGGCAATTCGCTTGCTTTGATTTCATGGAGCTTGCATTTGAACACCGCTGGCTTGCCAGCAAGTTCCTCAGCATGATAATCATCAGGAAAAGTTACTTCAACATCAAATTCTTCCTCAGAAGATTTTCCGATA
The DNA here is from genome assembly GCA_002410715.1 of Ruminococcaceae bacterium UBA5396. Classification (GTDB taxonomy): domain Bacteria; phylum Bacillota; class Clostridia; order Oscillospirales; family Acutalibacteraceae; genus Avimonas. The sequence goes on along the minus strand of DHOG01000170.1, from coordinate 58,284 downwards.
ATCTGATCCTCAAAGCCAGGGATAAACTGGTTTGAACCAAGTTTCAGCGTATAGTTTTCCGCCTTCCCACCATCGAACGGCTTGTCATCAACAAAACCTTCAAAATCAAATATTACTGTATCACCATTTTCGGCAGGACGTCCTTCGATAGAAATGAGGCGCGAATTGCGTTCTTGAAGTCTGGAGATTTCAGCATTAACATCTTCATCAGACACCGGCTCAACCTTCTTTTCAGCTTTCAGCCCTTTATATTCGCCTACTTCCACCTCCGGTTTGGTTGTAATAACCGCTTTGAATGTAAATCCTTCTTTTCCTACCGAAACGACATCAAGATCAATTTTATCTTCAACATACTCATACTCTGACTGCTCAATGGCTTGGTTTAGCGCGGTAGGATACAATTCATTTATGGCATCATCATAAAAAATGCCGGTTCCGTATATCTTTTCAACAAGATGACGGGGCGCCTTTCCTTTGCGGAAACCTGGAACTGACATCTTGCCAATATTCTTTTTATATGCTTTGCTTACAGCAGCTTCAAATGCTTCAGCATCCACCTCAATTTCCAGTTCAACGCGGTTAGTATCAACTTTAGACACATTTTTTAAAGTCATGTTTATTTTCCTCCTGTAAATACACGATAACGCAATGTAAATAATTATAACATAGTGAGACAATTTGTGCTATCTTTTTTCGAAAATTTTCAATAAATAATCCATAAAGATTATTTATATTATCTTACTAATACTGGTGAAAAGCTAACAGCATCACAGGATACAAGATGAAATGTTGTCCCCTCAATTGTCCTTGGCAGTATTTTATGTGCTGCCGGTCCATGAATATGTCCATAATAACATAGGCGTATTTTGTGCTGTAAAATTATAGATAGTATCTCATTACATTGAGATTCCCCCAAAATTGGCGGATAATGAAGAAATACCACAGGTTCTTTTCCGGTTTTAATGGCTTCATTTATTGATGTGTTAAGCCTCCCCGCTTCACGCAGTAAAATTTTCTTGTCTAAATCTTCCTCAGCATCAAAGAACCAACCTCGTGTTCCGCATACTGCATAATCACCAACAGTCTCGGTGCTGTTATGAATGAAGCTAAGAGTATCGAATCCGTTATCTGATAAAAATTGTTCCATTTTCCTGCGTGTTGTCCACCAGAAATCATGGTTTCCCTTTAGTATCAGTTTTTTTCCCGGCAAAGAATGCAACAAACAAAAATCTTTTTTTGTTTGTTCGAGTGTCTTTGCCCAAGAAACATCTCCTGCAATCACAACCGTGTCATTTTCTGAAACAAGTTGTATCCAATTCTTTTCAAGACGTTCAACATAATTATCCCAACCGCGGAAAACATCCATTGGTTTATCAGCGTCGAGAGACAGATGTAAGTCAGCAATGGCAAACAACGACATACTGTACTCCTTAAAACTACATAAAATTCAAAATATTTAGAATATAAATAAGACTATTTTCGCAAACACTATAAATGGCGTTAAGCCGGAAAGGAAGCGAATAAAATGAATCTATTTAAAGATGAAAAAAATGATTTACCGACTCCGGTAGTATATTGCGATGTAAAAAACTGTGTATATCATAGGGGCGACGATATCTGTTCAGCTGATAAAATCAAGGTTGGTCCTACCCACGCTATTAGCAGCATTGATACAGTATGCGACACCTTTAAGCCGGAAGCAAAGTCATAAGGCTTAGCCGATATGGAGCATTTCATAAACAATTTGCTCCATATCGGCAGGGCTACATACATTATAAAACCGCTTATTTTTTCCTTTAATTGCAGCAAGAGGATCCGGTATTCCACACTGTGTAATGGTATACAGCATGTCCATTTTATTAAATTCATCTTCCGCCTTAACATTGCCGCCCAATGCTTGTAAGACATTGTCCGAAAACTTATAGGGATTTGCAGTAGAAACAATTACTGTCGGAGTTTTATCGTCGGTTTGCTTTCTATACTCTTCATAAACATTTATGGCAACTGCCGTATGTGTATCACAAAGATAACCGTAACAATCAAATGTATCCTTTATTGTTTTTGCCGTCAGTAGATCATCACACCATCCTGCTGAGAACATTGATTGGATACGTTTTGACATCGAATCGGAAACTTTATATTGACCCTTTGTGTTAAGATCCTGCATCAAACGTATAATTTCATTATCATCACATTCGGAAAGATCATACAGAAGCCTCTCAAGATTTGAGGAAATCAGGATATCCATAGAAGGTGAAGAAGTGGCATGGAATTCACGGTTTCTATTATATACCCCTGTTTGAATAAAATCTGTCAGTACACGATTTTTATTTGAAGCACATATTAGCCGATTGATAGGGAGGCCCATTTTCCCGGCATAGTATGCGGCAAGAATATTGCCGAAATTACCTGTTGGAACAACAATATTAATTTTATCACCGGGATTTATACTGTTGTTGGAAATAAGGTCACAGTAAGATGAAATGTAATAAACAATCTGAGGCAGTAAACGCCCCCAATTAATTGAATTGGCGCTGGAAAACATCATATTATTCGCTTCAAGCCGCTTTGCAATATCTGGGTTTGTAAAAATAGACTTAACGCCGGTCTGCGCGTCATCAAAGTTACCGCGTATTCCGCAAACCGCTACATTACCGCCCTCCTGCGTTACCATCTGGAGCTTTTGCATGGGGCTGACGCCTTCTTCAGGATAAAACACAAGAATACGGGTGTTTGCAGCATCTTTGAAACCTTCAAGAGCTGCTTTTCCGGTATCTCCCGATGTTGCGACCAAAATTATAATTGTCTTGCCTTCTGCCGTCTTTTTTGCCGATACCCGCATTAGTTGCGGCAGGATCTGTAATGCCATATCCTTAAAGGCACAAGTCGGTCCATGCCATAGTTCAAGCAGATTTACGCCCTCATAGAGTTCATGAAGAGGAGCAACAGCAGGAACACGGAAACGATCCATACAATAAGCCAGCTTGGTGCATTCTCCTATTTCATCCTTTGTAAAATCACTTAGGAATCCTGACATTACAAAAGCTGCACGGTCTGCATAATTCATAGAAATCATTTCTTGAAAATCTTGGTGATGAAGAGAGGGAAAGCTTTCAGGAACAAATAGCCCTCCGTCTTTTGAAATTCCCTGTGTGATAGCATGAGAAGCGGTTACCCGAACGCTGCTGTCACGTGTACTGATATACTTCATAAATTTGACCATCCTTTATCCCATGCTGTCTGAATTAAGTTTTTTGAACCTTACCATCCAATCCGCATACTTGTTGATAAAACGCAGATTATTTTAATAATTTTATATATACTAAACCATAGATGCCGTACTTGTCAAAGCACTGTGAAAAAAATCGTAGCAATTGCCGAAAAACAAACGGTCTAGCAGTGATTCCTCGTAATTTTTGCGCTGAAAGTATTCGTATATTTTTTCCATTACTTCAATACCACCCCATTCAGGCGGTAAATCGGTGCCGTCAAAATCGCATCCGAAAGCTACCGTATGTTCTCCTCCCAGTGAAAGATAGTGCTCCAAATGTTTTTGCAGACATTCAAATGACTGTTCACCGAGATGAGACTCGCACAAATTAAGACCCACCACTCCTCCCCTTTTCATAATCGCTTTAAACTGATCATCTGTCAGGTTTCGGGGATGATCGCAGATTGCTGCAGATACAGAGTGGCTTGCGATTATAGGGTTGTTTGTGTTTTCCATTACATCCCAAAATCCTGCTTGGTTGAGATGTGAGACATCGGGTATAATATTCAGCTTCTCCATAGCTTTTATGGCTTTTTTACCGAACTCGGTAAGTCCGTCATTACAAAGAGATTCGCATCCATGCCCCAATTCATTCGAACCATTCCATGTCAAGGTAATTATCTTTACACCCATACTGGCTAATAAGCCCAGCGTTTCAAGGTTGCCTGCAAGAGCAGAACCGCCCTCAACAGCTAATACAGCTGCGCATACATTGTTTTGTATTGCAAAATCCAAATCGGCTTCATTGTATATAATTCTAAATTTAGGATTCAATATGGTTTCCTTTTGCGCCAACTCCAATATACTGCGGCATTGAATCCAAGCGGCATTACCGCGGAGTGTATCGGGCATCCAAACAGCAAACACCTGTGCCCATGAATTATAGGCGAGACCGCGAGTTAAATCTAATTGCAATTCATTCTCAGATAAGCTATACCCACCAATCGAGCATTCATAAAGAGTATCACAATGCATATCAAAAAGCCGCATGCAAATCCCCCGCCTCAAACGCCCCATGAATATGATCTAACTCAATAATATTCATGGGATGATTCTTTTTTGTAATAATTTCAATCACATCAAAACGCGGCTGCAATTCAATATGATTTTTCTGAATGAAGAGCATAGCAGTTTTAATGATACGTTTTTGTTTATTTTTAGTTACTGCTTCTCTCGGCATATATATTGAATCATCACTGCGTGTTTTGACCTCTACGAAAGCAATATACGGTTTTTTTGCTGCGATTATGTCTATTTCCCCAAACCTGCAGGTAAAATTAGCTGTCCAGATTTCATATCCTTTCTCACGTAGAAATCTTGCAGCAAGTACTTCACCGGCAGCGCCCTTTGAAACATACGCCATAACGTCATCTCCCATGAAACCTATCCCATTATCTTGTTCAAAAAACTGGTGCGGTGGACAGGTGAACAGCCATATTTGTGCAGAAGTTGGATATGTAATGCTGTTCCATATCCTTTATGTTTAGAAAACTGATAGCAAGGATATTTTTTATCCATTTCATACATAAGACGGTCCCGGCTTACTTTCGCAAGAATTGAAGCGGCCCCGATGCAGGCTGACAACGTATCGCCTTTTACAATTGAACGAGCGGGATTTGATAGATTAGGAGGTAAACGATTGCCATCAATTAGCACCAAATCCGTTCTTACTGACAATCCATCAATTGCCCGTTGCATCGCTAACATGGTAGCCTGTAAAATATTTAATGTTTCAATTTCCTTTACGGATGCACTGGATATTGAATAGGCTACAGCATTTTTTATTATTAACTCAAATAGCGCTTCTCTTTTTCCTTCACTAAGTTTTTTTGAATCATTCAGTCCCTGTATTTCATTGTTTGGGTCTAAAATAACGGCTGCTGCAAAAACCGGACCCGCCAGAGGACCCCGCCCAGCTTCATCAACTCCGCATATGTATTTATACCCTTCCCTGTATATCATATGGTCATATTGATAATTTGTCACAGTACCACAACCTTACATAGCTATGCTTTGTTTTACAGTAGCTACAATTATATATTCAGGGCAGATTCAACCCTGCTGGCTTTCAGCCTGAAGTTTTGTTTGGCTTTTCAAGAGTAATTCGTCCAATTTTCCCGCCGCGAAATTCATCTATCAACATTATAGATGCTCGTTCGGTATCAATCTCACCACCTGATATTAGCATTCCCCGCTTTTTTCCGATAAGTTGGAGAAGCTCCCATGCGTCATCCGTTACGTTCTCCGGCAATTTATAACGCTCTTTAAGCAGCTTTTTATAATCCCTGTTTAAAATCACAAGTAAATCATATGCTAGCTCCTCGATGTCGAGAACTTCGTCCCTAATCGCACCTGTAAATGCCAGATGGCGTGCAACCCTTTGGTCATCAAATTTCGGCCAAAGCACGCCCGGCGTATCTAACATCTGGTATCCATCTGTTGTCACATACCATTGATTGCTACGCGTAACACCGGGACGATCCTCTACCTTTGCTTTCCCTCCATGAGACATGCGATTAATAAATAAAGATTTACCTGAATTTGGGATTCCAGCTACCATCATTCTGATTGGTCGATTTAACATACCCCTTTTTTTCCACTGAGCAATGCGTTCGGACATAACTTCACGAATTAATGGCGTAAAACTGCCAAGGCCGCGACCACTTTTACTATCGACTGAAATTGCCGGAATATTATTTTCACGATAATTCCGGATCCATACAGAAGTGACAGCATCATCGGCAATATCTGATTTGTTTAGTATTAAAATCCGCGGCTTGCCGGATATAAGAGAGCTCAAGTCAGGATTACGGCTGCTTTCCGGAATCCGGGAATCAATAATTTCAACGACTATATCAATCAAGGGCAGACATTCTTTTATTTTTCTCTTTGTTTTTGTCATATGCCCCGGATACCATTGAATACTGTCCAACTTATAACCTCTCCTTGGTTTTGATATTAAAGATAAACGCTAGTTTAAAAATCCCAGTTTTCTAGATGGATAGAATCGAAATATAGCTTTTCCGACTACATCCTTAATGTTTATAAATCCGACTTCAGCAGAACGGCTATCCTTTGATATTTCCCTGTTATCACCCATAACTACCAAATACCCTTTTGGAACCTCCTTTGTTTCGGATCCAAACTCGCGTAATACCGTTTTGCCCTGTGTATAATTTTCGTTGAGGATAACTCCATTCAGAACAACTTCCCCTGTATCAGGAAGTATCGCAATCCTATCGCCTCCGACTGCAATTACCCGCTTTACAAGCGGATCCTGCGTATACCGGTTTATTACAATAATATCCCCATGCTGGGGCTGATATAGAAAAGTTAATAGCACCAATCTTTCCTTATCGTATAAAGTAGGAACCATGGAATCACCATCAACGCCAACGATACGAAAAATAAAAATAAATGCGAGCACAACACAAATAAGGGAATATATTGCCGCCTCTACCCATTCATATATGGCAGACGACATTTTACTAATTTCGGTTTTGGTTTTTGTGTTATTATCAGCTTTCGCTTGCTCAATCAAGCCTTTAGCGAATTTGCTTTTAATAGAGGACATATCATTACAACCCTCCGACTTGGCTTATTGGAAAGAATCTGAATATCGCCTTGCCCATAATGTCCTCATATTTTATAAAGCCTATTTCAGACATAGTACGGCTGTCTCTTGAATTTTCGCGGTTATCACCCATAACAAAAAGCCAGCCATCAGGAATCGGCTTCGCTTTATATTCATTCTGATATTCAATTGGTTCGGTAATACCGATTGAATAAGATGACTCGTTAACCACTTTACCATTTACAATTACTTCTTGAGAATCACCAATAATTTCAAGGGTGTCTCCCCCAACGGCAATCACACGTTTTACCAAAGGTTCCTGCGTATATCTGTTAATAATAATTATATCCCCCCGTTTTGGCGTATAAAACAGGCGAGTAATGATCAGACGATCTCCATGAAAGAGTGTACGATTCATTGAATTTCCATCGACACTAACAATACGAAATAGAAAAGAAAAAACCAAGGTAACGCATAAAAGTGAAAATACCGCTGCCTCCATCCATTCGTATAGACTGCCGATTGTATTATTACTGGGTGAGTCACTTGTTTTGTTTATATTAACAATTTCACCGTTCATTTTGGGTCATCTCTTTTCCATTGATTATAGAGGCAGTATACCACATTTATTTTATAATATAAAGAAAAAAGGGACTTAATGTCCCTTTTTCTAATAAATCAACTTCTTCTTAACATAGTAAAACCTATGATTAGCGAATAAGCTCTTTAACCTTTGCAGATTTTCCCATACGTTCACGAAGATAATACAGCTTACTACGGCGAACTTTACCGTAGCGAATAACGGTAACATTTGCGACGTTGGGTGAATGAACCGGAAAAACCCTTTCAACGCCTACGCCATAAGAAACACGGCGTACAGTAAAGGTTTCTGTAACTCCGCTGCCTTTTCTTGCAATCACTGTTCCTTCAAAGGCCTGAATTCTTTCACGCTCACCTTCACGGATTTTAACATCAACACGAACCGTGTCTCCAATAGAGAAAGCCGGAATGCTTTCCTTAATACTGTCACTTGCAATCGTTTTTAATGCGTCCATAATAAATTTTCCTCCTTGTTTCTTCAGACATTCATGCTCAAATAATGTAGCAGAGGACTGTCCGCGTTAACATCCAAACCTGCATTCTGCACGTTGATATTAACCCCCACGAAGCACATCTGCTCCACGGCTATTCAAATACCGATATATACTAGCACATATCGGACGCAAATGCAATACTTTTGTTACTTGCCTTTATATAATCTTTAATCTGCTTTTTCATATTTACTAACTTATAAATTAATATATCGTTTTCTAATTTTTCTGCTATAATAATTAATTGTAGTTATTCAATACATAATTATATATTGTCTGGGAATGAGGAATTGTCTAAATGAAATATGCAGTGGTTTTATGTGATGGAATGGCAGATACGCCAAATGAGATGCTTGGCGGTAAAACACCGATGGAAATTGCAAAAAAGCCTACTATGGACTGGCTTGCCTTACATGGAGAGGTTGGATTACTTAAGACTGTTCCGGATGGCATGGCACCGGGAAGCGATGTTGCCAATTTGACTGTTATGGGCTACGATACAAAAGAATGCTACACAGGACGGTCTCCTCTTGAAGCTGCAAATATAGGAATTAATTTGGAAGATAACGATGTTGCTTTTAGATGCAACCTGGTAACGCTATCTGATTCTGAGGATTATCCTCATAAAACCCTTATTGATTACTGCGCGGGTGATATTCATACAGAACCTGCTCGGAAAATTATTCAGGATATTCAATTATCTTTCGGCGGAGGAGAATTTGATTTTTATGCAGGTACAGCATACCGTCATTGCATGGTATGGCATGGTGGAAAAACTGCGCTGGGTAAAATCACTCCTCCTCACGATATAACGGGGCGTACGATCGGTGATTACCTTCCGCTTCATCCTAATGCTGCCCCCCTTCTTGTTATGATGAAAAAAAGCATAGAATTATTGAAGGAGCATCCTGAAAATCTACTGCGTAAAAAAGAGGGGCTGAATCCAGCAAACGCAATCTGGCTTTGGGGCCAAGGAAACCGACCGCATCTTCAATCATATTTTGAACGCTTCGGTGTCAAAGGCTCGGTTATTTCTGCGGTTGATCTGATAAAAGGAATCGGACGTATTGCAGGAATGAATGTATGTGATATAGAAGGTGCCACGGGTTATATCGATACCAATTATGAAGGAAAGTTGTCTGCCGCTTTAAATGAGTTAAACAATGACCAGGATTTTGTTTATGTCCATGTCGAAGCACCAGATGAATGCGGTCATCGAGGTGAGGTGCAGAACAAGGTGCGGTCAATTGAAGACATTGACCAAAAGATCATCTCCCCATTGCTGAAAGGAATGAAAAGTATGGGTGAATTTCGCCTTTTAGTTCTGCCTGATCATGCAACTCCGCTTTCTATTCGCACGCATACCAGTGAGCCTGTTCCCTACATTTTATATGCTAGTGACAATAGTAATACTTCCGGCGTAAGCTGCTTTCATGAAAACTCGGCAGCAGAAACAGGTATTTATGCAGAACAGGGTCATACACTGATACAACGACTTTTTGCTAAAAGTAGATAGTCGACGGTTTTGTATCCATTTCACAAAATATATGCGAATTAGAAAGAAGGTTCTGCGAAATGAAATAAAATCCATTTCGCAGAGCCTTCTTTTTACTCTATCGTCATATATGCAACATAGCCGCTTGGCTCTGATTTTCCGTAATACACCCAAACATCGTTATAGCCTGAAACCTTTACGGTAGCTCTGAATTCACGAACCCCCGCCGACCTGTTATCATCCATATGGACCTCAACGGAAAGATTCGAAGGTTTTATTTTATCAATAGATTTCTTGTTGCCAATTAGTACAACGTTAATATTCTGCGTGGTAAGAGTATAGTTAACTCCCGAAGGCTTGTTAATTACCATAGTATTTTGTTTGGTAAGATTAAGATTAATGGTTTTGGATACAAAATCATCGAAGTTAAAGGTTACAGTGACTTCCTTTGTTCCTTCCAAAACTGTTATTCCCTGGGGAATATCAAGTTCAATCGTTCTTTTCATATTATTCAGATTCAAGTGGTTAAAATCAAATGTCCCAATATCGGAAATATCATCCGCAAAGGTCTCCACCTGTTCAGGCGTCCCTAATATCTCAATGGATGAAGGTGATATTGTGATATATTCGCTAATATCTTTGAACCCGTTGGGTTTGTGTTTATAGTAGTAAGTTAAGTTAATCTTGCGTTTAACATGTACCGGAACATTAATATCAACCTTATTATCTTTAGCAATACCTGCAAAAGAACAAAGTTCGGTGTCAACCGGCTTTTGGTTTTCGTCGTATGCCGTTAAAGTAGCTGAAAAAGTGGTTACTTCCGAGATGGTTTTGGGTTCATCTACTTTTGCTGTTACTGAAACAATTTTACTGATAACCGATTTTGGACCTTCAATTTTAACTGTACCATTCTCAACGGCAACAATCGGAGTTGCTAATACATAACCTGTAGATTCATCTATTTTAACATCATCAATATCAACATTTATTGGAAAGGTTTTAGAATCAACATAATCACAAAACACGGTTGTTTCACCCGGCACAACATCAATGATTGAAAAATCTGAATCATTACTGTTCTTAGAAGCTTTTAGATAAACCGGCCATTCACCAACGCCTTTAATCTCATTGTAATCCCCGATTATTCTGAAATTGTCTTCAGTTAACCGATGAATAACAAACCAGCTTCCTCGAACCTTAATACTTACTCTTGTTGAGACACCGGTAAATATTTTCATCCCAGTATTACCAGCATAAGTATTCTCAAGACTTAAATTGGCTGTTTTTGTGATCGTTGTTACATCCTCACTGCTTACTGTGTGTACGGCACCCCAAATTGCCAGCGCTGATATAACTGAGAAAAGAACCATTAATTTTTTATTATGAAGCAGTTTGTTTAGGGAAAATTTTCCTCTCATTTGGTTTTCCACCTCCGGAACAGGTTCTTCGATTTTATTTCTCCGTCTTTATCTCTCCGAGACCTATTCCACAGCATTCCGTTTTCCAAAGCAACCCGCAGAGCCTCCATCGAATAATTGCGCTTCAGTTCTCCACCGACCGCCACAGAAATAATCCCTGTTTCTTCTGAAAGAACAACAACCAATGCGTCGGAATTTTCGCTCATTCCAACTCCGGCACGATGACGAGTTCCAAGCTCACGGCTAATCTGCTGATTGTCGGTCAAAGGTAAAATACAGCCAGCGGCATGAACAACACCGTCACGCATTACCATAGCCCCGTCATGTAAAGGCGCATTATTAAAGAATAGATTTCCAATTAGCTCCGGAGTTGGTTCCGCGTTAATAACTGTGCCAGAATTAATAATTTCCCCTAACTTGGTTGTTCTCTCAAAAACAATCAAAGCTCCCATTTGCTGCTTTCGAAGTAATTCAATCGCTGAACAGACAGCCGATATGGCGCGCTGCCAACGTTTAATCTCCATTTCGGTTTCTTCATCACTCATGCCAAAAAGATTAATCGGACTAAATCTTGAATGCGCAACCTGCTCGAGCGCACGCCGAATTTCAGGCTGAAATATAATGATTATAACTAGTAAGCTGTAATCAAAAACAGCTTTAAGTAAATAATACATTGTTTTTAGATCTAACAATGATGCCGTCAGAAATGCAAGCCCGAAAATCAGTATGCCTTTTAAAAGCTGCTCGGCACGCGAATCGCGTACAAGCTTAATGATACTGTAGATAACAAATGCAACAAGTGTCACATCAAGTGTGTCCCTGAACCAGTCGATGGAACTAAGGAACGCTACTATATTATCCCAAACAATGCTGAACCATTCAGACACAAATAATTCATCCCTTCGTTCACATCCTAAGTTTATCACACAATCACATATATTATTTTATCATAAATCGGGATTATTGCAATCCTTATTGTCGTGATTACCAATAATATCTGTCTATATTTGCTTGCGTGAAATTTGGGCAATATTTCTAATTGATTTACATACATACTGCGCTTCCCTAAATGTGGTAAAGACTGATGGAGCAAGCCGTACTGTTCCTGTATTCAGAGTTTTAAATTTTCTATGTGCGCATGGTGAGCAATGAAGACCTGCTCGTACAGCAATCCCCTTTTCACTGAGCATTAATGCAGTTTCTTCGCTGTTATATCCTTCAATATTAAATGATAAGACCGGAGCTGTATAAACCAAATCAGGAATTTGAGTGTAAAGTATAACACCTTTAATGCTTTTTAGCTGTCTATATATAAACCTCATATGCTCGGTTTCCTGCTCTAAAATACGTTTTAAACCAATTCTATTTACAAATTCAATTCCGGCGGCTAAACCTATAATACCTGCTGTATTGAGTGTCCCGCTTTCAAATCGGTCTGGCAGTTCTTCGGGTTGGTTTAATTCGGTTGAAAGGCTGCCGGTTCCCCCTTCTATCAATGAGGGTAGATTCTGGTCACAGTTGCAAAGCAACATTCCGATCCCCATCGGACCATATAATCCTTTATGCCCGGGAACGCAAAGATAATCAATACAATCGGCCTGCATATCAATCGGAAAAACGCCTGCACTCTGCGCGGCGTCGACAATAAACTTAAGTCCATATTCATGCGCCAGCATACCTATTTCACGAATCGGCAGTCGTATTCCGAAAACATTAGAGGTGTGCAGACAGATAATCGCTTTTGTCTCGGGAGTAATACATTCGCGGAACGAATTTAATGTTTCCTGTGTATTTCCAAACGATACACTTGCAACTTCATATATACTCGAATCTTTTGATAATGCATGCAGTGGTCGCATTACGGCATTATGCTCCAAATCGGAAACGATTACGCGGCCTCCGTTTTTTAATAATCCCTTTATAACAATATTCAAAGCTACAGTGCAATTCTGAACAAATATGACATTTGAGGGATTGTTAAGATTAAAAAAGTGTGCAACCGCTTCCCGGCTTCGATAAATTTCCCATGATGCCGCCAGTCCCATTTTATGTCCGCTTCTTCCTGGATTTGCACCGTAAATCGTCAACGCCTTCTGAACCGCATCTCGAACAATAGTTGGTTTTGGCCATGTAGTTGCCGCATTATCAAAATAAACGGTATCCGGTAAAGAATTCATAAGGCATCATTCATTTGCTTTGATCAAAACCAACTATTGTTCGAGATG
>DHOG01000170.1:43507-45095 GCA_002410715.1 Ruminococcaceae bacterium UBA5396 | reverse complement strand
AGGCATCATTCATTTGCTTTGATCCACGAATACGTATCCCAACAGATCGGAGCAGAGCTTCCGCTTTTTCAAAATCAGATGTTACCAAAAGGCAATAACCACATCCGTTTTTAATTGTATCATCGGTTGAACGGCTGATATAGGAACAAATGCGGTTCTGTTCCAGAACCGCTTTGCCTCGCATGGCATTCGTAACAGAACTTACATAAAAGCACATACTACTCAATCTTATCACCTCAGTTTACAGACTTCTATATACCAATATATGCAGTCATGGTGTCCAAGGTCATAAGGATTAAGTCGTGGAATAATGTGTAAGTATCAGTCAGCAGCATGAAGAAGGCATACCGCATGCGCGGCAATACCTTGTCCTGCCCCCGAAAAACCAAGATGTTCCTCAGTCGTTGCTTTTATGCTGACCTGCGTAATATCAATGCTGCACGCATTAGCAATTCTGAATCGCATTGCCTGTGTATATGGTTTCAACTTGGGAGCTTGCACAATTACAGTTGCATCAATATTCCCGATTCTCCATCCAGATAATTTAATGGTTTCGACCGCAAACTGCAAAAGCTCTATACTGTTAGCATTTAAATATGAATTATCCGTATCCGGAAACATCTCACCTATATCACCCATTGCCGCAGCTCCCAGCAATGCATCTGTGATTGCATGCGTCAGCACATCTGCATCCGAGTGTCCGAGAAGTCCCTTATCAAAAGGAATATCTACCCCCCCTAATATAAGCTTTCGATCCTTAACAAGTCTATGCACATCATAACCATGTCCGATACGCATTTGCACCCTCCTTAGTCGGCAGATATGTGATTTGTAAGCATGCATTCTGCAATCGTAATATCCTCCGGAGTCGTTATCTTTATATTAGAATATTCGGATTTTACAAGAAAGACTCTATGCCCAAAGTGCTCAATAAGCTGGCAATCATCTGTAAAGTAACTTTCGTTTACATTGTTCGATTCAATTGCGTTTAAGTAAAGCTTGCGTTCAAACACCTGTGGTGTCTGAATACACCATACAAACTGCCTGTCAGGGGTATCTTTTACGAAGCTGTTTTCATCCGAAATTTTAACTGTGTCCTTTGACGGAACGGCAGCAGTTGCGGCACCGTAAAGACGTGCATATTCAACAACCTTATCGATTGTGTCAGGTCTGACTAAAGGCCTTGCGCCATCGTGTATTGCGAAATATGCGCTATCCTTTATGAGGCGTACACCGTTAAATACCGATTGTTGTCTTGTCTCCCCGCCTGTAAGGATAAATCTCACTTTATGGAAATTATATTTCCTACATATATTTAAAAACTGCTTTACATCGTCAGGCCTTGACACAAGAACAATATCCCGGATATGATTCGCCGCCTGAAATGCCTTAATCGAATGTGCAATTACAGGCATATCATCCAGCGCCGCCAACTGTTTTGAAATGCCGCACATCCTTGAGGAACTGCCCGCGGCTACAATTACGGCGGATGCTCGATTGTCATCATGAGCCGGAGGTGGTGCACTGAAAACCGAAGTCTGTTCCATCTGTTGCATTCCTTTTCTGTGTTTTTTATAACGCTACGCTG
>DHOG01000170.1:42308-43272 GCA_002410715.1 Ruminococcaceae bacterium UBA5396 | reverse complement strand
AATGACATGTAAATTTAAAAATAAAGTTTACTAAATAGAAATATCATGTGCAATATTGTATAACTCAAAATCAAACGGCTTTTTCATTCTAAGTGCAACTTCAATATCAAAATCAATAATCTGATCGCTTTGAATGGCTACAACCCGGTTGCTTTTCCCCTCAATCAACAGTTCAACGGCCCTATAACCCATCTCGCTTGCGAGAACGCGGTCACGGACGGACGGAGTACCCCCTCGCTGAACATGCCCTAGGATGGTTGCACGGCTTTCAATACCCGTTTCTTTTTGAATTCTTTCCGCCAACTCCATAACACCGCCAACGCCTTCGGCAACCACAATAATGAAGTGCTTTTTGCCGGTTAGAGAAGTGGTTTTCATTCTGCTTAATATCTCCCGTTCAAAATCATAGGGAACTTCAGGTACAATTATTGAGGTGGCACCAATTGCAATACCAACATTAAGGGCAAGATAACCGGCATTCCGACCCATCACTTCCACGACACTGCAGCGATCATGGGACTGAGCGGTATCGCGCAGTTTATCAACCATTTCCATACAGGTGTTCATTGCCGTATCATAGCCTATTGTGTATTCACAGCAGGAAATATCATTATCAATTGTTCCGGGAATACCGATACAGGGCAAGCCGTGTTTTGTCAAATCCTGCGCACCGCGGAATGAACCGTCGCCTCCGATTACAACAACACCTTCAATTCCGTTATCACGACAGGTCTTTATTGCTTTCTGCATACCTTCCTCTGTGCAAAATTCCGGGCTGCGGGCTGTATAAAGCATGGTCCCGCCTCGATGGATAATATCGGAAACACTGCGCAAATTCATCGGAAATATATCGCCATGAATTAATCCATTATAACCGCGATAAACGCCGAAAACCTCGAGTTTTTTGCTTAACGCCGTACGAGTCACTGCGCGAATGGCAGCATTCATACCCGGAGCATCACCC
>DHOG01000170.1:41295-42152 GCA_002410715.1 Ruminococcaceae bacterium UBA5396 | reverse complement strand
ATTCATACCCGGAGCATCACCCCCGCTCGTTAATACGGCAATTTTTTTAACAGACATCGGTACCCTCTCCTTATTTCCTGCACGTAAAACTATGATACTACATTTATTTTATCCAGCAAGCTTTATTATACAACAATTATTTCATAAAGCGCAAGTGATGTACAGTAAAAAGTCCCACCGTATTATTTTGTATTTTGTCGATTGCAGACAAAAACAACATTTTCTTTACCAATAATTCTACTTAATTCTTTCAGCATTACATCATTTGGCGAAACCGCCATATGTTCGGGGGCACGCATAATTTTTCCGTTATCCTGAAAACGAATATATATTGGTACTGTTCCTTCGAAAACAGAGGTAACCAAGCAGATTCGGCGATAATCTTCACCATCGGCTGAAGAAATACGTAAATACAGACCCGGCGGTGCTTCGTGTGTTTTATTGCGGTATCTTGTGCTTTCATTCAGTCCAAGCTGTGTAGGAGAGATTTCTGTGTTTTTATCAAGGCTGTCAACGATTATTTTGGGTTCTTCATCCTCCCTGATGCTGATACGACCAAGCACTATGACTAGTTCACCTAAATGAATGAATGAGGCAAACCGAGAAAGCACACGAGGGAATATAATCAGCTCGATTGAACCATATAAATCCTCCAACACTGCATAAGCCATTGTTGCATTATTTTTTGTATTCTTCTGCCGAATATCGCCCAACAATCCAAATAGCGTGACTGTATCTCCATCTTGAAAGTCTCCTGAATTCTCTTCTGCAGACGATAATATATGATCGATGCGATTAACCCGTGATTCTAGGTATAGATTGGAATATGGAGCAAGAGGGTGTCCGGATATGTATAA
>DHOG01000170.1:40296-41145 GCA_002410715.1 Ruminococcaceae bacterium UBA5396 | reverse complement strand
CCGGTAACCTCCTTTTCCATGGCGAGTAGCTCTGAATAAGAATATTCCGGGCGCTCCGGCAGCTTGGGCTCGTCAAAGCCATCTTCGCCTGTTGTATCAAATAAGCCGATCTGTCCTGAAAGATTTCGCTTGTTTTCCTCATCCAGTTGGTTCAAAACAGCGTTGGCGGATTCAAGCATTTCTCTACGGTTTGCACCGAGACCGTCCAAGGCACCGCAGCGAATCAGGCTTTCCAAGGATCTAGTATTAAACTCTCGTCGTACCGACATACGCCTACAGAATGGGTAAAATCCTGTAAACGGACCTTCTTGCTCCCGCTCACGAATCAGCTCTGTAATCAGTCCCCTTCCAAGATTTTTAACTGCCAGCAAGCCGAACCGGATCCCTTCCGCGCTTACAGAAAATCCTGAACCGCTTTCATTGGCCGAAGGCGGATATATTTTGATACCTAATCTGTCGCATTCGGCTATATATCCCGCAACCTTATTGCTACCATCAATAACACTTGTCAGCAGCGCGGCCAGATATTCCTTTGGGTAATAGCATTTCAAATATGCAGTCTGATAGGCAACAAGCGCATATGCAGCGGCGTGCGCCTTATTGAAAGCATAGGAGGCAAACGATGACATTTCGTTGAATACGCGTTCCGCCACTTCGGGTGAAACACCCCGTCGAATACACCCTTCAACCTCTGTATTACCATCTTGGTTCACCAGACCGTAAATAAATATCTGTCGCTCACGTTCCATTACATCGTGTTTTTTATTTGACATTGCACGACGTACAATATCCGCACGCCCCAGTGAATACCCTGCCAGTTCACGAAATATCTGCATGACCTGTTCCTGA
>DHOG01000170.1:39811-39982 GCA_002410715.1 Ruminococcaceae bacterium UBA5396 | reverse complement strand
AGAAATAACTGCAATTAAATCCTCAAAGCAATTCGGACGCAGGTTTGTAAGCACTCTCTTCATGCCGGATGACTCAAACTGAAAAACACCCTCGGTGTTGCCCAGTGACATCATCTCGAAGACAGCATTGTCATTAAGTGGGATTTTCTGTATGTCAAATTCGGGGTAATG
>DHOG01000170.1:10095-39574 GCA_002410715.1 Ruminococcaceae bacterium UBA5396 | reverse complement strand
ACCGAGAAAATCCATTTTCAGCAGACCGAGTTCCTCAAGTATATTCATTGTGTACTGCGTTGCAATCAACTCACCGTTCATACACAAAGGAACATAATCATTGACAGGCTTGTCCGTTATTACAACACCGGCAGCGTGTGTAGACGCATGGCGCGGCATTCCCTCCACATTTTTGGCCATATCAAGCAGCTCTCTGACCTGCCGATCCCCTTCATACAGCTCAAGGAGAGGTTTTGATTGCTGCAGCGCTTTATCAAGTGTCATGCGCAGTTCCCACGGAACAAGCTTTGCCGTTCTATCCGCCGTTGCATAAGGGAGTCCCATAGCTCTGGCAACATCCCGTATCGCCGCACGCGCCGCCATTGTTCCGAATGTTACAATCTGCGCCACGTGATCTGCGCCGTATTTTTCAATAACATAGTCTATCACAAGCTGCCGTTTTTCATTGCAAAAATCTATATCAAAATCCGGCATGCTAACACGTTCCGGATTTAAGAATCGTTCAAATAGCAAATTATACTTGATTGGGTCGATGCCTGTGATTCCGATACAGTAAGCACAAAGACTGGCAGCTCCCGACCCTCTGCCGGGTCCGACCGGTATATCATGGCTTTTTGCGTACTGTACAAAATCATTCACAATGAGATAATAATCGACATATCCCATCTTCTGTATGATATCCATTTCATATTCCAGTCTTTGAACAATAGGCGGATCTGGGCTGTCGCCATATTTATTGCGCAGTCCCACCCAGCATTTCTTCCGGAAATACGCTGTACTGTCCCCACCCGGTGCGTCAAATCTAGGAAGCTTAGTTTGGCCAAACTGAAAATCCAGATTGCATGAATCAGCAATTCGCATGGTGTTATCAAATGCCTGGGATATATCAGGAAAAAGCGCTCTCATCTCCTGCTCGGATTTTAGATAGAACTCATCCGTTTCAAATAACATTTTGGTAGGCTCATGAATGGTTGTATTGGTTTGAATACACACCAGCACCCGCTGCATCTCGGCATCATCGCGGGTTAGATAGTGAGCATCGTTGGTACAAACAAGCGGAATACCGGTTTCCTGTGATAGTCTTATAATCTGCGGATTGACAGTCCTCTGTTCAGCCAGACTGTGATCTTGAATCTCAAAATAATAATTCCCACGGCCAAAGAGATTGTCATACCAGAAAGCTGTTTGTCTTGCACTTTCAGTATCACCCTTTAATAAGGCACGAGGAATTTCGCCGGCTAGACAAGCGGACAGCGCGATTAGACCATCATGATATTGTTCAAGAAGCGCATGGTCTACACGAGGCTTTTTATAAAACCCTTCCGTCCAAGCTGCTGAAACAAGCTTAATAAGGTTTTGATATCCGATTTCATTTTTGCATAAAAGAACAAGATGGGAGGTTTCACCGTCCAATTCGTGTACTTTATCAAAACGTGAACGTGCAGCAACATAGACTTCACATCCAATAATGGGTTTTATTCCAGCTTTTTTAGCCTCTTTATAAAAATCAATTGCCCCATACATTGCACCATGATCGGTAACAGAAACTGCTGATTGACCTAACTCACTCACTCTTTGAATCAGTTTACGAATGCGGCAGGCGCCATCCAACAAGCTATATTCACTATGAACATGTAAATGAACAAAACCGGACATAACGCCGCCCCTTTCTATACATTTATAATTCTTTAGATATTTCTATAATCCGCTTCAGGCGATGATTCACTCCTGATCGGCTTAGTGGTTTCGGTAATAATTCTCCCATCTCCCTAAGCGATAGATCGGGATTGTTAAGACGAAGCTCTGCAAGCTCGCGAAGTTCATCAGGCAGGCTGTCAAGCCCTCTGCGCTGTTGGATTATACGGATTGCGGTTATTTGTGCAAGAGAAGCTGCGACCGTTTTATCTATATTTGCGTTTTCACAATTCGCAATTCTGTTGGCTGTATTGCGAATATCCTTAATAATTTTAACGCCCATGATTTCCAGCGAAGCGTTGGTTGCCCCCATCAATGTTAGACAGTCCTCGATCTGTCCGCTTTCCTTCAAATATATGATATAAATGCCTTTTCGTCTCACCAGCCGTACATGAATACTCATTTCACCCATCAGCGCCATTATATCAAGACTTAACCGATAATATGGTATGCTGAACTCCATGTGATAATCTGTGTTAGGATCAGTCAATGCTCCGCATGAAAGAAAAGCGCCTCTGATATAAGCGGCGGCACACTGCTCACATTCGAAATTCGCTCTATTAAGCCGTATTGTAATATCGGATAAAGAATGGCCAAAGCGATTTAATATTTTTATTCGGTCAGCATCCTGATGTACATTGATTACATTTATTCCGCTGGTACGAACGATATGCTCAAAAGATTCATTATCAATACAGCAGGAATGTTTAATAAATGACTGATAGGCTTGGCAGACCGCACTGTTCTCTGTATGAAGTGAAATTGAGGATGCAGAAAACGAACGGCCGCATTCCAAAAGTCCGTATGCCTGAGCAGCAAAACAGCAAGGCTCATTTGGCAAGAGCTGTGCAAGCTCTTTTTTAACATCGGATGAAAATGACATTTGAAACTCCCCCTTCTTTCAAATAAAATACAGGAGATTATTAAAATGAATCAAATCTTACCAATGTCTCTATGATTCACCATTGTGCGATATCCTGCCTGTGAAATATGACAGCGCAGTGCCTCCGCCAAAGCAACTGAACGATGCTTGCCTCCGGTACAGCCTATTGCGATAACCAGCTGGCTTTTGCCTTCGTTTCTATAAAGCGGAAGCATATAGTCCATAAATTCATAAAGCCTTTTTTTAAAACCGCGTACCTCATCGGTTTCCATAACAAAATCTCTTACATCTTTATCAAGACCGGTTTTGTTTTTGAGTTCAGGTTCATAGAAGGGATTGGGAAAACAGCGAACATCAAATACAAGATCAGCCTCAGAGGGATATCCGTATTTAAATCCGAATGAGAGACATTGGACCATCATAGCCTGTGTCGCACTACCCAGAAACAGTTCCGTGATTCGCTCCTTGAGCTGCGAAGGCGATAAAAAACTCGTGTTGATAAGGTAATCGGCGCGGTCAAAAAGAGTTTTTAAGAGCTCCCGCTCGGCTGCAATTGCATCCTGTACATTGTTAATTCCGGCCGACACAAGCGGATGCTGTCTTCTTGTTTCCTTATATCTTCTGGCCAAAACCTGATCATCACAGTCTAGAAACAGAATTTTATAGTTGCTTCCCATTTGTCTTATGGAAGTCAGCGCGTCAAATAAAGCGCCAAACGTTTGACCACCGCGCACATCAACAACTATCGCCACACGTGATAGGTTTTCCTCCGACTGAATGCAAAGCTCCGCAAATTTGGGTAACAGCTTAGGAGGCATATTATCAACGCAATAATAACCGATATCCTCCAGTGCAGTTACAACACGTGATTTGCCTGCACCGGATAAGCCGGTTACAATAATAAATTCCACTGTATTACCTACTTCCTGTATTCAAAAGAATATCACTAACCCACAAAGCAAACTTCAGGCTGGAGCCTTACACCATGATCGCAAAAAACCTTATTAATCACCTGATCGGCAAGTTTTAGCACATCATTACTGGTGGCTCCACCTAGGTTAATAATAAATCCAGCATGCTTTTCGCTCACCTGAGCTCCGCCTACACGGCAACCCTTTAGTCCACTGCCTTCTATTAATGCCCCTGCAAAATATCCCTTTGGGCGCTTAAAAAAGCTGCCTGCGCTCGGATATTCCAGCGGCTGTTTGTCTCTTCTCAGCCTCATAAATTCATCCATCCGCTGCCCTATTACATGTGATTCATCCGGTTTTAATCGAAACGCTGCAGAAGTTATAAAGCATCTGTTTTCCATAAATACACTGTGACGGTACCCCAGCTTCATATCCTCAGCTTGGACACGGTATACTTCCCCATCTGGATATACAGCCTCTGCCCAATTAATTACATTTGAAATCTGACCGCAGTAAGCTCCGGCATTCATATAGACCGCACCACCAACAGTACCCGGAATTCCATAGGCAAATTCCAGTCCGGACAGCCCATTGTCTCTGGCAAATCTGCATAAAGACTTTAAGGGCAATCCGGCATGGCATATAATCACTCCGTTTTGAATCTCTGGATTTGAGAATCGACCGTCAAGCTTTAATACCACTCCGCGTATGCCGTTATCACTAACCAATAAATTCGATCCGTTGCCAATTAGCATAAGGGGAACGTTATTTTCTGCACACAATTTTTTAATGCGTTGCACCTTATCGTTACTATCTGCTGTAACCAACAGATCTGCATATCCGCCGATGTGAAATGAGGTATATTCTGCCATAATGGCGTTTTCACGGACATCACATCCAATTGAACGGCAGGCTAGAGCTATTTGAGTCTTTTGCAACATGTTCCCCTCCGTTAAAATGTATTTATATTTCTAAAAAAACCATGAATATAAAATTTATCAAACAATTCTTATATTCTTTTTAGCTAAAAACTTATTCATATTCTCAACACTCGAATTAATAACAAGCTCAGGAGGAAAGTCAATTTCTCGCAGCATTTTAAAACAATTCGGAAAAAGACCAACCCACTCATGATAATGTGAATCCGAATTGATTGAAACAGGTGCATTATATTTTTTACATAGCTCTGCAATGCGCCGACAATTAGGAATTGAGGTTTTACGAACAGCATAACTATGCTCATTGAGTTCCACTGCCTTGCCGTTTTTTGCAAAAGCCTGAATCACCGTTTCATAGTCATATGCATATTCCGGTGATCCGGAATGTCCGATTATATCGACATTTGGATTCTCGGCAACCGCAAGCCATGCAGCTGTACATTCATCAACAGTACCTGTCGGCATAATACCGCCGTGCATAGAAGCTACAACAAGCTCCAAGCGACCAAGAATATCATCATTCATATCCAGATGTCCGTCAAAGTCCATTATATTTGCTTCTACTCCTTTTAGCACTCTTACACCTTCAATTATATCTGGCAGATCGTTAAGATTCCCAAAATATGAGCTTTTCGGTGCATCCCACATTGCAGTCCCATGATCTGTGCATCCTACAGCAGTCAAGCCGCGTCGCGAGGCAGCTTGAGCTAGTTCGGTAATGGTACTGTACGCATGTGTACTTGCTATTGTATGGCAGTGTAAATCCGCTATAATCGCATATTCAATTTGTAATTTCAATCTGGTCGTCCTTTCTTAAGCTCTATTCCAGTCCAACTTCACTTCAAAAGAGGCAGGCTCCTGTGCATCCATACCAAGATTGTGCATCAGCTCCTGCGCTGCGTTATAACCCATTTTTTTCTGCCTGTTATTCATTGCAGCAACTTCAATAATAATTGCAAGGTTTCGACCAGGCTTGACGGGAATTGTAACCATCGGTACACGTATGTTTAAGATTTCGGTAATTTCGTTGTCAAGACCCATTCGGTCATATACCTTGTTATTATCCCATTGTTCAAGCTGAATTACCATATCGATTTTCTCAGTGATCTTAACCGACCCCATACCGAATATACGGCGGGCATTTACAATACCAATACCTCGAAGCTCGATAAAATGCCGAATATTGTTAGGTGCAGACCCCACCAAGGTTTTGGATGATACACGTCGTATTTCAACGGCATCATCAGCGATAAGTCGGTGTCCGCGTTTTATTAGCTCAATCGCTGTTTCGCTTTTTCCTACTCCGCTGTCACCGACCAATAGAATACCTTCGCCGTACACCTCAACAAAAACGCCGTGACGTGTAATCCGCGGAGCAAGCTGCACATTAAGAAATGCTATCAGAGTTGCCATAAAACTGGATGTTGAATCCTGCGATTTTAACAAGGGTACATTGTATCGTACACAACACTTCCTAAGTTCAGGAATTAAATCAAGATTTCGACAAACAATAATTGCAGGCGGCTGCCGGGAAACAAAGTCCTCTATGCGCACAGTCCTAATCTCAGCACTTAAATCTTCTAAGAATCCGATTTCACTTTTTCCAAGCACTTGAATTCTGGTGCTGTCAAAATAATCGAAATATCCGCCGAGCTGTAAACCTGGACGGTTCACATCCGCGCTTACTATCATTATTTCATCAGGCTTTGCCGGCAAACAAACTGTTTCAAGCATGGTTTCTTTAATAATTTCAGCCAATGAAACTGTAAAGTTCTTAGCCATTACGTAATCCCACCTTTTGAAGGTAATTTTTTTGTGTAACATTTTGTGTTACATTAAAGCTAATAAATATCTTATTATATATTATAGCGGATTTATTGAATTTTTTAAATATCTATTTTAAATAACTTAAGAATCAACCGTTGAAAATGCTTGAAAGCAATTTCTGAATGGTGTAATATTAATATATGTTGTTTAAAGGCCCAATTACGATAGGAAGGCATGATCATTTCTTATGAACAGACTAAAGATTGGACAATTCAACGACTCTTTCCCCCCTACGATTGACGGAGTTGCTCAGGCGGTTAAAAATTATGCAAGCGTATTACACGAGAAACATTGTGATGTTACTGTTGTTACACCGGAATATAAGGGCGTGGTAGACAATTATCCGTTTGAGGTATTCCGCTACCAGTCAATTCCTTTAGATAAGCGTATCGGTTATCGTGCAGGAAATCCGTTTAATATTGAAACCTTAATAAGATTACGCCATAAGCATTTTAATCTTATGCATGTACATGCTCCGTTTGCATCTTCCGTACTTGTTCAAAATATCAACCGTATGCCCAAAGTACCAGTTGTACTGACATACCATACAAAATTTGATATAGACATCTCAAAGCGGATTTCGCTTTCTGGATTTCGAAAAATTGCAATGCGTTTTGTACTTGAGAATATTAACAACGCAGATGAAATCTGGGTTGTAACAGAAGGCTGTGGCAAAGCTCTGCGGAATATTGGTTATAGAGGCGGTTACCGTGTAATGGAAAACGGAACCGACTTTGCATATGGAAAAGCTGAACCTGAAAAGGTCATTGAACTTCGTGAAAAATATAATATTCCCGAAGGTAATTTTGTTTTTCTTTTTGTTGGAAGAATGATGTGGTACAAAAATGTAAGGCTTATTCTTGATTCTTTAAAAATTGCAAAACAAAAAGGAGTTCCTTTCCGCGCATTTATGATAGGAGACGGACTGGATGCACCGCAGATAAAGAAGTATGCTGAAGAAATTGGCCTATCAGAACAAGCGATATTTACCGGCCCGATTTATGACCGCGAGTATTTACGTGTGTTCTATAGTCTTGCCGATGCTTTTCTATTCCCGTCCACTTATGATACCTCGGGCATTGTTGTGAAAGAAGCAGCAGCATGTGATTGCCCTGCCCTTCTTATCCGTGAAAGCTGCGCGGCAGAAGGAGTGCAGCATAACTTCACGGGTTACCTTGCGGAAGAGAATGCAGAATCGTGCGCAGAGGTTTTGATTAGTGCCTGCCAAAGTAAAGACGGGATGCACAAGGTGGGAGCAAATGCCGGCAAATATATATATTTGTCCTGGGATACAGCCGTAGATCGCGCATACAACAGATATGTTGAAATTATCAACACAGACCCCAAGCACCTTCCCTATAATTCAAAGGCAAAATGGGTATGATGTACTGTCACTTTTTTTGGGAATAAAAACCGAGGGGTTTTATACTTGATAGGACTTGGAACAATTGTGAACGTGACTGCGGTTTTGGTGGGCAGTCTAATCGGACTGATCATCAAAGGAGGACTGAAACAGAGATTTCAGGATATAATTTTGCAATCAGTCGGGCTGGCAACTATTTTTATCGGAGCAGCCGGAACCATCCAATGTATGTTTTTAATTACTGAAACAGGAATTAAGGTTTCCGGAACCATTATGATGCCCTTATCACTTGTTATAGGCGCAATAATCGGTGAAGCTATTGATATTGAGAAAAGAATGGACCAATTTGGCAGCTGGCTAAAGAGAAACGTAAAAAGCAATCAGGATTCTAAATTTATTGAAGGATTTGTAACTGCATCATTGGTAGTATGTATTGGTGCGATGGCTGTAGTTGGTTCGATTCAGGATGGTATCAATGCAGACCCTTCTATTTTATATGCAAAATCAATTCTAGACTTTGTTATTGTTATCATATTTTCTTCAACTTTTGGTAAGGGGGTTATGTTTTCCGCAATCCCTTTGGGGATATATCAGGGAACATTGACGTTGTTAGCACGATTTATTGCGCCGGTACTTAACGATTACATAGTCAATAATCTATCGTTTGTCGGTTCAATTCTCATTTTCACCATAGGAATTAATCTAACATTTGGCAAGCGAATTAAAGTAGGAAACATGCTTCCATCGCTGCTCGTTGTCATACTATTCAGTTTAATCGTATCCAGCATTTAAAGTGGCTTTCTTGATAAAAACCATACAGCCTTAACCCTAAGAATTAAAGCTGTATGGTTTTTTATTTCTATCTGCTAGAATGATGTTTTTCCGATATCACGACGGTAATGGGCATCTTCAAAATGTATCTGTAACACAGACTTATATGCTATATTAAGCGCTTCATCTAATGTTTTCTCAATTGTCGTCACGCCCAGTACACGACCGCCGTTTGTATAAAATACTCCTTCATGATACCGAGTGCCTGCATGAAAGATAACCGCCTCATTTTTCTGTCCACTTTGATCAAGACCGTCGATCTGTTTCCCCTTCGGGTATTCACCGGGATAACCACCTGATGCCATTACAACACATGCGCAGGCATCATCCGACCATTCGATTGTGATTTCATTAAGACGCTCTTCTTGAATTGCGCAAACAATATCCAGTAAATCTGTTTTAAGACGCGGCAGCACCACTTGAGTTTCGGGATCGCCGAATCTGCAGTTATACTCGATCACTTTTGGACCATCTGTAGTAAGCATTAGTCCGAAAAACAGACAACCTTTAAACGGTCGGCCTTCTTTCTGCATTGAATCGATTGTAGGCTTAAAAATATGTTCCATACAGTGTTCGGCAACTTTATCATCATAATGGGGGTTTGGGCTGATTGTTCCCATTCCTCCCGTATTCGGCCCCATATCGCCGTCAAAAACTCGTTTATGATCCATTGCAGATACCATCGGATAGATGGTTATTCCGTCCGTAAATGCCAGAATCGAAACCTCTGGTCCCTTCATAAACTCTTCAACAACCACTCTTCTACCTGAAGAACCAAAAACTCGATCCTCCATAATGCTCTTGACCGCAGTCTTTGCATCTTTGTAATTATCGCAAAGGATAACGCCTTTGCCCAACGCAAGTCCGTCTGCTTTTACAACAGCAGGATAGCGCCCACGGTTTCTGATATAGGTCAGCGCATCAGAAGGGTTCTCAAACACCTCATAATCAGCGGTAGGTATATTATATTTTTTCATTAAATGCTTTGAAAATACTTTACTTCCCTCAATAATTGCTGCATTTGCTCGTGGTCCGAATGCCTTGACCCCCTCTTTTTCCAGAGCGTCAACCATCCCGGCAACCAACGGATCATCCGGAGCGACAAATACGAGGTTGACTTTAAGCTGCTTTGCTAGTGCCACTACCCCGGCAATATCATTCGCTTTCACATCAAAGCACTGGGCATCACGACTGATACCGCCATTGCCGGGCGTGCAGTAAAGTTTTCCGCAACGCGGACTTTCCTTTAATTTACGGATGATCGCATGTTCACGGCCCCCGCCGCCTACAACCAGGATATCCATACTATCTTTGTTATTCATGAAGTCACTGCCTTTCCATGACTGTATCAGTGGTGGAACAGTCTGATTCCGTTAAAAGCCATTACCATATTATATTTATTACAGGTTTTTATTACATGATCGTCTCGGATAGAGCCTCCCGGCTGCGCAATATACTGTACACCTGTTTTATATGCACGCTCAATATTATCACCAAACGGGAAAAATGCGTCTGACCCCAGAGATACACCGTTCAGTCCATCCAGCCATGCACGCTTTTCTTCTCGCGTAAGCGGTTTCGGTTTAGAGGTGAAAAATTGCTCCCAAATACCATCTGCCAAAACATCGCACCAATCTTCTGATAGATAGACATCAATGGTATTATCACGATCGGGGCGGCGGATATCCTCTCTAAAAGGCAGCGAAACAACACGCGGATGCTGACGTAAATACCAAATGTCGGCCTTGTTGCCCGCAAGACGCGTACAGTGAATCCTGCTTTGTTGTCCAGCGCCAACACCGATAACCTGTCCGTCTTTTGCATAGCAAACCGAATTAGACTGTGTGTATTTCAGCGTGATCAACGCAACAATCAAATCCATTTTGGCCGATTCCGAGAGTGCTTTATTTTCGGTCACAACATTTTGAAAGAGTGAACCATCAATTTTGATTTCATTCCGTCCTTGCTCGAATGTAATTCCAAATACGTCCTTATTCTCTATTGAATCAGGATTGTAATCGGGATCGATTCTTACAATATTATAAGAACCTTTGCGCTTTGACTTAAGAATTTTAAAAGCTTCATCTGTAAAGCCCGGTGCAATTACACCATCCGACACCTCCCTAGCCAAAAGAGCTGCCGTTTCCTTATCACACATATCGGAAAGCGCTACCCAATCACCATAGGAGGACATCCTGTCAGCACCTCGTGCACGTGCATATGCACAGGCAATGGGTGTAAGTGCAAGATCATCAACGAAATAGATTTTCTTTAATGTTTCATCAAGAGGCAAACCCAGCGCCGCTCCGGCAGGGCTAACATGCTTAAATGACGCTGCAGCCGGAAGACCGCTAGCCTCTTTCAGTTCCCGAACAAGCTGCCAGCTGTTGAATGCATCCAAAAAATTGATATAACCCGGACGTCCGTTTAATACTTCAACCGGCAGTTCACCGCCATTTTTCATAAAAATACGAGACGGCTTCTGGTTTGGATTACAGCCGTATTTCAGCAACAACTCGTTTGGCATAAAGCACTTCCCCTTTACATGTTTTTATTCACAATTCGTGTTTCGGTTTTTAGTGTTTTAATTGAAATGAAACGTGTAAACAGAGATACTCTGTTCTTTTCATTAAGACTGTTCCAAACGGATCCAGTGAAGCTGTCGATTGCACAACCTGTCGTAACTTTTACAGGTTCTCCTTCAAACGAAGGAAGCGGATTTCCGTCCCCCATATAAGTGTGAATAAAATACCCTGTTCCTGCCGAAACGCAGTTGTACTCATAGAAAAATCGATTTACACTTTCAGGGCTTCCGCCATCTGATTTCAGAATGGACAAACTGAGAAGATCCTTTTTCGGATTTACAAAACCCGAAATTCGTGGCGTAAAATTTGGAGCATCCGGCTCAAATGTACGGGTTCTAAGTGCCTCTTCAAAAGATTTACCGGCTTGCATAAATTCACAAATGGTATCAGTCTGGTCACCGTTGGTCACAATTGTGCAACCATTGAGTACCCGTACCGGTGCATATATAATCAATGACGGATCGACCATTTTGCTTTCATCAAAGGCTTTTGTTCTGATACCGTCATCGGTTTTCTCAAAAATTCGGTTCCGGCTGTTTTCGCTGCGTCCCATAATAAAATAGGCAATGACAATCTTATCTCCGTCGTCATTTTTGCCCAAAACGATACCTCGTCCCGGATAGGTAGTGGATGATAGTTCAGTTAACAAGCTTTGTATCTGCAAAAATGATCAGACCTTTCTAATGTTTAGTGAAAACTTAATCAGAAATAATTGTGTTTTTTCCTTGAACCGTAATTTTACCTTCACAAAACAATGATACAGCGCGCGGCAATAATTCCCATTCAGCCTGCCGCATTACTCTGAGCTGTAAAGTCTCGGGCGTATCGCCCTGGTGAATCGGAACAGCTTTTTGAAGGATGATCGCGCCACCATCCGGTATTTCATTTACAAAATGTACCGTAGCGCCCGTCAGCTTAACGCCGTATGATAAAGCGGCCTCATGAACCTTAAGTCCGTAAAAGCCTTTTCCGCAAAAAGCAGGAATCAGTGACGGATGGACATTTATAATGCGATTTGAATATTTTCTTACAATCCGTTCGCCGAGTATACACAGGAAACCCGCTAATACAATAAGATCCGCTTCACAGCTTTCAAGTTCTTTTAAAAGCTCGGTGTCAAATTCATCGGATGAATTAAATGCACTGCGTTCAACAATGGTTGTGCATACTCCATGACGGCGAGCACGCTCAAGGGCATATGCTTCAGACGATGAAGAGATTACATGTATGATTCGTCCGCCGCGGATTTCCCCCGCCTCCTCGGCATCAAGAAGAGCCTGCAGATTTGTACCCCCACCGGAAACCAATACGACTATGTTTAGCATAGCTCAACACCCTTTTCTCCTGTCTCGATATGACCGAGGATTCCCGCCTTCTCTCCTGATTGATTGAGTAACCGTACTGCCTCATCTGCTTTATTAGATGGAACAGCAATACAGAGCCCTATTCCCATGTTAAATGTATTGAACATATCTCGTTCAGGAATACTACCCATCTGTTGGATAAGATGAAACACTGGGAGTACAGGTACGTCGCTTTGTTTAATTACGGCTTTCAAGCCATCCGGAAGCATACGAGGAATGTTCTCATAAAAACCGCCGCCTGTAATATGTGAGATTCCATGCACTTCTATATTTTTAATCAAATTCAATAATGATTTCACATATATTTTTGTCGGTGTCAGAAGCGATTCACCAAGAGTGCAGCCAAGATCATCACAATAAACAGACAACTTTTTTTCCGAAACACCAAAAACCTTTCGTACAAGAGAAAACCCGTTGGAATGAACGCCACTCGAAGCAACACCAATCAGTACATCATTGGCTGCTACCTTATTTCCTGAGATGATATTGTCGTAATCTGCAACTCCGACACAAAAGCCGGCAAGATCATATTCATCTTCGGGATAAAATCCTGGCATCTCGGCGGTCTCACCACCGATCAAAGCGCAACCGGCCTGAAGACAGCCCTCCGCAACGCCTGAAACAATGGATGCAATTTTTTCAGGATAATTTTTTCCGCATGCGATATAGTCGAGAAAAAACATAGGCTGTGCGCCGGAACAGGCGACATCATTGACACACATTGCAACACAGTCAATTCCAATCGTATCATGCTTGTCCATCATGAAAGCCAGCTTCAACTTTGTTCCGACGCCGTCCGTTCCGGAAACCAGTACGGGTCTCTTTATTCCTGACAGATCAGGCTCAAACATTCCTCCAAACCCGCCGATACCCGAAATCACACCGGGAATTGCGGTTTTTGCAACATGGGACTTTATAAATTCAACTGCTTTGTAACCTGCGGTTACATCCACTCCGGCTGCTGCATAGCTTTCACTTACGCTGTTCATCTGGGAAAGCCTCCTCTTTTTCTTGGTTAGAAATTAATAAAATAGAATTTTCATAATATTTCATATTTGAATTTATTTCTTAATTATTTTTTCTTCAAACTTATCTTTATGTCTTTCATCGGGTGTTTTAATGGGGTAATGACCTGTAAAGCATCCATCGCAAAACATGCAATTGGCATTTTTTGCGATTTTGTTAACGCTTTCGACGCTTAGATACCCCAAACTGTCAACACCAATTTCTTTTGCAATATCCTCAACTGAGTTCAACCGGTAGGCAATCAGCTTGTCCCTGCTATCGATATCTGTACCAAAATAACAGGGATTTATAAATGGTGGAGAAGAAACAAGCATATGAACTTCTGTAGCACCTGCCTCACGTAGCAGGCCAACGATTGTTGCGCTGGTTGTACCTCTGACAATGGAGTCATCAATCATGATGACTCGTTTTCCTTCAACAACCGAGTGGATAACGTTTAGCTTGATTTTTACAGCATCCTCACGCTGTCCCTGAGTGGGTTGTATAAAACTGCGTCCTACATATCTGTTTTTAACAAATCCAACACCATATGGGATACCGGACTGGCGGGCATATCCTAGCGCAGCATCTAGTCCGGAGTCCGGAACTCCGATTACTACATCTGCCTGTATCGGATGTTCAAGGGCTAAGAAAGCACCGGCGCGCAGCCGAGCCTCATAAACACTTGCACCTTCAATCACACTGTCGGGACGTGCAAAATATACGAACTCAAATACACACATACCGCTTTTTTGCCCGCAATGTGTCTCAATTGTACGAACACCCTGACTAGAAGCCACAACGATCTCTCCGGGCCTTATATCCCTGACAAAATCAGCGTTAATGCTGTCCAAAGCACAGCTTTCAGATGCAAATACAACAGCACCATCTTGCGTCCTACCCATACAAAGTGGTCTGAACCCCTGCGGGTCTCGGACAGCAATTAGTTTTTGAGGAGACATTACAACAAGAGAATATGCTCCTTTAATGGAGGTCATTGCCTTTTCGATAGCTTCCTCTATCGAGCCGGTTTCCAGCCTTGCTTTGGTAATCGCATATGCAATTACTTCGGTGTCGCTTGAGCCATGAAATATCGCGCCTTCAAGCTCGTATTGACGGCGCAACTCATATGCGTTGGTGAGATTTCCGTTGTGGGCAATTGCCATGGTACCCTTTACATGGCGCACTACAAGGGGCTGTACATTGTTATTGTTATTGGCATTACCTGTAGTTGAATACCGAACATGAGCTACAGCGATATTTCCATTTCCGAGTTTTTCAAGAATTTCGGATGTAAAAACCTCAGGCACCAAACCAGTTGCCCGGTGTGAACGGAAAACACCGTCCTCGTTTACTGCAATGCCACAGCTCTCCTGCCCTCTGTGCTGTAGCGCATACAGTGCAAAATAGGTTGAGCGAGCAACGTTGCTGATAACCGGATCAAAAATACCAAAAACGCCGCATTCTTCATGCAGTTGATCTGACATATATATACCTATGCCTTTCTATATAAGGTCTGATTCATTAACATTAAACAAAACACCCAGCTATTCGCCCATTAGACGGCGCATAACTTCTTTGTAAGCTTCAACTTCTCCGCCCAAATTTCTGCGAAAACGATCCTTGTCCAACTTTTCATGCGTATGTACATCCCAGAAACGACAAGTATCGGGCGAAATTTCATCGGCGAGGACGATTTTTCCATCTGCTGTCTTGCCAAACTCAAGCTTAAAGTCTACCAACTCAATGTCAAGTTTTAAAAAATATGTTTTTAAAAATTCGTTTACCTTAAATGCGTATGTTGCAATTATATCCAGCTCCTCCCTGGTTGCAAGACCTAGCGCGAGAATATGATAATCGTTGATAAGGGGATCCCCCAGATCATCATTTTTATAACTAAACTCGAGAGAGGGCTGTTTTAAAGGAGTGCCTTCCTCGACACCGTAGCGCTTTGAAAAGGATCCGGCTGCTAGATTGCGCACAATGACCTCTAAGGGAATAATTGAGACCCTTTTCACAATGGTTTCACGCTCGGATAATTCTTTCACATAATGAGTGGGCACTCCCTTTTTTTCTAGGAACTGCATCAGCATATTACTCATTCGATTATTTATAACACCTTTTCCGAGAATTGTACCTTTCTTTTCACCATTAAATGCAGTTGCATCATCCTTGTAATCAACAATCACCAAGTCTGGTTGATTAGTAGAAAATACTTTTTTCGCTTTTCCTTCATAGAGTTGGGCGCACTTATCCATTTTGATTCCTCCTAAAGCGTATAATTAGAGTAATAATTCAATATTGAGACAGCTTTTTATCCTTTTCTATAACAGCGGTTTCCATGTCCTGTTTCATTTTAAAAAGCTTATCGCTCAATTCCGTATCAATAAGGGCAAGCATCTGCACAGCGAGGATTGCAGCATTTTCCGCCCCGTCGATTGCTACAGTCGCAACGGGTATTCCTGCCGGCATCTGAACAGTAGACAAAAGCGAATCTAGGCCGCCCATCGTAGAAGATTTTATCGGAATACCTATAACCGGAAGTATGGTATGAGCAGCAAGGACGCCTGCCAAATGAGCCGCCTTACCTGCCGCAGCGATAATTACTCCAAAGCCGTTATAATAGGCGTTAGAGGCGAAGGAAATCGCCCTCTCAGGCGTACGATGAGCAGACATTACATGAGCTTCAACCGGGACTCCAAAGTATTTTAGTTTTTCAATCGCTTTAGAGACAACCGGCATATCACTGTCGCTGCCCATGATTACTGCAACTTTCTTTTTTTGTGTCATCTTTTGCTCTCCCCATCTTGAAAACTTCCAGTCGGCTGATTTACTCCTTTATTAAACTGCATAAAACAGATTAAATAACGGCTGCAGGCGCAACAACGCCTACAGCCGCTTTATTCAGGATTATATTTGAATAGATTGGAGCTGTTCCTGCAATTATAGTTGCAATACTCCCGGTGCAAAAATGAAATAAATCCATTAACCACATTACACCTCGCATTTTATAGCCTCCAATATTCAAATACAATTGATTGTATGTACATATTCTATTGCAAAACAGTGCTAATTTCAAGTAGCACAAGCATTTTTGTAGAGTTATAGTGTTCAGGCATTCTTTAACAACAATATTTTGTATACTTTCGCTTTATTCGCTGTTATAAGCATATCATCCATGTTTTTGTAATTACTAAAAAATCGGTGGAGGATCCCCCCACCGATTTGGCTGATTATATGATTAATACATTCCGTCCATTCCGCCCGGAGCAACAGGAGCGGCAGGAGCAGCAGGCTCTTTCTTATCTGTAACAAGAGATTCTGTTGTGAGAACCATAGCTGCGATAGATGCAGCGTTCTCCAGTGCCGAACGAGTAACTTTCGTCGGGTCTACAATGCCTGCGGACATCATATCGACATACTCTTCGTTGGCAAAATCGTAACCATAACCGATCTTACCGGCCGCCATAATCTTATCAATAATAATGCTGCCTTCAAGACCGGCATTAAGAGCAATCTGACGAATCGGCTCCTGAACAGCCTTTTCAACAATTTTTACGCCCGTCTTTTCGTCGCCCTCTTTTTCCTCAAGCAGCTTATTTAGGCGTTCAGAGGCATTGATAAGAGCTACACCGCCGCCAGCTACGATGCCCTCTTCAACTGCAGCTTTAGTAGCAGACAGGGCATCCTCAATTCGCATCTTCTTTTCTTTCATTTCAACTTCGGTAGCTGCACCTACTTTAATAACAGCAACACCGCCGGAAAGCTTAGCAAGACGCTCCTGCAGCTTTTCACGGTCAAAATCAGAAGTGGTGTTTTCGATCTGAGAGCGAATCTGAGCAACACGAGCTTTGATGTCTTCGGAATTTCCCGAACCATCAACAATAATTGTATTTTCTTTCTGTATCTTAACTTGGCGGGCACGTCCAAGCATCTCCACGGTTGTCTCTTTAAGCTCAAGTCCGAGCTCTTCGGAAATAACCTCGCCGCCTGTTAGCGTTGCAATATCACGGAGCATTTCCTTGCGGCGATCGCCAAATCCGGGTGCTTTGACAGCAACACAGGTGAAGGTTCCACGTAGTTTATTGACAATCAGAGTAGACAACGCTTCGCCTTCAACATCCTCGGCAATAATCACAAGCTTGCGGCCTGCCTGCAAAATCTGTTCAAGCAAAGGTAGAATATCCTGTACATTGGAGATCTTGCGGTCGGTGATCAAAATGTATGCATCATCAATAACAGCTTCCATTTTTTCAGTATCTGTAACCATGTATGGCGTAATATAACCGCGGTCAAACTGCATACCTTCAACGACCTCGGAATAGGTTTCGGCGGTTTTGGATTCTTCAACAGTGATAACACCGTCAGCTGAAACCTTTTCCATTGCTTCTGCAATCAGTTTTCCTATTGTGGCATCATCTGCCGAAACGGTTGCAACACGAGCAATATCTTCACTGCCACTAACTTTATTTGAGTTAGAAATAACCCCTGCTACTACTTCTTTAACAGCAGCTTCAATTCCGCGCTTAACACTCATAGGGTTGGCGCCTGCCGCCACATTTTTCATGCCCTCACGAATCATTGCCTGTGCAAGAAGGGTGGCAGTGGTAGTCCCGTCACCTGCTACATCATTTGTTTTCGTTGCTACTTCTTTGACAAGCTGGGCACCCATATTCTCAAAAGAATTGTCAAGCTCAATCTCTTTTGCGATGGTTACACCGTCATTTGTAATAAGCGGTGCGCCAAATTTTTTGTCCAAAACGACATTGCGTCCGCGGGGACCAAGCGTAATTTTTACGGTATCAGCAAGCTGGTCAACTCCTAACTGGAGTGCCTTGCGGGCTTCCTCGCCGTAAAGAATCTGTTTTGCCATATCTGTATTCCTCCTATATTATCTAAAATAATAATTTGCCGAGATGATTATTCGACGACTGCAAGAATATCATTCTGACGGACAATTGTATATTCCTGACCGTCCAGCTTGACTTCGGTTCCGGAATACTTGCTCGTCAATACCTTGTCGCCAACCTTTACGTACATTGTGATGTCCTTGCCTTCGACATTACCGCCCGGTCCGACAGCGACTACTTCAGCAACCTGTGGTTTTTCCTTGGCTGAACCGGCAAGAATGATACCGCTTTTGGTGGTTTCATCAGCTTCAACCAACTTAACTACGACCCTGTCTGCAAGAGGTTTAATTGACATAATTGTTCCTCCTTGATAAAATATTGATATTTTTAGCACTCTAACTCTTTGAGTGCTAACTACTTACATATTTTAACCGGAAAATTGGAAAAATCAAGAGACATTTAAAAATTTCACAATTATTTTACAAACTGACTATAATTGTCGAGATCGAGCTTGCTTGTCAATAGAGTTTTTCGAAAGTGTCCTACTCATCTATCCTGCGGAATAACAAAAGATACTGATTTCGGATTTACTTTAAATACAATTTCATTTTTGGAAAAACACTCACCATCAACACAAACGGTAACAGGTTTCGGTGAATTTACGATCATGCTTTTGCCCTTGAATGTATGTACAATCGGAAGATCCAGGTGTTTTCCTTCCCTATACATCTTCAAAAATTTCAATATTTTATTCCTTCGTATGGTTTCTATTAACACAAAATCAAGAAGACCGTCGTCATTAATAGCGGTAGGAGCACCGCGGTACCCCCCACCATAATACTGACCGCTTGCTGCAAGAGCAAGTATATAGTCCCCCTGATAGTCGACCATACCATTTTCTGTTTCAATGCTTACATGAAGCTGTCTGCCGATATGGTGAAAAAACATATACAGAACCGAAAGATTATATGCCATAGGTCCGGTTACAAATGGAAAATGCTTAAAATATATCATTTTATCAGCTACATCCGCATCCATGCCCATACAGCAGATATTAAGGGATTTATATCCGTTACAATCTATGGTATCAACAACGCGTGCCGTTCCGTTCACCTGTGCCCTAACAGACTTAAAAGGAAGACCTTCCTCGAAACTTTTGATATAATCATTTGCCGACCCGCAAGGAATACACCCAATTTCTACATTCTTATATCCAAACGATCCATTCAGCACCTCCATGAGCGTACCGTCCCCACCGCAAGCATACAAACGCACCGGTTCCCCCTTTGCGGCATGCTGACTTGCAAGTCGAGCCGCATCATTTGGTGCGGAAGTAACATGAATTACAAAATCGTCGGGATGTTTGGCAAAAAAGCTTTCGATATCAGGTATCAGTCTTAAGGCAGACTGCTTTTTACCCGCAGCAGGATTGAGAATAAAGACATGATTCATAATTTAGATATCCTTTCTCGTACAGGTCTGAGGCTCATCATCTGTAATACATATAAAGCTGACATTTAAGCATTCCGTTATAAAGCTTTCTGCGTTTATCCGCAGGTCGCCCAAATAACTCTTCAAAATCATCATGTGGGCTGATTATATAATAGCTCCAATTAGGGTGTGGTTTGAATACATTTCCCATTTGGCGTATAATATCCCCTGCAGCTTTCACATCAAGCAGTCGTTCACCATAAGGGGGATTGCATAAAACTACTCCGCCGTCATCATCAATTTTGAAATCAGTAATATTCGCTACAACAGCTGTAATATTATTCCCGACTCCTGCTTTCTTTGCATTTTCCAATGTGAGGGCAATGGAATCACTGTCAATATCATTGCCCAGTGCCATGAAATCCGGTTTTGGTCTTTCCATTTCCCTTGCCCTGGTTCGCTCCATACGCCATATCTCGGAAGGAACCAGTTTCCATGCAGATGCTGCAAATTCCCGACGGATTCCAGGTGCAATTTTCATAGCAGCCAATAATGATTCAATCAGAAGTGTGCCTGATCCACAGCAGGGATCAATCACCCTGGCAGCATTTCTAACCCTTGCAAGGTCAGCAATTGCAGCAGCCAAAGTTTCCTTGATTGGAGCATCGCCGGCTTTAGCTCGGTATCCACGTTTATGCAGACCAGGACCACTTGTATCAATCAGCATTGTAACTTCATCTTTTAGGATTGTAAACTGGATTTGATATAGCACTCCCGATTCCTCAAACCACGGTATCCTGTACCTTTCCTTTAGCCGTTCAACAACCGCTTTCTTAATAATAGACTGGCAATCCGGAATACTGTGAAGCTTGGATTCAAGTGCCCATCCTTTGACAGGAAAACGGTCACTTTTTCCAATAAACCGTTCCCATGGCAAAGCGCGTACTTTGTCAAAAAGTTCTTCAAATGAAAAGGCGTTAAATTGACCCATAACAACCTGAATCCGTTCAGCATATCTTGAACCGATATTCGCCCGTGCAAGGATTTCCGGACCACCTTTAAATAGAACACGCCCATTTTGAGGACTTACCTCCTGTGCTTCCATCCGCCGAAGCTCGTTTCCCAAAATACCTTCTACTCCAAATATACAGGGTGCACACATTAATAAATCCATCATAGTTTCCTTCCATTATTTACACTTATCCATTTCTTATAATATATTATTCCAGAAAAAGAGCCGCATCAATCACAGCGGCTCTTTAAAATCTGTATTATAAGAATATATATTTCTTATAAACTAGCCAATCATCGAAACGTATGAAACAAAATGGTGGGCGGGGTTTTCCCTTTCGTATTCGCATTGGCTGTAATTATGCGTTGGGTTCTAATAGTCCATAATTTCCATCCTTGCGGCAGTATACAACATTAATCTCATTCGTATCCATGTTGCGGAACATGTAAAACTGATGATCGAGGAGATTCATCTGCAGGACGGCTTCTTCTACATCCATGGGTTTTACAGGGAATCTTTTTGACCTAACGATCTTGAAATCAGATTCAAGATCGCCTTCTTCCAGTAAAACATCATTTGAAAAAGCATCTTCACGGAGTCTTTTTTCAAGACGTGTTTTATTTCGGCGAATTTGTCGAAATAAAACATCCACAAGCTTGTCCACTACTTCGTTTGCATCATCTTCGGCATCCTCAGCCCGAAATAGCATCCCATTATTCCGAATCATAATTTCAACACGCTGGAGGTTGCGTTCCTGAGAAACTGTTACTTCGGCTTGAGCATCACTTTCAAAAAACTTATCGAGTTTTGAAAGCTTTTTCTCCGTTCTTTGCGCAAACGACGAACTGATTGAAACCTTTCTGCCTGTGATGGTGACTTTCATGACTTCAACTCCCGTTCCTAACCCTTTGCAGGGACTTTTGTTTGCTGAACCATGAATCGCCCTTTGTGAAACCTTCGGCAGTAACCACAGATTATGCTTCAGTTTTCAAGGCGGTGGTTCTGCATTCATATTATAACAAATTATTTAGAAAAAAGGAAGTGATTTCATCTGATTTTTTAACTGGGTCTTGTGATTCTGTGCTAATAAGATTACAGAAATAATGACACTTATTAGATACAATCAATAATTTAAAAGAATTAGTTCTATGTAATAGGCTGATTACAGTGTTTTACTGGCGTGTCTGGTTACGTGGCAGCCGACATTAACGGCGACCGGAAGACCTGCAATGTGAGTTGGATAAGTCTCAATTGCAACCTTAAGCGCAGTAACTTTACCGCCGAATCCTTGAGGACCAATATTTAGAGAGTTTACGGCATTCAAGGCATCTGCTTCCATCTTTTCGTAATAGGTATCCGGGTTCGATATATCCAGCGGACGGCACAAAGCTCGCTTGGCTAACAAAGCACTCAATTCAAAATCACCGCCGATTCCAACACCAAGAACCATTGGAGGACAGGCATTGCTGCCTGCAGACCTAGCCGTATCTGCAATAAACTCGACAATATCCTCATAACGAGCAGCAGGTGTAAACATATGAATTCGACTCATGTTCTCGCTTCCGAACCCTTTTGGCGCTACAGTCAACTTTATTTTATCTCCCTGTACAAGAGTAATATGCAGAATCGCCGGAGTATTATTATTGGTATTGACGCGCCGCAATGGGTCCTTTACGACAGAACACCGTAACAGTCCTTCTAAATACCCTCTTGCGACACCTCTATTAACCGCTTCGGACAGCAAACCGCCGAATATATGCACATCCTGTCCAACCTCTGCAAATACAACCGCCATTCCGGTATCTTGACATACAGGTAGCCTGTACTGTTCAGCTGCTTTAATATTCGCTTCAAGATCATGCATTATTTCACAGGCAAGCAGTCCTGTTTCATTTGCAGCCGCTTGGTGTACAGCATCCTTAACATCATCCGTCAAAAACAGGTTGGCTTCGATACATAAATCCCGTATTGCCTGTTCTATTGTTAAAGCGTCAATTTCTCTCATTGAAGTCCTTCTTTCTTTCGGACAGCTAAACGAAACGTTTTCCCTTACAAAATACCGCGATGGGTTTTGCGGTAATGGTTAGCGGATCATTAGCAAACAAAACCAAATCAGCGTCTTTACCCGGTGTAATGGAGCCGATACGATCATCGATTCCACATATTTGAGACGGTGTGAGCGTTATTGCACGCAGAGCCTGATCATAAGGCAGTCCTTCGCGTACTGCAAGCCCTGCACATAATGAGAGGTACGACTCAGGTATAACTGGGTGGTCGGTTATGATTGCAATCTCAACTCCAGCATTATGCAGAATTACAGGATTGGTTGGTGTAAGATCCTTTAGCTCCGGCTTTGACCGATCGCAAAGAAGAGGGCCGCAGAGTATTTTTACACCATCCTGTGCCAGAAGATCAGCAGCAAGATGGGCTTGTGTACCGTGAACAATGATATAATCAAGGTCAAATTCCTTTGCGATTCGTTGAGCAGTAAAAATATCATCTAATCTGTGAGCAT
Source organism: Ruminococcaceae bacterium UBA5396 (assembly GCA_002410715.1). GTDB lineage: Bacteria > Bacillota > Clostridia > Oscillospirales > Acutalibacteraceae > Avimonas. The sequence continues at coordinate 16,364 of DHOG01000170.1, read as the reverse complement.
GAAAATGGACAGGAAGTTCTTTTCGGATAACTGGGAGCAACGCTTCGCATTTAATATCAAATTCCGGCTCATCAACATCTTCATTATCCAGAGCATTTCTCTTGTCAGCATCATACCGTTTCGCAAAGGAAAGTTGCTCCCGAATAATTGCCGCTGTTGCCATTCTGGTGACGGGTGATTGATTTTTGCCATGATAAACCGTTTTTGGATTTTCACCAAGTGCCATTTTCATTGCAAGCGGTTCTTTAATAATCATATCCTCCATACGTCGACCGTATGTTTTCATTGCACAAAGCTGACCGCCGATCGGATTTGCGCTTCCCGGACCGGTCACAACGGTTGTCACACCGGCTTTCATAGCCTCTTGAAAGCATCGATCCATTGGATTAACCGCATCAACAGCGCGTAAATGCGGAGTTGCCGGGTCGGTGTCCTCATTCCCGTCATCACCCTCAAATCCTAATGAATCCTCCCACATTCCAAGATGGGTATGCGCGTCCACAAAACCCGGCAGCAAAATTCCGCCCTGCGCATCAAACAAATCCACATCAGTTCCCGAATAAGGCATCTCCCCTAATTCGGTAATGATACCGTCTTGAAATCTGACATAGCCTGATTCAATAACGGATTGATCAATGGGAAATATCTTTGCATTGATTATTACCATAATTAGAACTCCAATACATATGTAAATACGAAAAAAAGAAGCGGAGCATAGCTCCGCCCAATTTACGTTTCAGCGTGAACCGCGGCGAGAGAAACCGCCGTTTTTTCCATCAAGCGAACGTTTTAAATCAAGCATTTTCTCATCACTGGTTTGCTTGAATTTTGAAATCATATCTTCAAAGCTAACGGTATCATTACGGTTAGTCTGCCATTCAAAACCGCCCGGACGGCCGGGGGATGAATTGCGCTGCCGTGCAGCAGTCGGTTCGATTGCCTTTTTCATAGACAGACTGACCTTGCCGTCTTCCCCAATGGTGAGAATTTTTACCTTAACCGTCTGGTTCTCCGTGACATAATCGCGGATTTCCTTTACATAGGTTGGGGCAACCTCCGATATATGCACCATACCGGTTTTGCCTCCCGGAAGCTCAACAAAAGCGCCAAATTTTGTGATACCCGTAATTTTACCTTCCAATACCGCTCCAACTTCAAGTTGCATATGTGCTTGTTTTCCTCCTAATTTCAGTCAATTACCATAATATATAGTTTCGCCCGGACGGGCCATACTGTCACGTGCTTTTTCCTCAAGATAGTCTTCATAATTTTTATTTTTATATTCCAGCTCTTCAATTTCCTTGCTCAATTGCTCATTTGCTGCATTAATTTCCTCAATTCTCCTTTGCCGCTGACTGATTTCAAGCTGAAGCTGAATCAGCATAACAACAACGTAGACAGAAAAGGCAGCCAACGCTATGCGAAGAAAAATGCTTTTTTTCTTTTTTCTCTTTCCAGCAGCCCTCATTTTTTCTTTTTCCCCTTTTTATGTAAAACACGGGGCTTGGTGCCCGTTGAGATTTCAGACACTTTTTCTCTATTATACAATACAAACCGTATTTGTTTCAATACCTTTTTTGATGATGATACTACTATATTACCTGTTTTTATAAATAATTCAAGTAGTTTTTTTATAGGTTTCTTAAAAATTGCTATAAAAAACCTAAAAGGGGCCAAAACAATCTGCCAGAACATCTTCCAAATTGAAATAATTAATGCTGTTATGGTTCCGGTAAATTTCAAAACCAATCTTCCAATGGTAAAATAGTAGGCTGCAAATCCAATTGCTTCACCGAGAAACAGGTAAAAACGGAGCTTACCATCCATAACAGCCAGAGAAAACAAAAATGTAATGATTGATGAAGTTAAGAAAAACAGCACGTCCTGAAAAAATATAACACGACGACCGGAACGCATAATCAAACGGGGAACTCGGTAAAAATCATAATATAGCCCTAAAAGAAAGCCCAAGCCACAGGACAGAAAAAGGTGATTTACCTGATCACTGATCGTTATTTCCACATCAGACTCCCCTATTTGAATAGACGGCCAAAAAACCCGTCGTTTCTTGATTGTATTTCAGAATAGGCAAGAGATATAATCTGCCCTTGCAGGGTAAGATCTCCTGTTTCAATATTAAGTTTGTTAATATGCAGACCTTCACCCTTTACTGTGAGCTCGCCTAATTCAGTATATATTACTACGGTCATATCATCAAAGCTGTCAACATCGGATACTCCGGAAACAGTTAGGGCATGACGGTCCTCCAGAATCAAATGATGAGGCATCTGTATTGTTTTTCCTTCCGGCATAACCAACACTCCTTATCACATAGAACTTGTGCTGTACTGGTACTAGGACAACAACAGCTAACATTGGAGGAAGCTCCTGCCGTGAAATATCTTTCTTACAACCATTACAGGTGGTTGGGCGAGAGCTCTCCTCGTCACTCTGAGGATGCACATCTTCCCCTCAGAATGAACATGCCGAACATAATACGATTCTTGCGTTAAAATAGCCATTGTCTCAAAAGAATCGTAATGTCGGGGTTCACTTAATTCTATGTGACGTTTGGAGATTTTATAACCAATATATACTCAACTACCCTCGGCTGAAAACCGCCCGCCTAAAGCTCTTCTGCAATCCGAACGCTAAAAACCAATCGTTGAGATAATGACTAAGGCAGTATCCGATATAACCCAGACGCATCATTTTTGGCAGCAAACTCCTGAACAGATATTATTTCCACTCGAACAACCCGTGTGCCCATCGTTATTTCAATTATATCGCTCGGTTTTACTTCATATGAAGCACGGGCAGGTTTACCGTTTACCAGAACACGTCCAGCATCACATGCCTCATTTGCGATGGTCCTTCTTTTAATTAAACGCGATACTTTCAGATATTTATCAAGTCGCATATATTGAAACATCCTTTTCTTTTTAAATACACTTATTATATACCGGAAGCCGTCCATATTGGACGGCTTCTGGTATATAATCTTTACCTTATTTTGCAACGGCGTCTTTAAATGCCTTGCCGGCTTTAAAAACAGGCTGCTTAGAAGCGGGAATAATAATTGTTTCGTTTGTACGGGGGTTGCGACCTGTTCTTTCTTGACGTAAACGAACCTCAAATGTTCCAAAGCCAACCAACTGTACTTTGTCACCAGAAGCAACTGATTCTACGACAGAATCAAGTACAGCGGAAACCGCCTTCTCAGCATCCTTCTTAGATAAACCTGACTTCTGAGTAACTGCAGCGACCAATTCCACTTTGTTCATGTTATTACCTCCATTGATTTTATACACCAGCGGGTAAAACCGCGCATGGATAGATTAAAGGTTTTCCGCATCTTCTTGTGCGGACAGATTGATTTCTTTACCGTTAATAATTGATTTAGCCAATTTCCAGAGCTCGTCCAACTTCGAAAGATTAGCATCAGCCATATCAATACCCTTTTCGGCGGCTAAAGCCTCGACAACGGCAAATCTGCGTATAAACTTGTTACAAGCATTTGTTAATGCCTGCTCAGCATCACAATCGGTAAAACGTGAGACGTTAACTGCTGAGAAAAGTACATCTCCTAACTCGTCCTCTATTCGCTCAACATTTCCGTCTGAAATAGCCTGTTCGAGCTCAATGGTTTCATCTTTTAGTGCCTTAAGCGCACCTGAAACATCCGACCAGTCAAACCCTACTCGTGCAGCGCGGCTCTGTACCTTTGCTGAACGCATCAAAGCGGGAAGTGATTTCGGCACCGATAAAAGCAAATCCGCCTGTGTTTTCCCGCCTTTTGTTTTTCTTTTAATTTTGTCCCAATTCTCAAGAATCTGACTGCTGTTTTCTACCTTAGCATCAGAAAAAACATGGGGATGTCTAATAATCAGTTTTTTACAGATTCCATCGACAACATCACTGAAACCGAACTGACTGTTCTCCTGCTGAATTTGGCAGTGGAAAACAATCTGGAGCAAAATATCTCCAAGCTCTTCACAAAGAAGATTTGCATCTCCTTGATTGATTGCCTCGATTGCTTCATGTGTTTCTTCCAGCAAATTGGATCGAATACTTTGATTTGTCTGTTCCCTATCCCAATGACAGCCATCCGGAGAACGTAATAACCGCATTATTTCCAGAAGATCATCAATTTCATAATGACCCTTTTGCTTGTAATCAACAGCCATTTTCTATCCCCCTGGCAGCTCGAAAAACCAAGTATTGGCTTTCATATTGTCTATATTAACCTATCCAATCGTATTTTTCAAGTATCTGCGCAATTTTTTGTCCTTTTGGCAACATTAAAACGTCCTCGCGCTTTACCGCCCTTATAGACAGTAACGCCCATATATAAACAAATACAGCCACCGCAATAGCAGACAATACCGATATACTATTAGAAACAAACCTTGATAATATCCCGTTTACAGCCCAAGCTGCCGTGCTGCAGCATACAGTTGCAAATAACGGCTTTAAGAATATAGAGCGCCAACGGAGTTTCATGCCCATAATACGCTTAAGAAAAACAAAACTTAATATAACCATAATCGTATAACAAGCCACGGTACTGTATGCGGAACCAATCACATTAATCCTAGGATTCAGTACAAGGACAATATTAAGGAAAAGCTTGACTGCGCCGCCGACCAACACAATCTTTGCAGGAACATCCGCTCGGCCCATCGCCTGAAGCATTGCATTAATGGGAGCAACCAGACATATAAACACGACAGATATACCCAGCACTTCAAGCTGAGGGCCTGCCACTTGAACCACAAATGGATCATAAAACATTTTCAGGATAGGCTTTGCAAGAACAGAAAGTCCGATGCCTGACGGCAATGATATGAGTAATGTAATTCTCAATACGTTTGAAACCATCCTGCGAAGCTGTACTCTATCATTCAGAGCCCACGCAGAGGTAATAACGGGAAGCGCACTGATTCCTAAAGACAGGGTTATATTCGGAACAAGATTTACATACGTCAATGCGGCGTCCCGTGTACCGGTTAAAAACCCATTTAAATCATTTACTTTTCCTGCTGATATAACTTGACTGTAAATCTCACGCAGTATGTTGCCATTCTTTTCGATCACGATTGCCAGACACTTCTGAAAAGATATAGCGTCAATCAATGTAGTTAGCTGAGTTGCTAATGTGCCCAAAGCTACAGGAATTGCAAACCGCAGGAGCGATCTGAAAATCACATTCGGCCGCTTCGGCTTGGGGGCATTTTCAAGTTCCTGTCTTGTGATACCGCTTCCGTTTCTGCGATAAAACAATACCAAATAGGCGAAAGAAAAAAACGAGCCTGCCGTAACGCCGAACATTCCGCCAGCGGCTATATAAGGAAGGCTGTACTCCAGTGCTTGTTCTGAAGATTCAGCTACAATTCCGTATACAACCTGACCGTGACTGAACTGCCACTGCCCAAGATAAAGCGCTCCCGCTGCAAGTGAAATGCCAAAAATCAGCTTTCCTACCGCTTCGACAATTTGTGATATAGCAGTAGGGATCATATTTCTCGAGCCTTCGTATACTCCGCGATATGATGTAAGCAAACAGCAGAATAATACTGAGGGAGCCATAACCAGCATCGCAAGCCGCGCATTTTCCATCTTTACGAAGCTTGGATAAATAAACGCTGACAGGATCATCAATAAGGTACCGACAGAGCCCGTAATTAAAAACACCTTGTTTGCTACTTTGTGAATAATCTTGATGTCTCGATACCGTCCTAATGTCAGGCTATGCGACACCATACGCGAAACAGCAATCGGAAAACCTGCGGTTGATACAGTATAAATGGGTACATATATATTAAATGCTAACGTGAAATATCCGTACGCGGTCATGTTAATATTTTGCAAGGGAATCTTAAATAAAAGTGCGCCGATTATTTTAGTCAGTATGGCGGCGAAAGAGAGAATTAGCGCACCGTGCAGAAAGCTTTGTTTATTGCGTTTCGGCAAGACTACACCAACCCTCTCGTTAATATTCGCAATTGATGCAGGTTATTATACTCCACAAATAGCTATCGTGCAAGAAGGGAATCAACGCATTGCCGCGTTTCATAAACAATACGCTCAATATCCATGTACGGGTAGTCGCCTTTACAGTATAAAACGCGTCCGTTGACTACCGTCATCTCAACATCTGCCGCGCCCGCGGCATACATCACATTGGAAAGAGAGTTGTGGCTTGGCGTCATAGAAGGATGCGTTGTATTAAGTATGACAAAATCTGCGCAGTATCCGGTTTCGATATG
>DHOG01000170.1:0-9944 GCA_002410715.1 Ruminococcaceae bacterium UBA5396 | reverse complement strand
GAGTATCCGGTTTCGATATCCCCGCAGTCGTATCTTCCTTGAGATAAAGCACCCGCGCGAGTCGCCATATATAGGACTTCTTCTGCAGGCAATGCGCAAGGATTACGTGATACTCCCTTTGCAAGTAATGAAGCTGTACGCATTTCCTCAAGCATATCCAAATTATTGTTACTGGCAGCCGAATCTGTGCCTAGTGCAACTTTGATACCCTGTTTTGTCATCTTTTCAATCTGGGCAATTCCGCTTGCTAATTTTAGATTGCTTTGCGGACAGTGCGCAACATAAACATTGTTATCGGCCAATAATTGCATATCACTGTCAGTAAGCCAGACACAGTGAGCTGCTGTTACCGGTAAATCAAATATTCCGGAATTCTTCATAACCAGTGCCGGTGTTTTTCCATGGCGACCGACACATTCCAAGTGCTCTTTATTTGTCTCAGAAATATGAACTTGAATTCTTAAAGAATGGGAAGCGGCGAAGTCTGCAATATCTGATAAAATATCCGGTTTTGTGGTATATTCTGAATGCGGAGCCGCATCAATCAGGATTCTGCCATCTGCTCCGCCATGGAATTTAGTAACCAAATCGGACAGCTCTCCGTAAGCCGGAAGATCGATAAAGCATTTAGAATCGTCAAAACAGCTGATACCACGCCCGATATTGGCTTTTATCCCGCTTTCGGTTGCAGCTTGCGCAATACGGTCGCAATAATAATACATATCTGAAAAGGAAGTGGTACCAGAAGCCAGCATTTCGGCAATTCCAAGCATACTGCCCCAGTACACGTCCTCACCAGTGAGCTTATTCTCAATGGGAAAGATTTTAACATAAAGCCAGCGGTCAAGTTGCATATCGTCGCCGTATCCACGCATCAGCGTCATAGGAACATGGGTATGTGCGTTAATCAGTCCGGGCATTAGGATTCTATCAATACCGCTGTATTTTTCGCCCCAATCGCCCGGTGGAACTTCCTTGCCTATATAAGAAAAGCGACCGTTTTTTACCGCTACATTGACATTATCCAGACTGGATCCATCCGCCCGCAATACCGTAATATTTTCAAAGAACATTGATGATCCTCCTGACTGACAGTTATATGGAATTAAGCACCGACGCCATGAGATTACAAAAACGCTCCGATACCATGGAGGCGTTTTTAGTCACCTCTTCATCACTCACACTGCTGTCAGGTATCATACCGGCTGCCATATTGGTAATACAGGAAACACCGAGTACCTCCATACCGCACTGTGCGGCGGTCACAGCCTCAAATACGGTAGACATACCCACTGCATCTCCTCCGAGAATGCGTATAGCGCGAATTTCGGCAGGTGTCTCAAATTCCGGACCGGGCATATAAAAATAGACACCATCTTTTAATTCAATACCAAGCTTGTCCGCACACTGACCGGCGATATTCCGCATTCTTGCCGAGTATATATGAGACAGGTCAAAGAATCTCCCTCCAAACTCGGGCTGATGCGCCCCTCTGGCGGGACTTTCCGGAAAAAACTTTATATGATCGGTAATAAGCATCAAGTCGCCAACACGAAAGGAATGATTTACACCTCCCGCGGCATTTGTTAAGATAAGTTTTTTTACGCCAAGCAAATGCAGTACACGAACATAGAAGCTAACAATTTCAGGAGAGTACCCCTCATATACATGAAAACGACCTGAAAGCGTGATAACAGGCTTTCCGTCCAGCTTACCATATAAAAGTATTCCGGCGTGGGATGCTACCGTTGAACGCGGAAAACCCGGGATTTCGGAATACGGAATATTAACAGCAGATTCAAGCCTACCTGCAAGCATGCCTAAGCCCGACCCCAGCACAACAGCAGTCTTTGGGATCTCTGTTATCATTTTACGCAGGAATTCCGCACTTTCCTTATACTTTTCATAGGGAATCATATAGATTCAACCCTTCCTACATTATCAAATCTCAATTTTTACCCCGCATTTTTTGCAGAATGCCGCATCATCAGGATTCGGAGTGCCGCAGCCCTTACAGCGAACTAAATATCTGTAGGCATCAATCTTCTTTCGCAGTTCATCTATTTTCGCTTGGCAATCGTCAATCCGGAGAACGCAGTCATCTATCATAGATGAAACATCCTCTCCTGCTTTACGGGAGTCATACACCAAACGTCCAAGGCCTTCCATTATCGACGCCATGTCTTTTTCAAGCTCTGAGACTTCAATTTTCAGGCGTGTTGTTTCTATAAAGTCAGAGGTTTTCTTTCCGGCTGTTTCAGCAACACTTTTTGCTTTTGATATAACATCTTCAAATGTTGACATTGTATTTCCTCCTTATGATTGAAATAATGGATATATTCTATCTTATGGTAAATTATGAATCAATGCTCATGTTTTGTCTAGATAACAGCAGTTGAATTACCGACAAATTCACGCAGCAACGCATCATGAGGCATTTTATCTAAAGAGACAGGTTCAAATTTCGATAAGACGCTTATTAAATGCCGGACCGTGTCCGAATCAGGATTGTCGGCAGATACCTCCTCAAGCAGCGGCAGTAAAAGCGGAGCAAAAACACATGGTTCATAGGCATGTGTGGTATCGATCAGATAGTCAACCGTTTCGACATAGGGAAACATATACTCGTTTTCACCACGTACCACCTGTTGCCACATGTGCAGCGTGTTGGTCACAGGACTATTTCTGAATTTTTCATCTCTGAGAATCCTTCTTGTCAACCGAATATTTCTTCTTGCCATAATTTTTGCATCATCTAAAAAGAACGGCGATACTGTATTAATAAACACCTTATAGAGATTTCCTGATGGAAGATGCTGTTCAAAATATGGGTTGATTGCATGAATACCCTCAAATATTACAACAGAATTATGGCTGATTTTCAATTCATACATTTCGTCTGAAGGCCTACCATTATGAAAATCAAAGCGTGGTAGCCAACTCCTACCGTCACGGATGAGTTCTCGCATACATCTTTCTAGTTCATCCAGTCTGAGCGCCTCCAAGGCTTCATAATCATAATTCCCGTTTTCAAGACGAGGTGCCTGTTCACGTCCGCGATAAAAATCGTCCATTGAAACTGTATGCGCATCAATACCAAGCTCTTTCAGACAAGCACATAGCTTCAAGGCGGTTGTGGTTTTGCCAGAAGAGGATGGACCGGATAGCATTACAAGACAGTGGTTGTCGAATCCAACAGCTAGATTACGGGCAAGCTTTTCAACTTCTTTCTGATACCTTTCGCTCTCCTCCTGGATTAGTTCACTTACATCCGCCCTTACTCGTTGATTGATTTCATTCAGTTCAAGTCTACGTTTTGGAAAATAGCGTTTCATAAAACGAGATCACCTGCCCTTTTCTTTGTATCATGTCGTCAAAACGGCTATTGTATTCATATGGAAACTTATAATTAAATACCCGTTTGAGATATTCAGTATCAGGATGTATCAATTTTGTGACAGCGCCTGCGCCACAGGCGAGTATGGTGTGTGTTTCATCCATAATATATACATTATACAGCCCTTCAAATCCCGGCTTTGACCAGCCGGTGTTTTCTGTTCCACCCAGTGTTTTGCTTTGGCGATACAAATAGTACGGGCGATATCCTTCCTCTTTCAGTCGTTCAATGCTGGTATTGACCATCTGGGCTGACTGGAGTCCTCCGGAATAATTTTCGCGGCGATGCTTAACGAAATTTGAAGCCCTTTTCATAGCGAGGGTATGAACTGTAACACTTTCGGGGGAGAGTTTAAAAATACCCTCCAAGGTATTGCTAAAGCTTTTCGGATTGTCTCCGGGCAGGCCTGCAATTAGATCTGTATTAATATTTATAAATCCGCATTTGCGTGCAAGGGAGAACGCGTCATAAAACTGTTCAGCAGTATGTCGTCTACCAATTTCTTTTAGAACGTTGTTGTTCAGCGTCTGCGGATTAATGCTAATCCGTGTTACACCCGCCCCCCAGATTGCGTGCAGCTTTTCCTGGGTTACGGTATCAGGGCGCCCTGCTTCAACCGTATATTCACGCAGAAAAGACAGATCAAAGCTTTTTTCTATGGCGTCAAAAATGCGGTGTAACTGTTCTGCGTTCAGGGTTGTGGGCGTGCCCCCGCCCATATAAACAGTTTCAAGTCTAAGTCCAATGTTCTTCGCAATCTGACCCGTATATTCTATTTCGCTGCAAAGACAATCAACATATTGCGGTATCAGCTTGGCGGCACGTTCCACCGTGTGTGATACAAAGGAACAATAATCACATCTTGATGGGCAGAATGGAATCGAAATATAAAGACTGAAGGATTCCCGACGTGAAAGGGACAGAATGTCGTTTTCCACATTCAAGGTATCAAGGCAGAGTGAGGTTTTATCGTTGCTGACAAGCAAAGCATCACGAAACCAGCGAACAGCTTCTTCATTGCCCTGCTCTTTTATAAGACGTCTCATCAGCTTAACCGGACGAACACCGGTAACAGCACCCCAAGGAAGTGTAAAGCCAGTTAACTTTACAAAAGAATAATATAGCTGTACCGCCAGCCGCCTTTCAAGATCATCCCCTGCACCTTTCTCAGCTTTTAGAACTCGTTCGATTGCTGTGTCTTGGGAACCCCCATAAACCAATTTTGTATTTAACAGCCATTCCTTATCATTGGAAGATAGCTCAGATATAGCGATAATATTTTCATTATCAAGAATATCAGCCTCATTTTCATTTACTGATATCTTCTCCTGCGGAAGAAACAGTCTGCAGACATTCTCAAGTTCAAATCTAAAAGAATGACCTTTAATAATCAATAACATAGTCAGATGAATTTAAATACGGATTGCCTTGTTGTTCCGATTTCAAGGTTGTTGCAGGTCCATGTCCGGGCAACACCGTATAATCTCCTTCCAGTTTGCTTAAGCGTATCAACGAGCTTTTTATAGCAGTGCTGCTGCCACCGGGAAAGTCGGTTCGTCCGATCCCACCCGCGAACAACGTGTCTCCCGTTATCAGCAAATCGCCGCATATAAAACAACTGCTGCCGGGCGTATGCCCCGGCGTATGAAGTACCTGAAACTCAAGATTTCCCGTCATGAATCTATCACCGTCGGCAAGCACTCGATTCGCACGAAGGGTTAATTCTCTTCTTTTCCCGACGAAATGCATTAAATTTCTGTTGGTATCAGATAATGCAGCTTCATCATCTTTTGGAACCATAAAATCCGCCCCTGTTTGGTCCAGAACATCGTTGGAGGCAAGCATATGATCAAAATGAACATGAGTAAGGATTACATACAGAATATTAAGATTATATTTCCGTATTACTTGAATTATACTTTCCGATTCTCCGCCCGGATCAATTACCACGCCTTGATTATTATTATCAAATACAATGTAACAGTTAGTATCGAGCTCACCGACCGGCAAACAAATAAATTTCATGGTTTAAAAGTTTCCTTCCTGAAAATAAAAAGTTATTTGCGGTGTATTTGTGTCTGTCTAAATAGAATGCAACCGGATGTAGACGCATTAGCCACTACTTCTACTACGTGTAACACCATACGTTCCCGGTATCTTTCCGAGTCGCGACATCACTGACTGTAAATGATCAAGACTATTCACACCTACGGTGACATTCATAATAACCGTACTGTCATGGGATTCTCTGGCGCTAATTGCATGTATCATTACATGCATAGAAGCAAGCTGCGTTGTTATGTCAGCGAGTAATGCATTCCTGTTTTTGGCTTCTATCGTCAGAGTGGCCTTAAATTCATCTTTTACGCTTTCCTCCCAATGAACATTTACCCATCTGTCAGGTTCGGATGCTTTGGTCATGTCCTTTGGAACGTTGATACAATCGTTTTTATGAATTGATACGCCATATCCGCGCGTAATGAATCCGATAATACGATCACCCGGAACGGGATTGCAGCACCTTGCAAACTTAACCAGGCAATTGTCCATATTATCGATTATTACACCGCCGTTATTGTGACGCGGGCGAACAGCGGTAACAAGTGTATCCGGCTGTATATTTTCTGTCTTGGCAAGCTTTAGATAGTCTTCTTTGATACGCGTCATAATGCGTGATAAAATAATGCCGCCGTATCCAATTGCTGCGTAAAAATCCTCTAGTGTAGCACAATGCTGCTTCTTACATTGTGAAAGCAGGAATTCATTCATTTTATCTTCGGGTAGCTTGATACCGTTGCGTGAAAGCTCACGATCAAGCTCTGCCTTTCCCTGCTCGACATTTTCTTCCCGGCGTTCCTTTTTGAACCATGAACGAATTTTATTTCGCGCTTCTCCGGTCTTTACAATATTGAGCCAGTCACGGCTGGGACCGCGCCCTTGTGCTGATGTAGTCAGAATTTCAACAATTTCACCGGTTTTGACTTCATAATCGATTGAAACAATTCGTCCGTCGACTTTTGCTCCAACCATACGATTACCGACTGCCGAATGGATTGCATATGCAAAATCAATCACCGTAGCGCCGACAGGAAGAGTTATTACATCTCCTTTCGGCGTAAAAACAAAAACATCGTCAGATGATAAGTCGGTTTTTATAGAACGTATGATATCTTCGGCATCATCAACATCCTTTTGGTTTTCTATAAACTGGCGAACCCATGCCAGCCTCTCCTCAAGCTTATCCTTGCGTTGAATACCCAGTTTATACTTCCAGTGTGCCGCGATCCCGTATTCGGCGGTGTAATGCATTTCCCAAGTACGAATCTGCACTTCAAAAGGTATCTTTTCTTTACTAATTACAGTGGTATGAAGCGACTGGTACATATTCGATTTTGGTGTTGAAATATAATCTTTGAACCGGTTGGGTATTGGACGGAACATATCATGAATAATGCCGAGAACATTATAACAATCATTGTCGGAATCCACGATTACACGAACGGCATAAATATCATATATTTCGTCAAACGAACGCCCTTGTATATACATTTTACGATAGATACCTGTAATACTCTTTATGCGTCCTGCAACATAGCACTCAATCGGTATACTTTTCAGCTTTTCGGTAATACGCTGCTTAATACTCTCAATAAATGCATTGCGCTCCCCTTCGCGAAGAGCAAGCGCTTCCTCAATTTCGGTATATGCGACCGGGTCTAGAATTCTCAGCGACAAATCCTCAAGCTCTTCTTTTACCGCGCGAATTCCAAGGCGATGTGCAAGCGGCGCAAAAATATCCATTGTTTCTTTTGCTTTATCACGCCGTTTTTGCTCCGGTAAGGAGCCGATTGTACGCATATTATGCAGTCTATCGGCAAGCTTGATGATTATTACCCGTATATCTTGAGCCATAGCAAGCAGCATCTTGCGTACATTTTCCGCCTGTTGTTCCTCTTTTGTAGAGTACGACAGTTTACTCAGTTTGGTAACGCCGTCTACCAGGGCAGCAACATCATTGCCAAACTGCTTGGCTATATCATCAAGACTGACGGAGGTATCCTCAACAACATCATGTAGGATTGTCGCTACAATGGTTTCACTATCCATTCCCAGCTCGACAAGAATCGAAGCGGCCAAGAGGGGATGACATACATATTCCTCGCCCGATGAGCGCTTTTGTCCCTCATGTGCAGCAGCAGCAGCAGCAATCGCTTTGTCAATGACATCCATATCATATGGCTTACCGCTTTTGGAAAGCAGGGATTTCAGTTCATTGATTGATTCTATTTTATTAACGTCGCATTTCATAAGTAACACTCATTTCTCCAAGTAGGAGTTAAGATACTGCATTATCGGTGTTTGATTAAGGTCGGTTTTTCCGCTGACAGGAAGCAATGAAATTACCATTAAGTCCCCACGATCATTTAAAGATATCAAACCGGCCTGCCGCAGTATTTCCAGTGACAGTCGTATCTGTATAAAAGCAATTTTAGGTTTTTGCAACAAATATTCAAGCTGATCTAAGCCACCGGACCAATTATTCTTTGTGCGAATAAAACGATATATCCTTTCCAAATGCTCTCTTTCAGGAGTCCATCGGACTACCTCATCCGGCGTTATTGTTTCGCATCTCACAATAGTATCAAACGAATCGTATGCCTCAATCAGCTCTTCCTGCTGCATCTCAGCAGGTCTAATATCCTTTAGCAGCAGTGAAGGAGTTACCACACCACGGTATTCGTTGCGCTCCATAGTAACCACAAGATTCACTTTTTGAACACACTCATAAGGAAAGTTCTCGCATGTTGTGTTGAATCTGCATACCGAAAGGCGTACATCATCCCGTGAAACAGAGAGCCTTAGATGTTTTCCCTGCCCGATCGGCATAATATTATCAAGCTTCATATCAAAAAGCCCAAATACAGGCTGCGGATTACACGCACCCAGAGGTTCCAACGCAGAAATCAGATTCAGCTTTTCTACATCCACCTGAGACGGACGAAGCTTAAAAGTAATGCAAAGCTCAGGAATCGGCATTTTCGGGTAGTTTTCTGCGGCATACTGATTGATTCTCTGTCTAAATATGCTTATAATTTCGGATGAAAGACTTAAGCCGGCCGCCTGCTCGTGCCCACCAAAACGGCTGAGTATATCGGAACAGGAATTGATCGCATCGAAAAGTGAAAAGCCTTTAACACTTCGTCCCGAGCCTTTACCTTCCCCGTCCTTGGTTGCAATTAGTATACACGGCTTTCCGTAACGCTCTGCAATACGTGCAGCTATTATACCCACAACGCCGGGATTCCAGTCGTTTCCGTCGATCACAAGCACGCGCTGCGATAATAAATTTGAATCCATTTGCAGCTGTTTTTCAACCTCTTTCATAATTTCCGATTCCGCCTTCTGTCGACGCACATTACATTCCTGAAGCTCCGAGGCAAGAGTTTCTGCCACAATTTTCTGGTTTGTCATCAGAAGCCGCGCGGCCAAATCAGGTGTATCCATACGTCCGGCAGCGTTTAAACGGGGAACCAATGTAAACGCAGTGGTAATAGAATATAGGTTTTTATTGTCAACTCCCGCAAGCTTACGTAATGCTTGAATACCCGGCCTAATATTTTGATTCAATATTTGAAGACCGGCCCTTACAAGTGTCCTGTTTTCACCAGTCAGTGGCATTACATCGCCTAATGTACCAAGCGCAACCAGATCGCCGTACCTTTCCAGAACGGATTCTGTATCCCCCTCCATGGCGCAGACAAGCTTAAAAGCAACACCAACTCCTGCGTAATCTTTAAACTCACTGCCGCAATCAACACGATGAGGATTTACGACTGCAACCGCTTTAGGTAAATTATTCGGTGGTTGGTGATGATCTGTAACCACCACCTCAATACCCTTTGATGCAGCATAATCAATTTCATCTGCTGCTGATACCCCATTATCCACCGTTACAATTAATTTGACTCCTTGCTGATCAAGCTTGTCAATGCTTTCTTTATGAAGACCATAGCCTTCACACTCGCGTTCAGGAATATAATAAATGACATCAGCGCCTTTTTCACGCAGATAAGAATATAGTAAAACCGTAGCTGTTACGCCGTCCGCATCATAATCGCCGTAGACAGCGATCATCTCTCGATTATCTATGGCACGTAGCAGTCTCTCTGCCGCAATATCCATGTCGGCAAAAGAAAAAGGATCATCCGAAATATCTCCGCCTAGCAAAAAATCAGCGGCGCTTTCGGCGTCGGTTATACCGCGTGTTACTAAAAGCAGAGCAAGGAACGGGTTAATCTCACAATCCTCAGCCAGCTGTGCCGCAGCTTCCTTATCCAAAGATGGAATAACCCAACGCTTTATGCTCATCCCCGACACCTCCTTGCCAAAAAATCACACTTTCTTTATTTTATCATTTTATTCCGCACTATTCAACCAAAATATATAACCTGCAAAATAACAGTAGTCAATACCCCCGGCTCAGCCGGTGGCTTGCACTGCCCCTACAAGGGGCTGAGACTGGCGGCATCTTAAGATGCACCGAAAG
>DHOG01000046.1 GCA_002410715.1 Ruminococcaceae bacterium UBA5396 | reverse complement strand
CTCCCTCAAAGAGGGAGGCAAATTCCGGCTCCCTCTTTGAGGGAGCTGTCGCCCGTGGGCGACTGAGGGAGATGTTTGCGGATTTTTTGTTGGAGTGACGGTCTTTGCAACCGCTGGCATGAGCGAAAAGAAGGCATAGCTAAAGCTACTCCCTCCCCCGGCATAGCCGGGGGAGTATTTCACGCTAAAGCACCAATAAAGAAGGAACGCTGAGGACAGCATTCCTTCGAGTTAACGTGTTCCCATAATATGCAGGTAGCGATAAACGACATCCTCCCAGCTGTCAAGCCGACGGTTGTCGCTGTCAAATGTATGGGTGGCAATCAGAATATTACTATTTTTGGGCGGATCACCTGTTTTCACGACAAACAGGCTGTGACCAAAGCGATTTCCTCCGTCAAATGAAAGCTGAACCACATCACCGGGATGCATTTCACCCGCAGATGCTTTTGTGGCATACGGCCCTTTTCCGCGGTTATTCAACAAGAAACGGTATAGAAACTCAACACCGGTCCACGCCGGCGCACGGCTGTTCAAGCTGTTGTAGTACCAGCCTGTGTTGGGTGTATAATTCATTGCGGCTCCGCCTGCATGAATACACTGGGAAATAAAGTTGGTGCAGTCGCCCCCCATTTTTGAAAAGTCACCGTATGCAGGATTTCGGCCAAATGCCCAGCGGTGTGCGTAGGCGACGGCTTTCGCGCGGTTATAGGGCATGGAATTCTCTCCTTTGCTTACTTTTGCCTGCACATGATAACCCGCTGTACCCGATATTTCTGATAGCTCCGCGTACAGGCGGTGAACACAAGCAGGTTGCATAAAATACCAACAACAGCGCCATCAATATTGAGGGGCTTGTGCAGAACATAATTCCAAACAAGGCAAGAGAAAAGCCCTGTCAGCAAAGCGTACCGGAAGGCGCGTCCGTTGGATTTCACCCCCAGCATGGCGGCTGCCAGCGGAACCAGGATCAGCGGAGACCAGAACGAGTAGGCCAGCACCAGGATATTGAAAATATCCGGCAGAACAAAAGCCACGGCGACTGCCGCCATACCGGTTGCAAGATTTACCGCTCGAAGCCACCAGAGCTCTGCCCTGCCCGACATGTCGGGGCGCAGTACCCGCACTGTATCACAGACAAGTCCTACCGAAGCACCGTTTAAAAATCCGTCGGCGGCCGACAAAATGATGGATACCATGGATGCCATCACCAGTCCTCGTATGCCCGTGGGGAGGATTTCCATCACCAGAGCCGGCATTGCAGCTCTGGCGTCACCCGTCACATGGAGAGAATATGCCGCCATGCCGATCATGCCTGTAATAATAAAAAACGGAACAGAAAACAGACCGCTGAAAATAGTGGCTCTCGCCGTTCCCTTCGGGTTGCGTCCGATAAGTAGGCGCTGTGTATAGGGCGGAGCAAGCGCTTCGCCCAACATCATGGTAATAAACATCGAGAAAAAGCCGGAGGGTGTGGTGCCGTTGAAGGGATTTAAGTAGCCGGAGGGCAATGTCTGCAGCATGGCTTCGGTGCCTCCTGTACGGTTCAACGCCATGATAAGTAGCAGCGGCATTCCCACCGCCAGCATAGCAAATTGAACCAGATCTGCCATGATGACAGACTGCAGTCCGCCGGATGTGGAATATAGCAGCACAATCCCGCATCCGATAAGGATACCCAGCCTTGGGGGAATGCCGAGCAGTACATTGAACACCAGCCCGATCGCCCCCATCTGAGCCCCGACAACGCCCGCGCAGCACACAAATGAGAATATACCTGTCAAAACCCTTGCAGCTCGCCCATAGCAAACACCGATTATCCCGCCAACCGTTGCCTCGCCCTCAAATCTTCGTACACCGGGGACAAGGTATTTGCCAATCAGGATGGTTGATAGGCTGAATCCGAACAGCGCAATCGTCATGCCGATCCCTTCGGAAAAAGCCTCGGCAGCATTGCCTGAGGAGTAACCGCCGCCGATATAGGAGGCTGACAGCGACGCGAATATTGTCAGCGTTCCGTATTTACCACCGGCAGCAGTAAAGCCTTTTACATCCTTTACCCGTCCCCGCAGTCCAATTCCAATCAGCACGGCAAGATACAGCGCCACCATTCCCGTATCAATCCACATATAAAAACCAATGTCCTTTCCGGGATTCATGCCGTAGAGGACATGAACCATATTTAAAAAAGGCGGCCTCCACTATGGTCGGCAGGCTGACCGGGAATGAAGAATTTTTTCTTCCTGTTCCCATTAATTCCTATGGGAAGATGAATATAAATATTACCCTATGATACAGCAGGAGGAAGCAAACCAAACCGGAATATTTAAACCAAACGGTTGCAGCGGTGCTGTAAAGCGTGTATATTATACTATAGCAGGATCGTAACTTATGGGAGAGGGATATGCCTGACGGCAAAATTCCCGACGGCAGAAAGGGATGGAGCTTTTATGACAATATCTGATGTTCAAAATATTCTGAATGCCAAAGTGATTTCAGGACAAGACCATCTAGAAAATGAGGTTCACAATGCCTGTGGCAGCGATATGATGAGCGATGTATTGGCGTTCGTCAAAGACCAGTCTGTATTGCTGACCGGACTTGTAAATCCGCAGGTGGTCAGGACTGCTGACATGATGGACATGGTATGTATTGTTTTTGTGCGCGGCAAAGAGCCGAGTCAGGAAATCATCGATCTTGCCTGTGACCGGGGGATTGTTTTGATGAAAACGCCACTTCGCATGTTTCCGGCATGTGGCATGCTTTATGAAGCGGGGCTTCGCGGATAACCACGGGAAGCAGTTTCGGGCAACCGGTGATATATAGGCATTGCCGATAATGGCATGTGATGAAGGATACGCCCTTTTATAAAATTGGATTTATGCTCGTTCCATGACATAAATCCTGGCGAAAGGACATGAATCTTAAATGAAATTGCATTATAAGGTGCCGGGCGATGATTTTACCCGCGCCGGGGAAGCTTCGGGTGAAGTAAAACGCAAGCTAAAGCGGCTGGGTTTTGATTCCGATGTTGTACGGAGAATGACGATTTCAATTTATGAGGCAGAAATAAACATGGCAATTCATGCGGGGGGAGGGGTTGTTGATGTTGAGATCATGCCCGACCGCATTACAGCCGTTCTGACAGATGACGGTCCGGGAATTCCCGATTTGGACAAGGCAATGCAAGAGGGATGGTCAACCGCCCCGGATAATATCCGCTCGCTGGGCTTCGGCGCCGGAATGGGCTTGCCAAATATCAAAAAATATACAGACATACTCAAGATTGATACCGTTGTCGGAAAGGGTACCACATTGACCATGGCGGTATTGATTAAGCCCGAGTAGGGCTGAATTTTTTAACAGGGGGAGAGATTTGTGGATCGCTTTTTTCATTCGGTTACGCTGGACAGGGATTTATGCGTCGGCTGCACCAACTGCATAAAGCGCTGCCCCACACAAGCGATACGTGTCCGCGCTGGTAAAGCGCAAATTATATCTGAACGCTGTATCGACTGCGGTGAATGTATCCGCGTGTGCCCTCACCATGCCAAAAAGGCGCAGCATGACAGCTTGGATATGCTGGATGACTTTCAATATACGGTTGCGCTCCCCGCTCCCGCATTGTATGGTCAGTTTAACCGTCTGAATGATATTGATTATGTGCTGAACGGGCTAAAATCGCTGGGGTTTGACGATGTGTTTGAGGTTTCTCGTGCGGCTGAGGTTGTATCGGATGCCACCCGGCAGCTTTTGGCTGACGGCAGGCTAAAAAAACCGGTAATCAGCTCTGCCTGTCCGGCAGTGGTGCGCCTGATTCGCGTCAGATTTCCCGATCTGTGCCAGCATGTGCTTTCGCTGCGCGCTCCCATGGAAATTGCGGCAATGCTTGCCCGGGAGCAGGCAATAAAAACCACCGGTCTGCCGACCAACGCAATTGGCATCTTCTTTTTATCACCCTGTGCGGCCAAGGTAACAGACGTCAGGGTTCCGATTGGTATCGAGCGTTCTAATGTTGATGGTGTACTGGCAATCAGCGATATTTATCCCAAGCTGGTTGGCTGTATGAATAAAATTGAAAATATTGAGCCCATGGCACATTCGGGCATTATCGGCGTTAGCTGGTCGTCAATCGGCGGGGAAGCAGCAGGACTGCTGAATGAAAACCACCTTTCGGCAGACGGAATCGAAAATGTGATTAAGGTTCTGGAGGAGCTGGAGGATGAAAAGCTACAGGAGTTGGATTTTATAGAGTTGAACGCTTGCGCAGGTGGCTGTGTCGGTGGGATTTTTTCGGCCGAGAACGGTTATGTCGCCAGAGCACGTATACATAGACTCCGAAAGTATCTGCCGGTCTCCTGCAACAGATTGGATGATGCGGGAGGGCTGGGACAGCTTTTATGGACCGAACCGCTAGAATATGCGCCTGTCATGACCCTTGCCGAAAATGTTGAGGATGCCATGCGCATTATGAATGAAATTGATATAATTGCACAGCGTCTGCCCAAGCTGGATTGCGGATCTTGCGGGGCACCCACCTGTCGTGCGCTTGCCGAGGATATTGTTCGGGGGCTTGCACGGGAAACCGATTGTATCTTTCTTATGAGACGGCAGATACAGGATATCGCAAGTCAGTTATCCCAGCTTGAAGGCACTGTCCCCGAAACGGAAACGGGGAGTGAATTCAGGGAGACTCGGAAGAAGTAAAAAGACATTAAATCCCGGAAAGGACATTTAAAATGACTGTAACCGAGCTTGTAAAGAGATTGAATCTGGAAATATTGGTTGAAGGAGACGGATCACGGGAGGTTACCGGCGGTTACGCAGGTGATCTTTTAAGCTGGGTAATGGGCAGGGCGCGTGAGGGAGACGCATGGATTACCGTAATGGGCAATCTGAATGCGATAGCCGTCGCTGTTCTTTCAGATACCGCCTGCATTATACTTTCCGAGGATGCGGCTTTGGATAAAGATGCAAGGGAGCGAGCCGTGACCGAGGGCATTCCGATTCTCCGCAGCTCGGAAACGTCTTTTCAGCTTGCGGTGAAAATCGACCGATTACTGCATAATTATAAATATAATGTTGACGGTTTTTCCACCCATCGATATTGATTATTCGGAAAGGCAGGATGAATACAAATGAAAGTGTACTATGATCTACATATTCATTCCTGCCTGTCTCCCTGCGGCGATGATGATATGACACCCAACAATATTGTAAATATGGCACTGCTGGCGGGACTGGATATGATTGCCCTTACCGATCATAATAGCAGCAAAAACTGTCCCGCTATTGTGAAAGCAGCAAAAAATAACGGATTGATCGTAATTGCGGGTATGGAGCTTTGCACCGCCGAGGAATGTCACGTTATCTGTTTGTTTCCGACGCTTGAAGCCGCCATGGAGTTTGATGCCTTGGTTGAAGCTACGCTGCCGCCTGTTAAAAATCAATCTGATATTTTCGGCACGCAGATCATTATGGATGAGGATGACAGAGTTACCGGCACTTTTTCAACCCTGCTGACTACGGCGTCATCCATCAGCATTGACGATGTTCCGCAGCTGGTTCAAAAATATGGGGGATCCACCTTTCCCGCCCATATTGATCGGGATTCTTACAGCGTTGTGGCTTCACTCGGAACCATACCTGATGTAGGATTCCATGCGTTTGAGATATCACGTTTCGGTGATACAGACAGGCTTGTAAAAGAACATCCCGTCATACAGGGGTGGCCGCTTTTATGTAATTCAGATGCGCACTGCCTTTCTCTGATACAGGACTTTGGACCATGGATTGAACTGGAGAACAACCGTCCAGCTGATTTGATTGCCGCGCTTAGCGGTAAAACGCCATGTCAGTGGGGAACGTATAATCCATAATTCATATTAACATGCTGACATTATGAAGCGGGTAAGGGAATGAACCAACGTTAATCCAAATAGACAGCTGGATTTTCCTTAAGTGGATGCTTTAAGTGAGTTTCTATTCATTTAAAGCATCCACTTTATATTATTGGGAATTACCAATCGTTGTATCGGCAATAATAACATTGGTTCTAAAATTATAGAAATTTAAAAGGTGGTTATGATCTATGGCAGATACAACAAACACTTATTCGGGACAGCAACCGGCAAGCCTGCCGGACAGCTTTCCTCGTCAGCAACAGAATATGCAGCCCGGAACACAGCAGGAAATGAATCCGAAACCCATTGTCGATGATCCCACATATAAAGGCTCGGACAAAATGAAAGGGCTGGTCGCAATCATCACCGGTGGTGACAGCGGGATCGGTCAGGCTGTGGCAGTCGCGTTCGCAAAAGAGGGGGCCGATATCGTGGTGCCTTACTACAGTGAACAGACCGACGCCAATGAGACCGTCACCATGGTTCAGAAATTCGGGAGGCGGTGTATCACCGTCCAGTGTGATCTGAAAAATGAGCCTTCCGCACAGCAGGTGGTTGATGCAGCCGTTAATGAGCTCGGCGGTGTCGATGTGCTTGTCAACAACATCGCAGTGCAGTATCCGCAAAACAGCATTAAGGACATTACAGCGGAGCAGCTTTGCAACACCTTTTCTACCAATATTATTAGCTATTTTTATATGACCAAGGCGGCTCTTCCTCATCTAAAAGAAGGCTCGTCCATTATTAACACCACCTCGGTGACAGCATATAAAGGCAGTCCGACGCTAATCGACTATTCCGCTACAAAGGGTGCGGTGGTATCCTTTACCCGCTCGCTTGCATTGTCTCTTGCTACAAGCGGTATAAGAGTAAATGCGGTTGCACCCGGCCCCGTATGGACGCCTCTGATTACATCCAGCTTTTCGGAACAGGATGTGACAAAATTTGGTCAAGATGTTCCTCTGGAACGCGCCGCACAGCCTTTTGAAATTGCCCCCACCTATGTTTATCTTGCCACCAATGATTCGGCGTATGTTACCGGTCAGGTGCTTCATGTAAATGGCGGGGTTATCACCGAATCATAATACTCTAAAAAGGACGGGCGGACGCATACGCCCATCCTTTTTTTGTACGCATCATAACGGTCAACGCTTTATAATTTTACTGATTTCTTTGACAAACCCGTCGCGTAATAGTAAAATCATGATATAAACAAAGCGTAAGCCATGCATATAAAAAAATGCTGGTATTAGATCTCGTAACTCAGCGAATATTTTACCCGGAAAGAGATGATTCAAATGTTCTGTACAAAATGCGGTTTTGAGAACGCGGACAATGCACGGTTTTGCGGAAATTGCGGGTATGCTTTTCCGCAGCAGCCACCCCGGCAGCAGGATGCTGCATCCGGATCTGTGGTCACTCCGCCGCCAGAAAGTAACACACAAGTTCCGCCTGTGCCGTCCTACCAGGCTCCCCCCGCCCCTCAAACTCCCCCGTCGGCAGCCTATCATCAACCCGCATGGAATAACGGTAATCCCCAAACGGAGAGGCCGGTTACACCGGAGATGCTAAACTCCCAGTGGTATTATCTCGTCAATCAGCTTGTTTATGGGCCGGTTTCCGCCGCTTCCTTATCGCAGCTGGTTCACAACCGAATTCTTAACTTTGATACTCCGGTCAAAATGGTGTCACAGGCAAACCCTGCAGATATTCCCTGGACACCCATTAATAAAACCATGATGATGGATATCTATTACAGTGGTGCATGGCATCAGAATACGGAAAACGACGTTTTCTCCAGCGGCATGAAGGCAATCAAAAACACCATTAACACAATTACAGGGGACAGCGGAAAACTGAACATATCATTTTCACAGCTTTTTTCAGATGTTTTCAAAAAGCATAGTTCCGAAGAAGCAGACCAAATTTTTATAAGCGGCACATCACTGACGACGCCACCCGAATCCGAGCTGTCAAGCGGATGGCCCAAGCCTTGGCTGTTCTCCCGTGTGTTCCTGATGCTGATGGCATCGTTCGGCATCCTGTGGACCTGCTGTCTTGCATTCGGCTGGCAAAACTCCGCCAATGTCATCCCCGGCATGATTTTTATGGGTGCGCTTGCGGTTCCGTTTTCAGTCGTGGTATTCTTCTTGGAAATCAATGTGCCGCGCAATGTCAGCTTTTTTGAAGTAATCAAAGTATTCTTCATCGGCGGAGCATTTTCTCTCCTGCTTACGTTTTTTCTCGGCCAGATCGTCGAAATCGGAAAGCTGGATTATTGGGGTGCAATCCTTGTCGGGATTGTGGAGGAAATCGGAAAATTTGCGGCTCTGCTGTTTTTTATCAGAAAGACCAATACAAAATATATTTTAAATGGCCTTCTGATTGGTGCGGCGGTGGGCGCAGGCTTTGCCGTATTTGAAACAGCAGGCTACGCCTTGAATATGAGCCAATATTATAATCAGATTACCGATATTCTATTCCTGCGCGGCGTTCTCGCAATCGGTGGTCATGTCGCTTGGGCGGCTGTTTCCGGCGCGGCAATTATGATGGTTAAAAAAGATCAGCCGCTCTCTTCAAAGCATGTTTTTTCCGGAAAATTCCTACAGCTGTTTATTATTCCAGTCATCCTGCATGCCATATGGGATATGCCCATACCGGTTCCGACGGGATTGCAGAACCTTTTTCCGGTGCAAATTCTTTTGACGGTTGCAATATGGTTTTTCCTGATAAAACTGGTCAACAGCGGCCTTCGGCAGGTTGAGGAAATAAGCAAAAGGAATGAGGCAAGTCAATTGTAATAATCTTAACTACCCCTCGGCTTTCAGCCGAGGGGTAGTTAAGACAAAAATCACCGAATCAGTTGATCTGAATCGGTGATTTTCATATACAGATCACATTTTATAGATCCGGTCGCTGGTGAGAATCTCCACGCCATCCTGCTGCAGTGCCTGAATCGCACGTTCATTATCACCCACACGAAGAATCATACAGGCACGCCCCTGATCCCGTGAAATAAAGGCATACATATACTCAACGCCCATACCGGCATCGGCAAGACATTTCATTGCGGACGAAAACCCTCCCGGCTTATCGGGGATCCCTACCCCAATCACATTGGTCAGTGATACGGTAAGACCGGCATCCTTGAGCACCTTCTCTGCCTCATCCGGTTTGTCTACAATCAGCCGCAGAATCCCGAAATTGGTGGTGTCTGCGATCGACAAAGCACGGATATCGATACCCGCCTTGGCTAGAATAGCTGTAATCTCGGCAAGCCGACCCGCCTTATTCTCAACAAAAATGGAAAGCTGTTTAATAAGCATACAAATGCCTCCCTTTGTTTATTTGCATAAAATGATACCCATCATTTACTAATTCCATTGTACCACGCCGGGGCTGTAACGGCAAGTGGGAAATTCGGTGAGATGCCATTGTTGATGGATTAATTATTTGTTTCCCAACCATACCGGATTTTACAATCTTATGATATAATGGAATAAATCCAATTTTTGCACATTGACTTGCACTTTGTATTATGATGGAGTGGATTTATTTTGAATCGATTTGACAGCGGTAATTCGATTATCTCAACTTTCTGTTCAAAATCCCGGGATTTTGCAGCTTCACAGGGTGCCATCACCTCTGAATTTTTTCCGTTATATAAGGGCAAAGACAGACTGAAAGAAATTACGGCGAGGGTGTATTTCAACAGTTTTATTCTGGATTTTGTTTATTCAATCAGCAGCTTTGGTTCAGTGGGACCCAAAAGCATTCTGGACTGCCGCATCTGGCTGGAAAAAAATGAAGAGCATCTCTGTTTTTCATTGTATGACTTGATGTTTCTGATCGACCAAAACAATTTTAAATGCTATTTCTTCCCCTTTATCGAAACCCCGAAAAAAATGAACCGCTGCTTTGAGGCTTTAGCCGAGGATTTAAGGCTTTTTATTCCAAGAATCACCGAGATCGCTCAGAATGAAGAGCAGTCCCAGCTTGCCTACAACGTCCTTAAAACCGATATTGAAACCGTGTTTGACAAAAATATGTTCAAGCCGGACAATGATCTTGATCAGGACACCGCAGACTACGTTTTTGCAACGAGCCTCAACCGTTATTACGAATGGGTGAAACTGCGGTTGGCATCAAAATGCTATGCTGAATTTCTTGACGGGAATTACGTGAAATCGATTCAAAGGTGCGAAAAATATAAAACCCGGCTTGCCTATGAAGACAGACTTCTCGCATTTATGAAAAGCCTGCCGGAGGGGGGAAAGTACGATGCCGTAGCACCGGATCTCAACACGCTGAGGGATGGTTTAAAGATTCAAACAGGTGCTTCCGAACTCCCTGCTTTTTTTGCGGCATGGTTTTTGCTTGCCCTGCCGCTTACGCTTATTTTTTTGGGGCTTTATTATCTTTTTCTGTTTATCAGCTCAGGAAATGCGGAATATTCAACCGGGCTTGCCCTTTACAATGCCCTGTATGTTTTCCTGCCGGCAATAATCACGGCAATAGCTCTGTCTTATTTTATCCGTAGGCGGATTTACAAGTTTATTTACCGGAAAAAACTGCAAAAGATGCTTGATTATGATGCGATTATGAACACTCAATCCGAATCGAAATTTATGAAGGGGTTTGCTTACATCATCCTGATTGGCAGTCTGATTTTCACTCCTCTGCTTGCTCACACCGATATTGCATTCTACACCTATGAATTTGTGGATAATTCGGCGTTCTTTTCACTCAAAGGCGACAGTTATTCCTATGACCAAATAGAATCGGTTTGGCGCATTGAAGGTAGTTATAACGCTCTTGGTGATTGGGTGGATTATCCGTTTTATGTTTTTCTTATGAAAGACGGAACGATTATGGATCAATTAGAATTAATGGAATACTCCGATATCGAAAAGAACCTCCTGCCCATCCTTCAAAAGCGGGGTTTGACGATACATAAGGCAAAAACGGAGGATGATATTCGGCAAACCAAGAATTGATTATTCTATTGAGGGCTTAATGTGTATATAGTTAATTGAATTTCAGACCACCATTGGTTGCCCGCAAATTCATACGTCTCATCGTATTTACAGATAATTAGTTGTATCAAACCTTCAATTGTGTTATATTAAATAGTATTGTAATAACGCTTTTCAGTAAATTTTCACGGCCTTTGCCGTTTTATTCAGATTACGGGAGGTTCTTTCTATGGGACTTATAAAAATGATGTTCGGTGACTACAGCAAAAGGGAAATAAAGCGCATCCAGCCCATCTGTGACAAGGTGCTTGCTCTGTTCGAAAAGTATCACGCAATGAGCGAGGATGAACTGAAAGGCCAAACCGGAAAGCTCAAGGATCGGCTGAAGATGGGTGAAACCCTTGACGACATCCTTCCCGACGCGTTCGCCGTTTGCCGCGAGGCCACCGACCGGGTGCTGGGAACCCCTCACTTCCCCGTTCAGATTCTGGGCGGCATTATCCTGCATCAAGGCCGAATCGCCGAAATGAAAACCGGTGAAGG
>DHOG01000090.1:7216-7470 GCA_002410715.1 Ruminococcaceae bacterium UBA5396 | reverse complement strand
GATACTGTGGGCATTTCGATTTCCTCCTTCCCTTACGCCTTCTTAACGGTTTCGGAGAGAACCACCACGCTGCCGCGAGGACCGGGTACCGCCCCGCGTACTGCAATCAGATTGTTCTCTGCGTCCACCTTGACGACGTCAAGGTTCTGAACGGTGACGCGTTCTGCGCCAAGATGTCCCGCTGCCTTTTTCCCCTTGAAAACACGGGACGGGGACGAGTTCGCACCCAAGGAACCGGCGTGACGTGAATTTGC
>DHOG01000090.1:6484-6968 GCA_002410715.1 Ruminococcaceae bacterium UBA5396 | reverse complement strand
CTTGATGACGCCGGCGTAGCCTTTACCCTTGCTTGTTCCCGTCGCATCCACACGGTCGCCGGGAGCAAATACATCGGCCTTGATGATGTCGCCGACATTGTATGTGTCGCAGTCTTCGAAGCGGAACTCCCGCAGGGTTTTCTTGGGAGCCACATCCACCTTGTCAAAGTGCCCTTTGAGGGGCTTTGTTACTCTTTTGACCGAAACATCGCCGAACCCCATCTGAACCGCTGTGTAGCCGTCATTCTCCTTGGTCTTCTTCTGGACGACGGTGCAGGGACCGGCCTCAATTACGGTGACAGGGATCATATTGCCTTTTTCATCAAAAACCTGTGTCATACCGACCTTTTTGCCGATGATGCCTTTTTGCATATTCTATACCTCCTTGGTTATTGGTTGATCGTTATAAAGATCAACTTGACCTCGCCGGAAATCTAACAAACCTTACCAGTCGAAAACACCGTAGGGCAAGGGCTCTGCTCTT
>DHOG01000090.1:5761-6336 GCA_002410715.1 Ruminococcaceae bacterium UBA5396 | reverse complement strand
GCAAGGGCTCTGCTCTTGCCTCTTTTTGTTTTCTGCAACTTCTCAAAGTTTGATTTCGATTTCAACACCGGCGGGGAGTTCAAGGCCCATCAGAGCCTCAACTGTTTTGTTCGAGGGACGAAGAATGTCCACCAAACGCTTGTGTGTTCGCATCTCAAACTGCTCGCGAGAATCCTTGTACTTGTGTACGGCGCGCAGAACGGTAACAACTTCCTTCTCGGTGGGCAGCGGAACAGGACCGGAAACACGAGCGCCTGTGCGGCGTGCTGTCTCAACAATCTTTCCTGCTGACTGATCCACCAGCTGGTGGTCATACCCCTTGATTCGAATACGAATTTTTTCTTTGACTGCCACTGAAAAACGCCTCCTTAATAATTAGTTGGCGGGCGACGCTGATTTCTTCCCACACTGCCGGGTGTTTCTTTACCGGCGGTAAAAAAACCGGAAACCTGGATTAAGGTGTCCGGGAACGAATCAGCGCCCTGTGGACAACTTCGCACAAATCCCCGCAACCCTAAGAGGGGATGGCATAGTCGCTCTCACAGTATTCCTTGTCGCCCGGTTTAAAATCGGAC
>DHOG01000090.1:978-5614 GCA_002410715.1 Ruminococcaceae bacterium UBA5396 | reverse complement strand
CCCGGTTTAAAATCGGACATACTCAGCGGAAAAACCGGCGTATTGCCGCAACCTCCCGCGTCATCGCATATCGTGCAGTCTCGTGATCCGGAAATTTTGAGCGCAAAACGCCCCTTTTCGCAGTCACGCCCAATTATACTACACCATCTTAATTAGAAATGCAAGCGGTTTTTTTAGATTATTAAAAAAATTTATTCCAAATATATTCTAATTTCTTTAATTGGCTATACGCTATAGCAGTTTTATATTGAATACTAGCTATTAAATACTTTTAAAGTAGCGTTCCGCTTTGGTCGTTTATATTGAACCACTGTCTAGAATCATAAAAACATCCTCCGAGCCACCCCTGTTCTTTCAAGCGCGCTGTAAAGAATCAATCCCAAGACGGTGCACGCGGCAAACTGCCCCGCGGCGACATAAGCAACCGCCATGCCATATTGATCCCATGAAAAGCCGCCCAGAAGCACAAGCGTGAGCTCCAGCCCTACAACCAAAGCGTTGATTACAACCGGCGGCAATGTTGCCGGGGCAGGAACCCCCTTTATTCTGATGTTTCGCATACCATAAGTCATCCTAGCCGCCACCAGAGTCGCAAGCGTGCCGAACAGAATATCCCATGCGCCGGCAAGGTTTGCGCCCATTGCTAATCCCACGAGATTGGATACCATGCAGCCGACGGCAAGACCGGGAATGGCAGATGGAGTGAAAACCGGCAGGACGGTAAGGATTTCAGAAACACGGAATTGCGCAAGGCCGAAAGAGGCTACGGGCACCGCCAGCGTCAGTGCCGTATACATGGCCGCAATCAGACCGCCCTCCGCCATACGGCGAAGTGCCGAATTTTGTTGTCTCATTTTTAATCTCTCCTAGTTTTATTTTAGGTCAGGATGGTTTCGAACTGACCACGACTGCCATTGGCAGTCGTTTGCTGCCATAAAAACAGCGTTCGGATTTCACTATATCCGCCGGAGAGCTATATGTCAACCGTTATATTTTTACGGTAATCAAAGTAGTATGAATGACTACCCCGCGTGTAGGGTTCCCCGGACGCAAAGCCCGGAGGTTTTGCTCCACCCTAAATTATTTGATTGACAACCAAGGCAGAAGGGATATAGAATAATAGGAATTCACGTTACTATTAAATGATTACATAGACAGCAGCTGAAAGGACATAGAAACAAGAATGAAGAAAACTACGTCGCTCTGGGCGGCGGGCGGTTTGCTATTTACTGCCCTGATTTGGGGACTTGCATTTGTTGTAGTTAAGAATTCTCTGGATTTCGTCCCCCCGATTTACATGATGGCGTTTCGGTTTACGATTGCAACGGCGGGACTTTCGCTAATGTTTATAGGAAGGCTAAAGAATATCGATGCCGCAATGCTGAAAAGCGGATTTGTGCTCGGGTTTTTGCTAACCATCGCCTATGCACTGCAAACCATCGGCTGCAAATACACCACAGCCGGGAAAAACGCGTTTCTGACCGCTGCCTACGTTGTGTTTGTCCCCTTTCTGCACTGGATGGTCAACAATCAAAAAACAAAAAAATCCCATATTGCAGCGGCTTTTGTTGCGATTATCGGAATCGCGCTGCTGTCGCTTCAAGATGACTTGTCGGTAAATATCGGGGACTTCTTGTCGCTGCTGTGCGGAATCGGCTTTGGGGTACAAATCGTTTTTATCGAGAAGTATACCAAAAAACAGGACCCCATTCTTCTCACAGTAACACAGCTGGCAGTTGCATCCACACTTTCATGGATGGCTGCACCGTTTTTTGACGGAGGCTTGCCCCAGGGCATCTTGAGAGCCGATGTTGTCACAAGCATGCTCTACCTTGGATTGTTCAGTACAATGGTTGCCTTTTTTCTTCAGAATGTATGCCAGAAATACACCCCGCCCTCCACCACCTCGATTCTAATGTCGACCGAATCGGTTTTTGGTATACTCTTTTCTGTTCTTCTTCTCGGAGAGCGCCCGTCCTTCCGTGCCATTGTAGGCTGTGTGTTTATATTTTTTGCAATCATGCTTGCCCAAACCAAAATCAGCAAGCTGATCGACGGTTATGACAGGGCACAGACAAAAGGCTAATATTTGCTATTTTTGTGAATAATCCAGCATAAGTATACATTGATACCGATAAATTTCTATATATTGTTTTGGTTAATATTCAATATACTGTTGACAAAAAGTAATGAATGCGATAATTTATATTTATACATAAACAAGCATAGATTTGTATTAGGAAATTTTGGTAAGGAGATTATGGTTATGAAAAAATTTGCGGCGTTATGCATGGCGGTACTTATGTTGAGTTTGGCACTTGCGGGTTGCAGTGCGGGATCGAAAAAGGTTAAGGTAATCGACATTCGCCTGACGGATGAAGAGTACGCCTTTGGTGTTGATAAAAAACAGCCCGAGCTGCTTACAAAAGTAAATGAGTTCATTAAGCAAATTCAGGATGACGGAACATTTGATGAAATATGCGATAATTACTTTGAAGACGGTACACCCCAAGCAGTGACTTCAGCCCAACTTGATTCCTCAAAAGACCAGTTGGTTGTAGCCACAAACGCTCAGTTTGAACCCTTTGAGTATATGGAAGGTGATAAATATTACGGCGTTGACATGGAAATTGCCGCAAAGCTGGCGGAGTATCTCGGCAAAGAGCTTGTCATCAGCAATATGAAATTTGAGTCGGTTCTGCTTTCGGTAGATCAAAGCAAGGCTGATATCGCAATGGCCGGTCTTACGGTTAATGAGGAAAGGAAAGCCTACGTTACATTCTCAAATACATACTATAATGCATCCCAGAAAGTAATCGTCAAGGAATCGGACAACACCTTTAAGGATTGCAAGACGGCTGCTGATATTGAGAAAATTCTCTCCGAGCTGAAAGACGGCACAAAGGTGGGTTATCAGAACGGAACAACCGGTAGTCTTTATATTGACGGTGATGAGGATTGGGGCTTTGCGGGCTTTGAGAACATCAAAGGCGTAGGATATGACTCCGGCTCCCTTGCGGTTCAGGATATGATGAACGGAAATATCGAATATGTAGTGATTGACGAAGAGCCTGCCAACAGCATTACAAAAGCAATTAACGAGCTTGCATAATGAATGTTACATTACCCCGCGATTTAAAGCGGGGTAATGTAGACTATGGGGGCAAATATGTAATTTTCCACCAATGCGATGGGGGAACTGGTTTCGCCAATTCCGGCAAAAATTTTGGGTTTGGCGAAAAGGAAGGTCATTTGTATGGGTAATTTTGATAAAAAGCTGGAAAAGTTTTGGGAAATATTTTATGTGCATAATGGCTACAAGAAAGTCCTGACAGGACTGGAGAATACGCTGTATATCGCGATTGTGGGACTTGCAATCGGGATTGTGATCGGTACAATCATCGCGATTGTGAAGGTGCTGCCGAAATATAAAACTCTGCCGAGAGTATTGAACGGCGTCTGCAATTTTTATGTCGGGTTATTCAGAGGCACGCCGGTGGTTGTCCAGCTTTTGGTGGCTTACTATGTGGTCCTCCCGTTAATGGGGATTAATTTGCCGGCACTGAGTGTTTGCGTGCTGGTATTCGGTCTTAACAGCGGTGCCTATGTTTCGGAAATCATGCGGGGCGGCATCATGTCGGTTGATCCCGGTCAAATGGAAGCCGGACGAGCGGTTGGGCTTAGCTATGGTATTACCATGCTGAAAATCGTGGTGCCGCAGGCTGTTAAAAACATTCTTCCTACTCTGGGAAATGAATTTATTACTTTAATTAAGGAAACATCGGTGGTTAGCTTTGTGGGTGCCGCCGATCTGTATGTTGCGTTTAACTATATTGGTTCAAACAGTTACGAATTTATGGTCCCGTACCTTGTCATGGCGCTGATCTACATTGTTTTGGTTATGTTAATCGCGCTCCTTGTTAAAATCATGGAAAGGAGCCTGAGAAAAAGTGATAGACGTAATTGATTTAAAGAAAAGCTTTGGCAAGCTGGATGTTTTAAAAGGCATTTCAACCACCATCCGAGAGGGCGAAAAGGTTGCCATCATTGGTCCTTCCGGAAGTGGAAAAAGCACATTTCTGCGCTGCCTGAACTGCATGGAAGACCCTACGAGCGGCTCGATTATCTTTGGGGGCGTCGACATCGCCGATATGAGCGTGAATATCAATATCCACCGCCGTCATATGGGGATGGTATTTCAGCAGTTCAATCTGTTCAACAACAAAACGGTGCTCGGAAACATCATGCTTTCGCCGTTGCATATTGCGATGCAGGACCTACGTGTAAAAAGGATTAGGAACTTTTTCATCACAGCCGGGAACATCTTCCGGAAGAACAAAAAACCACTCTATGAGATCAATACAACCCGTTCAAAAATCAAGGCTGAAGCAAAAGAAAACGCCATTCGCCTGCTGAAACGGATTGGGTTGGAGGATAAAGCTAATGTCTACCCTTCCACTCTGTCGGGTGGGCAGAAGCAAAGGATTGCAATCATTCGTGCCCTCGCCATGAATCCCAAGGTGATGCTTTTTGACGAGCCGACCTCGGCGCTTGACCCTGAAATGGTGGGTGAGGTTCTCGATCTGATTAAGCAGCTTGCAGATGAGGGAATGACCATGGTGATTGTGACCCATGA
>DHOG01000090.1:0-817 GCA_002410715.1 Ruminococcaceae bacterium UBA5396 | reverse complement strand
ATGGTGATTGTGACCCATGAAATGGGATTTGCAAGAGAAGTTGCCACAAGAGTTATGTTTATGGATGATGGAAAGATTGTGGAGGAAAACAAACCTGCCGAGATTTTTTCAAATCCTCAGAACCCAAGGACAAAAGAATTTTTATCAAAGGTGTTATAGGTAGGCGGCTGTAAACATTATACATAGAAGGAACAGATGCAAAATTTACATCTGTTCCTTTTGTATATTCCCCGCGTTTCAATTTATAATAACAAAAACTTGAAAAGTAGGTATCATTATGTTACTCGCCTATTTTATCTGTGTTCTTTTGTATATTATCTTTGACTTTGTATCTCGCCTTGTAAACAAAACGCGGCATAAGAAGAAAATCAATCGATTGCTGGCAACCGTGAACACCAAAGATGAGCTGCTGTATATGAGAGAAACCGAGATTCTCAACATGCTGGCATTGCTGTTTCAGAAAAAAGGCTATAAGGTAAAAACAACCGATAAATGCGGCGAATTTGTTAACGGTTTGCTCCTAGACGATGTAATCTTTGTTGAATTGCAGAAAAATTCTCCGAAGCATCTGCTGGAAATCGAGACCGCCATCAAATTCACCTATTGTATGCAGCAGGCTTCCATCCACCGGGGGATGCTGATTACACTGGGTGATTTCAAGCTGAACACCAAGCTGTATTGCCATAAATATGTCATAGAATGTGTAAACGGGGATCAGCTTCTTGCAATGATTCGTGAGGTTCGGATGCAGACGGATCCTGTGAAGATCAAGCAGCCCAGGCTGTCAAACCCGTAAGCATATTGTAGCTATGCCGGT
>DHOG01000076.1:63836-69616 GCA_002410715.1 Ruminococcaceae bacterium UBA5396 | reverse complement strand
ACGGGCGACAGCTCCCTCTGAGAGGGAGCCGGGTTAGCCTCTCCCTCTGAGGGAAACATCCCTCTACGAGGGAGGCACAGGCAGAAGCCTGACGGAAGGAGTTTTTTACTGGTAGGGCAAGTGATGCAGTAGAAAGAATTTTCAGTGTGTCTTGAGATGCTTGTCAGAAATATGCCCTTCTAGGGCTAAAGCACACCACGCGTAAGGCGCGTGGTTTTGATCTATGAGCGTAAATAGTCAAATTATTGCAATAATTATCCAAATCATGTATGATAAATAATCGATACAATTCTTCTTTTGGGATGGCGGCAAATCCCTATCGAAGGCTATAAAACATATATGAGGTGACAGAAATGTCAATTGCAGAATTATTTAAGAAGAAACAAACCGTTTATTCTTTTGAAATCTTTCCGCCCAAGAAGACCGGCTCGATTGAGACGATTTACAGCACGCTGGATCAGCTTGGGGGACTAAGTCCCGATTTTATCAGCGTAACCTACGGTGCGGGCGGTAATCCCGCTGACCGTTCGACCTGTGAAATTGCTTCAATTGTTAAGAATAAATATCATATTGAGCCGATGGCTCATTTAACTTGTGTTAACGATAGCCGGGAAGATATTGTTGAAATTCTCAGGCAGCTGAAAGAGAATGGAATAAAAAACATTTTGGCGCTTCGAGGCGATAAAAGGCCGGACATCCCGCCCAAGTCCGATTTTCACTATGCGAGTGAGCTTGTTGAATTTATTCGCAGTCAGGGAGAATTTCATATTTCGGGGGCATGTTACCCGCATGGCCACCCCGAAAGCGATAATATGATTGACGACATACTTAACCTTCGTAAAAAGGTGGACGCGGGGGCAGATCACCTGATTTCACAACTGTTTTTCGACAATTCGGTGTTCTATTCGTTTTTGGAGCGGGCGCGTATTGCCGGAATCAATGTTCCGATTGAAGCCGGAATAATGCCTGTTTTGAATAAAAACCAGATTGAGCGTATGATATCGTTGAGCGCTGCCAGCTTGCCTGCGAAATTTACAAAAATGATCAGCAAATATGAACACAATCCGGTGGCGCTTCGCGACGCGGGAATTGCCTATGCAGTTGACCAGATTGTTGACCTTATTTCCAATGGCGTGCAGGGCATTCATCTCTACACCATGAATAATCCATTGGTTGCGAGAAAAATCAGCCAAAGCATTTCATCATTGATTTCATAGCAAAGCGGGGTTACCATTGAAGAAACAGCCAACATTATCGGTTTACGAGCCACCTCTTCCGCCGGTGATCAACCCTGCCGAGGTATTTCGCTATCTTGGATATGGTACAAACCAGCCTGATCAAGCTTCTTATACTCTTTTTAAACGCTGTGTAGAGGAGCTTTCTGCTTGTGTTCGCCCCAAATGTGTCTATACCGTCATTCCCATAACGGTCATGGATGATTATGTGAAACTGCAAGGCTGTGACCTGGTTTTCCAAGGGCATGATATTGCGGCTCATCTAAAATACAGCAGTCATGTTGTAATGCTGGCGGCTACATTGTCGGGGCATGCCGACCGGCTGATTCGGCAGGCGCAGGCTTCCGACTTATCATTTGGACTTGTGATGGACAGCTGTGCTACTGCCGCTGTGGAACAGCTTTGTGACGATGCTGTAACCACCATAAAACGGCAGCTTTCGGACTGCTATTTCACAACCAGATACAGTCCGGGTTATGGAGATTTCCCAATTGAAATTCAGCGGGATTTTCTTAAAACGCTGGACGCGCCAAGAAAAATCGGACTTTGTGCCAACGATTCAAGCATATTAACGCCAAGAAAATCGGTTACCGCGGTAATCGGTGTCGGAAACAAACCGACTCAATCAGTTAGCGAAGGCTGTGCGGAATGCCTCCTGCGTAATAGCTGCTCATTCAGAAAAAGGGGAGATACCTGTGAATTTTCAAGGATTGCTGAATAAACCATTTGTAATTCTGGATGGCGCAATGGGCACCATGCTCCAAAGAGAGGGGCTTCCGCTCGGCGCACTGCCGGAGCTGCTGAATCTGACGCATCCCGAAACAATCACATCCATACACCGCGCGTATATTGAAAGCGGAGCGGATGTGATCTATTCCAATACATTCGGGGCGAACCGTCATAAGCTGGCGGCAAGCGGGTATTCTGTACGGGAAGTCGTGACAGCGGGTGTTTGGGCGGCAAAGCAAGCGACTGAGGGAACAGGCTGCCTAATTGCGCTGGATATCGGTCCGATTGGGCAGCTGCTGGAACCGACAGGCAGCCTTTCTTTTGAGAATGCAGTGGATGTTTTTGCAGAGCAGGTGCGTGCCGGGGCAGATGCGGGGGCGGATATCATTGTTCTTGAAACATTGTCAGACCTCGGAGAGGCTCGTGCTGCCGTGCTTGCCGCAAAGGAAAACTGTAATCTGCCTGTGATGTGTACCATGTCGTTTGAAAACAATCGACGAACCTTTACAGGCTGCTGCGTCTCCTCAATGGCGCTGACGCTGGAGGGTATGGGAGTGGATGCCGTGGGCATAAACTGCTCGCTTGGTCCCGATGAGCTTGCACCTTTGGTGGAAGAACTTTCACAATGGACAACCCTGCCTATTATTGTAAAGCCAAATGCCGGCTTGCCGGATCCCGACAGCGGTGCTTTCAATATATCGCCGTCAGATTTTGCCCAGCAGATCGGACGCCTGGTGCCGCTTGGGATCAGAATTGTGGGAGGCTGCTGCGGTACCACGCCCGAAACAATTGTGGCAGTCGGCTCTGTTCTTGCTTGCTTACAGCCGGTAAAAAAAGTTCCAAGTATTCCGGCGGCGGTCTGCAGTGCAACCAAAGCAGTCCCGATTGATCGGGTGCGGATTATCGGTGAGCGAATCAACCCGACGGGGAAAAAGCTGTTCAAGGAAGCGCTGCTTCAGCAGGATATCGATTATATTCTTGCTCAGGCACTTCAGCAGACACAAGCAGGTGCCGACGTTCTGGACGTAAACGTGGGCATTCCTGAAATTGACGAAAAGCAGATGATGGTACGAAGTGTTCAGGCGCTTCAGGGGGTGGTAGACGCCCCCCTCCAGTTGGATTCAAGCGATCCGGCTGTAATTGAGGCAGGTCTGCGGATCTACCACGGCAAGGCAATTGTCAATTCGGTTAACGGAGACGAGGATTCCCTAAAGGAAATCCTTCCGCTGGTTAAAAAATACGGCGCCGCGGTTGTGGGGCTTACCCTAGACAAAAACGGCATTCCCACCGATGCCAAGCACCGCTTTAATATTGCACATCGAATCTTAATTCGGGCTTTGGAAATGGGGATTCCGCGTGAAAATATATTTATAGATTGTCTGACGCTTACGGCATCGGCGGAGCAAAAGGCAGCAGGAGAAACCCTTAAGGCGCTTCGGATGTGTAAGGAGAAGCTGGGGCTTAAAACGGTGCTTGGTGTGTCTAACATATCGTTTGGGCTTCCCGGGCGGGAGCTGATAAATCAGACTTTCCTTACACTTGCGCTTGCCAACGGTCTTGATCTGCCGATCATGAATCCAAATGTTGCTGCCATGACCGGAGCTGTCCGTGCCTTTGATGTTTTGAATTACGACGATGTCGGAGCAGCAGCATATATTAACATATATGCTTCCAATACCGCCGA
Source organism: Ruminococcaceae bacterium UBA5396 (assembly GCA_002410715.1). Lineage (GTDB taxonomy): Bacteria > Bacillota > Clostridia > Oscillospirales > Acutalibacteraceae > Avimonas. The sequence goes on along the minus strand of DHOG01000076.1, from coordinate 65,968 downwards.
ACAGGCGGCATCGGTATCAAAGCAGGCGGCAGTCCGAACCGATGATCTGATTCGGGCTGTGGAAAGCGGTCTTAAAAACGATGCGGCACAGATTACCAAAGCAATGCTTGAAACAAGAGAGCCGATGGAAATCGTGAATTCTTACCTGATTCCTGCGCTGGATAAAACGGGGGCGGAATTTGAAAAAGGAACGCTGTTTCTGCCGCAGCTGATTCAGTCGGCGAGTGCGGCGCAGGCGGCGTTTGAAGTTATAAAGCAAAAGCTGAATGAGCAGAATGTCAATACCGTCAGCAAGGGGAAAATTGTTTTGGCAACGGTAAAAGGCGATATTCACGACATTGGAAAAAATATTGTAAAGGTACTGCTTGAAAACTACGGTTATACCGTGATTGATCTGGGACGTGATGTTGATTATCAGACGGTGGTTGATGCTGCGGTTCAGCATAGGGCTGATATGGTGGGCTTAAGTGCGCTGATGACCACTACGCTGAAAAGCATGGAAAAAACCATTACTCTGCTCCGCCAAAGTAATGTTCCTGCAAAAATTATGGTAGGCGGAGCGGTACTCACGCCGGAATATGCGATGAAGATTGGGGCGGATTTCTACGCACATGATGCAAAGGAATCGGTTGATATTGCAAAGAGTGTAATGGGTTGACAAATAGTTGAGACAATAAAACAGCCGCAATAAACCCAAGAGAAGGTTTGTCGCGGCTGTCATTGTAGGCTTTTGCCTGTTTTGACGCGGGCAAGGCTAGCCTCCCTCCCCCCGGGAGGTGGCACGGAGTGCCGGAGGGAGCGGTTAGAATATCACTTTCATAAATATAACCTATTAAAATCTCCCTCAGTCGCCCACGGGCGACAGCTCCCTCTGAGAGGGAGCCGGGTTAGCCTCTCCCTCTGAGGGAAACATCCCTCTACGAGGGATGCGCAGGCAGAAGCCTGACGGAAGGAGTTTTTTAATTGCTAGGGCTAGTGATGCAGTAGAAAGAACTTTCGCACCGGCTTATGAAGTGGTATTGACTATCGGTACATTGTCACCGCTTGATGCGCACATTTTCTCAGAATTTCGGCTTCTGATTGGCTGATCGGATTGCAATGATCATCGGGTCGGTATGTACCCACCAAGGGTTTACCAATCAGCGTCTCATACCAGACAATGCCCAGCAAATATCTGCCGTGAGGGATGCTTGCATGAAAGCCGTCGCGGTTGAGTGGTTTTCCACCGTTGGCATAATCAAACAAAGCAGTCGAGCGGGCGAGCTGCACGGCTTCACCGCATGGAATCGTCCTTGCATGGAGCAGTTCTGCCGCGCGGCCATATGCGTCTTTTAAACACTTGAACATGGTTTTCTGATCGTTACCATAACTTGCAAAACCGCCGTGGTCGCTGTCTATTTCATAGGCCCATGTCTGGTGAATCAGTTGTTCTGCCTGTGGTGCATTTTCTTTTACAAAAGCCGAAAGCCGTGTCAAATAAGGTTCATAGGTTTCAAATTGTCCGCTTGCATAGCTGGCTTGCTGAAGTGTTATGTAATCCCATTCTTCAGATTTTATAGTTTCAAGGAGCCCAGCATCGTTGGTTGCGGTGGTCTCTTCGGCAAACCTGTAGTAGCAATAGTCGTGGCTATCCTGCATTGCATTATTCCAGTGCCGTTCCAGTGGGCAGCCGCCGATATATAAATTGCCGATCAGAATATTAACTCCCTCCGACAATGCAATATTCCTTAAATATTCAACTGCATCCACCGAAAAACTATTGCCGATCGCAAGCAACTTAATTGGTTTCATAATTTTCGCTCCTCATTTTTGATTTATGCTTCTATTTATTATATAAAGTTTGAATATAATGTTCAAGTGAATTGCGGAGAGCTGCGCAACTTTGATATGAAATATAATCAGTTTTGCTTTACAACTGTGTCTTTTTATGTCATAATATCGGGAAATAATAGTAAGCTCGAGTTTAAGAACTTGGTCTTATCGTCGGCTGGGAGGTCGGCGTGGGGATATATTATTGAGGAGGTTTAACTATATGTCAAACAATCGCATCCATGGATATTTGCCCGACGAACGGCCGAGTTTTGGCAAGCTTTTTCTTTATGCTTTGCAGCAGGTTATCGTTATGTTCCCGG
>DHOG01000076.1:56751-63666 GCA_002410715.1 Ruminococcaceae bacterium UBA5396 | reverse complement strand
AGCAGGTTATCGTTATGTTCCCGGAAACCGTTACGGTTGCGCTAATCACCGGATTTCAGGTGTCGACGACCATCTTCGCAAGCGGCCTTGCTACATTTTGCTTTATTCTGATCACCGGTAAAAAAATTCCTCTATATTACGGTTCCAGCTTTGCTTACCTGACCGCCATTTCTAGTATGGTGGCAGCGGAAGGAACTGCCGATCAGATTGCCTCATTCAAGGCAACCGGAATTCTGCCTCCCGAGCTGATTTCCTATGCACAGTTTGGTATCATCCTATCCGGCCTGATATCAATTGCGGCCGGTCTGCTGGTTCGATTCAGTGGAAGGAGCGCCGTCGAAAAAATTCTTCCTCCCGCTATCACCGGGTCTGTGGCAATGATCATTGGTTTGACCCTTGCCGGAAACGCTCTCGGAGATGCCATTCCGAAGGCGGGCGCATATGACAGTGCCATGACAAGCAGTTGGATTGTTGTTTCTCTTGTAACCCTTCTTTCTACAATTATCTATTCTAGGTATTTAAGAGGACTTATGGGGCAGCTTCCTCTGCTTCTCGGTGCGCTTACCGGCTGTGCTTTTGCGGTGGTTATGTATCTGGCCGGTGACATCAATCTCTTCCGCAAAATCCCTGAGGCTGCGCTGGATGCTTCTCTTTGGAAGCTTGGCGACGGCTCTATCTTTGCCGTACCCGCATTTACCTTTCCTAGGGTATCTTTAGCAGCAGCTGCTGCTATTATGCCCATCGCGATTGCAACCATTCCCGAATCTACGGCTCATATTTATCAGCTGGATATCTATGTAAATGACCTTGCCAAGAAAAAAGGTTTAGATAAAAAATACAACTTGGTGGACAAACTTGACCGCAACCTTATCGGGGACGGTTTATGTGATATGATTTCCGGTTTTGTGGGCGGCCCAGCGGGAACCAACTACGGTGAAAATATCTCCACCATGGCAATTTCCAAGGTGTTTTCTATCCCGGTTCTCATTACAGCATCTATCATCGCAATGGTTATTTCCTTCTTCACTCCTCTGATACAGGTGATTTATGGAATCCCGGTAGCGGTTATCGGTGGCTTGGAGATTTATCTCTTCGGCGCCATTGCTGCACAGGGTATTGCCATCATGATCGACAAGGGCGTGGATATGTTCTCCTCTAAGAATATTGCTGTTATCGCTACTATCATGGTAATCGGTATTGGCGGTAATTATGCTTTCGGCGGCAACATACCGTTATTTGGAATTAACGTTCCGTGCATCGCCGGTGCTGCCATATTTGGTATCGCTTTGAATGCACTTCTTTCTATCGGTGAGAAGAAACACAACAATCCGGATATCGATAAAGCCGCGACAGAAGTAACAGTAGAAACATCCGAAAATAATGACTAAATAAAACCAAAGGATAAATAAGCCACCAAAAAGCAAATTCTTATAGGGATTTGCTTTTGGTGGCTTTTCTGTGTTGCCCTTAATTAAAGTGAAAAGGAATTTTATAGCTGTTTGCCCGAGGTTGGCAGATGGCTATTTTTGTTTTGTGATTATTAGAAATAATTTATAAACCAGCCTTTTCTTACTCAATTTTCGGCAAAATATTCACATTCACGAAGTTATGATACTAATGATGTTCGAAAATCCATAATACTCGAATATCCGCGTATAACGCAGTCTTTTTTGGGGCATACTATCAGGAATTGCATATCGCAGGATACATAAGGAGGATACGACTATGGGTGTACGGGTCGAAAATACACCGGAGAAAATGATCGTATGGCTGTCAGGTGAGATTGACCATCATACCGCCAGACAAATTCGCGAACAGGTGGACAATGCTGTAGAAATGTTAAAACCCAAGCGCCTTTGTCTGGATTTCGGAGAAGTGGGTTTTATGGACAGTTCGGGTATCGGGTTGATTATGGGCCGTTACAGGCTGATACAGCTATACGGAGGAGATCTTGAAATCATCAATGCTTCAGAACGGGTCAGAAAGGTGATTCAGTTTGCCGGACTTGAACGTCTGCATGTTTTAAAGGAAAAAGAAGATGTGAATGCGGGAAAATCCCGATGAGAAAACCGGAAAGGCAAGGTTGTACATATGAAAGCATTAAATGAAATGAAAATCACATTCCCGAGCCGTTCAGAAAACGAAAGTCTTGCACGTTCGGCGGTTGCCTCATTAATAACACAGCTTGACCCTGCTGTTGACGAGTTAATTGATATTCGAACCGCGGTGTCTGAAGCAGTTACAAATTGTATTGTTCACGCTTATCCTGATGATGTCGGGAAAATAACCGTTGTTGCGAAAATATACCAAAATGGAAGAGTGGTTATTAAAATTCGGGATAGAGGTATTGGTATTGAAGATGTGGAACAGGCAATGGAACCTCTGTTTACCACTGGGGGTGAAGAACGGTCGGGTTTAGGCTTCTCGGTTATGGAAAGCTTCACGGACAAGCTGCGCGTAAAATCAATGAGGGATAAGGGAACTGTAGTAACTTTAGAGAAATACATACAGTTACGTCAGAGGCAGGGGAAGCAATCTTGAGCAAGCGTGAGGATGTCATCTGCAACAATATTGGGTTGGTGCATTCGTGCGCTAGACGTTTCATCGGACGGGGTATTGAATACGACGACCTTTTCCAGGCTGGGTGTATGGGCCTTGTTAAGGCGGCAGACGGTTTTGATGAAGAACGCGGTCTGAAATTTTCAACCTATGCCGTGCCAGTGATATTGGGCGAAATACGCCGTCTTTTCCGCGATGGGGGAGCGGTTAAAGTCAGCCGCTCTTTAAAAGAGCTTTCTATGCGTGCGGCTCGTGAAAGAGAAAATTTTATTTCCAATGAAGGGCGCGAGCCAACTGTAAGTGAGATGGCTGATTTATTGGGCGTTGAAATAGAACAGGCCGCTGAAGCCCTGGGCGCTGCCCTGCCACCTTTGTCTCTAACCCGTTCGGGGGTTGAGGATGATGGGGATCAGATTGATGTACCTGTTTCATCCCCGGATGAGATGTTAACCGATCGTCTGGCTTTACGGCAGGTTTTGTGTGAACTCGATTCACTTGATCGGGCGTTGATTGTATTGCGCTATCTCAAAAGCAATACCCAGCAATCAACAGCAGAAAAGCTTGGCATGACACAGGTTCAGGTATCGAGGCGCGAACGCGCGATATTGGCACGGATGCGTGAGAAGCTGACGGGATAACGGCAATGCGTGAACACATAAATACGCAATCCTCTCTTAATATATAGCGGGAGCGGTTCGGATCATCCGGGCCGCTCCTCTTTACTGGAAAGAACAATAATTGGATCACATGGGAGGCTGATGCCATTAGCCGCTAAAATTCATTGTAACTTTATGAAAATTGTTGTTGACAAGGGTAATAGGGGGTGCTATAATTAGTTCAAATAGGAGATTAATCCGGTTTAATAGCAAACTTGTCGAAAGGCAGGGGCGCAAAGCTATAGGGCCTAAGGATCATTGTCTATGGCAGCCAGTTGCCGTTTCACATGCGCAATGTGAAAAATACACCATGGGTGTATTTTTGTGATGGGCAACTGATTTATATATCTGGTTGCTTTTTTATTTATATTCAATGAGGCTTTTGGGGCCTGTTGATAAAATAAGAGGAGGATAAAACAATGTTAAAACTTATGAAAAGGCTTAAAGGCAAAAAAGGTTTTACACTTATTGAGCTGATTGTTGTTATTGCAATTCTCGGCATTCTTGCAGCGGTCATTACGCCAACCGTTCTCAATTTTGTCAATGATGCGAGAGATGCCAGGGACGAAGCCAACGCGAGTGGTCTTTTTAATGCTGCACAATTGGCGTATGTTACATTAGCCCAGGATGGTAATGCTCCGGCAACTGGCGATTACGACAGTGAAGACGGCAGTGATATTATTCAAGCAATTGAAAGCACTCTGCCGGGTTCTGAAGATCTAACCTATACGGTTCAGGTCGGTGCAAATGGTGTTGAATATATTGAGCTGACGACTGACGGAGGCGAAATAATAAGACATCCTGCCGTATCTACAACCACAACAACTACTTAACTTTTGCTTTCCATCTTTTTAACCTCCCCCCAATACACAAAAGAGCCCCAGATTTATTTCGGGGGCTCTTTTGTCGATGTAAGGACCTTCACGAAATGAACGCATATTGATGCTACCTTTTTCATACCCGTTATTCTTTTCCATTCCTTTTGCATGTTTTATTAAAAGCTTTTAAGAATTTTATTTAGGCAAATCTAATTTATTCTGCATTTGATACGATATATATAATGGATCCAATCCTTATTAGATAAGTGAAAAATGGCATTGCCACCATAAAGGGCTGGGGGCAATGCCATCTTATGAAACGCCCTTTTCCAATACGGTTTTATGTCCATCTTGGCATAAGATCCGGGAAGGGTATGAGCTTACTATGAAAATTTCCGCCTGTATGATTGCCAAGAACGAAAGTGCAGTGATTGCAAGATGTATCAATAGTGTCAAAAAAGTGGCTGATGAAATTATTCTGGTTGATACAGGATCGACCGACAATACAGTTGCGATTGCGGAACAACTGGGCGCCAAAGTATTTTTCAGAGAATGGGACAATGATTTTTCAGCAGCGAAGAATTTTGCATTGGAACATGCAAGTGGTGACTGGATTCTATTTCTTGATGCGGATGAATATTTTACGGATAATTCCGAACAAAAGCTGGTCTCATTTATAAAAAAAATTCACGCCAATCAAAATATCCATGCAATCATGTGTACAATGAAAAATATAAACATAGAGGACGGCTCGGTTTTATTACAAAATGACAGCATAAGGACTTTCCGAAACAGTAAATCAATCAGGTTTAAGGGAATTGTGCATGAACGATTATTTGACGGAGATAACAATATTAAATACGCGATATATAAAGATGCTGTAATATATCACACAGGTTATACAAAAAGTAATATAAAAGAAAAGCAAAAGCGTAACTATGAATTGCTGATTCAAGAAGAAAAAGCCGGCAAAATGGATGAAGTTATCAGCTATTACCTAGCCTTGTATTATGACCAGACAAATGAAGTTCAAAAAGCGTATCATTATACCAATGTTCATATTGAGTACGCAAAGCCTATTACAAAACAGGATGAGTTTTGTCATTATTTCAGAATATTTATTGTCAGACTTAAGTCAATGATTTGTTTAGATGAAGTTAGCCATCAGGATACATATAAAGAAATTCAGAAGTATCTTGAGCTTTATCCCCACCATCCTGAAATTAAGCTTTGTGAGGCGTATTTTTTTGATAAGCTTGGCTGCTATGACCTCGCTTTGGAAAAGTATATAGATGCCGTTAATTTGGACGACGGCTATGATGGAAAAAATCAAAGTTTGTTTTACGAAAAATTAAATTCGATCCTAATCAAAATTGGGGAAATTTATGAGCTGAAGGGACTTGGTTCGGAAAGCTTTGATTTTTATCTTGAGGTGTTAAAAGCAGATAAATCAAATTTGAAAGCTCTAACCAATTTATTAGGGCTGTTGAGATATGAAAAAACTGAAGATGTAATCATGTTGCTAAATTCGCTATACGATATAAAAAACGTCGATGATCTAAAGCGGTTGCTTCTTGGGTTGTGCAGCATAAAATCGCCGTTGCTCACTTACTACTTCAATTTATATTACAACATAGAAAAAGATGTGGATCAGTCAATTTTAATCATGTATTTTATTGTAAGCCGAAACACACCCAGCGCAATTGATGCTGCATCCTATTTGTTGGATGTAAAAAGAAGCAGTAATTTTGAGTATTTGTTGGCTTTGTCCTTAATCTCAGGGAAACACAAGGATTTATACTTGAAGCACAAAGATAAATGCGGCAATAAATATGATTTTATTTTAAATGTCTGTTTTGAAAATGCAAAACCTGATTTACTTGGTGAAGATCAATTATCAAGTTTTGCAAAGCTGCTGGATGATTTGATCAGATTGGGAGATGAGACTGCCACAGAAAGCTACCTTTCAGGCTTTACAATTCTGAATGAGCAACTGCATGAAATAATAGGGGATTGCTTTTCTGAAACCAAATATTATGAAAAGGCAATCAGATATTATGAAATGTTTGATAAGCCAAGTCTGCTTGTTAAGCTTGGTATTAATTACTTTTATTTGACTGAATATCAAAAAAGTGTTAATTGTTTTGAAAAAGTAATCAATAATCAGGAATATTATTATAAAGTTATATCCTATTTAGAATGGATTGGTTATTCAGAGGCTCCGGTTGATATAAAAAGGAAAGCGCAAAGCTTAATAGATAAGCATAGACGTGATTCTTGTCTTTCCCCTTAATAGGTTGATTAGACAAAGGAAGCGCACAAAAAGGCGCTTGCTACGGCCCCTTGCACGCTTCAAATGTAATAAATGCTTTGCGGTTCTATAACTTTTCTTGGTGTGCAGCTTCGTCCTGAATCTCATTACGCATACCATCAAGTGCGTCTTTCCTGCGTTCGTTTTTCTTCTTGAGGTCGCGTCTGGTTTTGGGATCATCTGTTTTCTCAATCATTTCTTCTGCTAATTCCATATTCTCGATGGTGTGGTTGATGTTATACTGGATCTTCTCAACATTATCTCTTCGGTCGTCTGGATTTCTTTTCATGATACTTCTCCTTTGCAGAGTTCTTCTAACGGTAAGCTCCTGATTTAGTTTTTATTATAATCTCTGTTTTATACATTTTATTTTATGATGCAAATCAAGGGTGAAACCCGGTGTGGATTTCATATAATTTCCAATCGATTTACTTGACAAAGCCGAACAAATGTCCTATTATATTAGCGTGAGTGAGCTGAACAGCCGCGTGAAATTATTTTCATGAGGAAAGTCCGAGCACCGCAGGGCGGGATAACGGCTAACGGCCGCCGGGGGCGACCCCAGGGAAAG